>DATFRN010000437.1:0-14209 GCA_035263165.1 Acidimicrobiales bacterium | reverse complement strand
TGGGGCGATGGCGGAATCGATCCGCTTCGACCGCATCGCCGACCGCTACGACGAGACCCGGGGCGGTCTCCAGCGGGGCCTCGACCTGGCCGGGCCCGTCCTCGCCCACCTCCGGCCGGGCCCCGTGCTCGAGGTCGGCGTGGGCACCGGGGTCGTGGCGGCGCCCCTGGCCGCCGCCGGCCACCCGGTCGTCGGCGTCGACCTGTCGCTGCCGATGCTGGCCCGGGCCCGGGAGCGGCTCGGCCCGTGCGTCGCCCTGGCCGACGGCTACCACCTGCCCGTCGCGAGCGCCTCGGTGCCCAACGCCCTGGTCGCCTGGGTCCTCCAGCTGGTGCCCGACATCCCCGCCTTCCTGGCGGAGGCGGCCCGGGCGGTGGCGCCGGGCGGCCGGGTGGCGGTCATCCCGTCGCTCGGGCGCTGGGATCCCGACGGCATCACCGAGATCGTCTTCTCCGCCACCGACGTGCTCCGCCCCCGCCGCGACACCCCCGGCCACGTGGTCGAGGACGCCCGCCGGGCCGGCCTGCGCCACGTCATCACCGTCCCCACCGTCGCCCACCGCGAGGACGGGTCTCCCGCCGACACCGCCCGCCGCATCGAGGAGCGCGAGTGGTCGATCTTCTGGGACCTGCCCGACGACACCTGGGCCGAGGTGGTCGAGCCGGCCATCGCCGCCCTGCGGGCGCTGCCCGAGCCCGACCGGGTGCGCGAGCGCCGGTCCCGCCACGACGTCGTGATCCTCGAGCGCCCCTGACCTGCGCCATCTGCGGCCTGCCGGCCAGCGCGGCGGGCGGGGTCGGGCCCGTGGGGAGCCGGGCCCGACCCTGTCAGACCGTCCGCCTGTAACGACCGCCCACCTCGAACAGGGCGTCGGTGATCTCGCCGAGCGTGCAGCAGCGCACCGCGTCCATCAGCACCGCGAACAGGTTGTCGCCGCCGAGCGCCGCCCGGCGCAGCCGCTCCAGCGCCGCGGGCCGCTCCTCGCCGTGGCGGGCCTGGAACTCCCGCCGCCGGGCCAGGCACGCCTGCTTCTCCTCCTCGGTCGACCGGGCCAGGGCCAAGCCGCCACCGGCGCCGTCGCCGTCGCCGTCATCGGACGGCGGGGCGGCCGGGTCGAGGAACGTGTTGCCCCCCACGATCGGCAGCGAGCCGTCGTGCTTGCGCTGTTCGTACAGCATCGACTCGTCCTGGATGCGGCCCCGCTGGTAGCCGGTCTCCATCGCCCCCAGCACGCCGCCCCGCTCGGCCAGCCGGTCGAACTCGGCCAGCACCGCCTCCTCGACCAGGTCGGTCAGCTCCTCGAGGACGAACGACCCCTGGTTGGGGTTGTGGTTGCCGGCGAGGCCCCACTCCCGGTTGATGATCTGCTGGATGGCCACGGCCCGCCGCACCGACGCCGGCGAGGGGGTGGTGACCGCCTCGTCGTAGGCGTTGGTGTGCAGGCTGTTGCAGTTGTCGTAGACGGCGATCAGCGCCTGCAGCGTCGTGCGGATGTCGTTGAAGTCCATCTCCTGGGCGTGCAGCGACCGCCCCGAGGTCTGGATGTGGTACTTCAGCTTCTGGGCCCGCTCGTCGCCGCCGTAGCGCTCCCGCATGGCGATCGCCCAGATGCGCCGGGCCACCCGCCCCAGCACCGCGTACTCGGGGTCCATGCCGTTGCTGAAGAAGAACGACAGGTTGGGGGCGAAGTCGTCGAGCGCCATGCCCCGGGCCAGGTAGGCCTCGACGTAGGTGAAGGCGTTGGCCAGCGTGAAGGCCAGCTGGGTCAGGGGGTTCGCGCCGGCCTCGGCGATGTGGTAGCCGGAGATCGACACCGAGTAGAAGTTGCGCACGCCGCGGTCGATGAACCACTCCTGGATGTCGGCCATCATCCGCAGCGCGAACTCGGTGGAGAAGATGCAGGTGTTCTGGCCCTGATCCTCCTTGAGGATGTCGGCCTGCACCGTGCCCCGCACGTTGTGCAGCACCCACGCCGCCACCTCGGCCGCCTCGTCCTCCGTCGGCGGCCGGCCATTGGTCTCCTCGAACCGCGCCAGCCGCTGGTCGATGGCGGTGCAGAAGAACATGGCCAGGATGGCGGGCGCCGGCCCGTTGATCGTCATCGACACCGACGTGGACGGGTCGCACAGGTCGAAGCCGTCGTAGAGGGCGGCCATGTCGTCGACGGAGGCGATCGAGACGCCCGAGTTCCCGACCTTGCCGTAGATGTCGGGCCGCTCGTCGGGGTCGAAGCCGTACAGGGTCACCGAGTCGAACGCGGTCGACAGCCGGGTGGCGGGCTGCCCGGCGGCCAGCAGGTGGAAGCGCCGGTTGGTGCGGACCGCGTCACCCTCGCCGGCGAACATGCGTGTGGGGTCTTCGCCTTCGCGCTTGAAGGCGAAGACCCCACCCGTGAACGGGAACCGTCCGGGAAGGTTCTCGTCACGTAGCCAGCGCAGCAGGTCGCCGTCGTCGCCGAAGCGGGGCAGCGCGACCTTCGGCACCTTGGTGCCGGCGAGCGACTCATGGGTGAGCGCGGTGCGGACCTCGCGGTCGCGCACCCGCCCGACGTGCTCGTCGCCCGTGTACTCGACCACGGTCGCCGGCCAGCCGTCGAGCAGGGCGTGGGAGTCGGCGCCGAGGTCGTGCTCGGCGGTGGCCAGCAGCGCCTCGACGTCCTCGGTCGGGGCGCCGGCCTCGTGGAGCAGGTCGCTGGCCGTGCGCAGCGCCTGGTGGCGGCGGGCCACGTCGACCTGCTCGGCCGTCCGGGCGTGGTACCCGCGCACGGTCTCGGCCACCTCGGCCAGGTAGCGCACCCGGGCCGGCGGCACGATCGTGGTCACGCCGGTCGGCACCCGGCCCGCGACCTGGGCCAGGGTGCCGCCGGCGGAGGGGAGCCCGTGCTCGGCCAGCGCCGCCCGCAGGTGCTGGTAGAGGGCGGTGACGCCATCGTCGTTGAAGCGGGCCGCGATGGTGCCGAAGACGGGCAGGTCGTCGAGGGCGCGGCCGAACGACTCGCGGTTGCGCTGGAACTGGCGGCGCACGTCCCGCAGCGCGTCCTCGGCGCCCCGCCGGTCGAACTTGTTGATGGCCACCGCGTCGGCGAAGTCGAGCATGTCGATCTTCTCGAGCTGGCTGGCCGCCCCGAACTCGGGGGTCATCACGTAGAGCGAGACGTCGACGAGGTCGACGATGCCGGCGTCGCCCTGGCCGATGCCCGGCGTCTCGACGATCACGACGTCGTGGCCGGAGGCCCGGCAGGCGGCCACGACGTCCTCGATGTGCTCGGGGACCTCGGCGCCGGAGCCCCGAGTGGCCAGGGACCGGAAGAAGACGTTGGGGTGGTCGACCGCGTTCATGCGGATGCGGTCGCCGAGCAGGGCCCCGCCGCCCCGGCGCCGGGTGGGGTCGACGGCCACGACCGCGATGCGCAGCTTGTCGTCGTAGTCGAGGCGCAGCCGGCGGACCAGCTCGTCGGTGAGCGACGACTTGCCGGAGCCGCCGGTCCCGGTGATGCCGAGCACCGGGACCGGTCGGCGGCGGGCGGCCGCCCGGAGGTCGTCGAGGAGGTGACGACCGAGGGTGCCGCCCTGGATGGCCGTGATGGTGCGGGCCAGGGCCCGGCGATCGCCCGCCAGCACGTCGTCGGCCGTGGTGGGGGCATCGACGGCCAGGTCGACGTCGCAGGCGGACACGATCGTGTTCACCATCGCGGCCAGCCCGAGGCGCTGGCCGTCCTCGGGCGAGAAGATGCGGGTGATGCCGTAGGCCTGGAGCTCGGCGATCTCGGCGGGCACGATGACCCCGCCGCCCCCGCCGAACACCGCGGCGTCGGAACGACCCTCCTCCGCCAGCCGGTCGACCAGGTAGCGGAAGTACTCCAGGTGACCGCCCTGGTAGGAGCTGACGGCGACGGCCTGGACGTCCTCGTCGACCGCGGCCCGCACCACGTCGTCGACCGAGCGGTTGTGGCCCAGGTGGACGACCTCGACGCCCTGGGACTGGAGGATGCGCCGCATCACGTTGATGGCGGCGTCGTGGCCGTCGAACAGGCTGGCCGCCGTCACGATGCGGACGGGGTGCACAGGCCGGTGCAACGCGCGCGGCTCGGTCACGCGCGCCGGCACGACCCCGAGACGATCCTTCCCCCCATCAGGCACGATCGCGAGGCTACTAGGAGTTCCTAGTATCTGTCTACCGAGAGTAAATAGTCCGACAAATTCACGTCCGAAAGAAGGATTTTCAACGAACGGTCATCCGACCTCTGGACATCCGACATAGGATGCCGCCGTGCCCAGTTCTCGTCCGCTGGACTTCGACGCCATCGCCGAGGCCCGCCGTCAGTGGGAGGCCCGTGACTGGGCGGCGCCGGCGGCCATGTCCGCCACGACGTCGATCATGCGGGCCCAGCAGCTCATCCTGGCCGCGGTCGACGATGCGCTCCGGCCCTTCGACCTCACCTTCGCCCGCTACGAGGCGCTGGTGCTGCTGGCCTTCAGCCGCCAGGGCTCGCTGCCGCTCGGGAAGATGGGTGGCCGGCTGATGCTCCACCCCACCAGCGTCACCAACATCATCGACCGGCTCGAGGCCCAGGGCCTCGTGTGCCGCATGGCCCACCCCACCGATCGCCGCACCACGCTGGCCGCCATCACCGACGAGGGCCGGCGCGTCGTCGACAAGGCCACCGGGGCCGTCAGCGCCACCGGCTTCGGCCTGACCGGGCTGAACGACCAGGAGCTCGACCAGATCACGGCGCTGCTGCGCAAGATGCGCATCCACGCCGGCGACTTCCCCGGCTGAATACCCGTCAGATTCTCCCTGACCGTGGTTCAAGTCCGCCCGGGGACCCGCTAGGTTGGTCCGCTAGCCGCCGCCTCCGGGGAGTCACCACCGTGAAACCGTTCGAGCCGACCGAGCCCGCGCCCGCTACGACGTCGGACCCTGGCGAGCCCGGAGCCGCCACCACGACGGTCCCCGGGGCGCTCCGGGCCGCCGCCGTCGCCTCCCTCGCCGCCGGCGCCATCCACGCGACGTGCGTCGGTGCCCACTCCGGCGAGAAGACCGTCGCCGTGATCTTCGCCGTCACCGCCGCCGCCCAGATCGGCTGGGGGGCGCTCGCCCTGGTGCGCTCGGGCTGGAACATCACGTTGCTCGGCCTGGGCGTCAACGGGGCGGCCATCGGGGGCTGGGTGCTCAGCCGCACGACCGGCATCGGCTTCATCCCCGGTCTCGAGACGGCCGAGAGCCCCGGCTTCGCCGACACCGTGGCCGCGATCCTGGCCGGCGTGGCGATCATCGGGTCCCTGGT
Source organism: Acidimicrobiales bacterium (assembly GCA_035263165.1). Lineage (GTDB taxonomy): Bacteria > Actinomycetota > Acidimicrobiia > Acidimicrobiales > VFJN01 > ZC4RG19. The sequence continues at coordinate 8,922 of DATFRN010000437.1, read as the reverse complement.
CGCGGTGTCCCGCAGGGGCGCCTGGGTCCACCGGCCCCACCCCGCGCTGGTGGGCGTGGCCGGCATCGCCGCGCTCTCGCTGGCCGTGCCGGGCATGGTCAGCGCCGGCGGCCACAACCACGAGCACGGAGCCGCGGGCGGCGACCACGAGCACGGCGCCGCGGGCGACGACCACGCGGCCGGCGAGCACGACATGGGCGCCATGCCCGGCATGGACCACGGCCACGACGCCGCCGTGGTGGCGCCCAAGGCCTACACCGGCAAGCTGCCCGTCGACCTGGGCGGCGTCGCCGGGGTCAGCGCCAAGGAGCAGAAGGACGCGGAGGCCCTCGTCACCCGCACCATCAAGCGGCTGCCCCAGTTCGCCGACTTCGAGGCGACCCAGACCAAGGGCTACCACTCGATCCACGACGCCTTCGCGCCGGGCCAGTTCGAGCACCTGGTCAACTGGACCCTGATCGACGACCACGACGTCCTCGATCCCGACCACCCCGAGTCGCTCGTCTACCAGGTCCAGCCCGACCGGTCGCGCAAGCTCGTCGCCGCCATGTACATGCTCCCGTCGTCGGTGTCGCTCGACAAGGTGCCCGACATCGGCGGGAAGCTCATGCAGTGGCACATCCACAACAACCTCTGCTACGCCGGCGCCGAGAACGCCTGGGTCGTGGCGGGGGTGGCCGACCCGCCGGCGCCGTGCCGGCCGGGCACCTTCCGGTTCGACAAGCCCGCGCCCATGGTGCACGTGTGGCTGACGCCCAACACGTGCGGCCCGTTCGCCGCCCTCGAGGGCATCGGCGGCGGCCAGATCGCCGCCGGGCAGACCAAGGCCTGCGACACGGCCCACGGCGCGCCCGCTGCCTCATAAGGCGCTGACCCGGCGCGAGTAACCTCGTTCGCCGTCGCGAGTTGCTGGGGGGAGTGACGGATGAACGCGTACGAGGCCCAGGTGATGCAGCCACGCCCGCGGGCGGAGGCCGAGCCGCCGGCGAGGCCCGCCGGGCCGGGCGGTCCCCCGCGGGCGCGCCCCGCCCCCGTGCCCGGCGTGCTGCGGGTGGCGGCGGTGGCCTCGCTGGTGGCCGGGGCCGTCCACGCCACGGCCGCCGTGTCCCACGCCGAGGAGACCGCGCTGGCGGTCGTGTTCGCGCTGACCGCCGCGGCCCAGTTGGCGTGGGGGACGATCGCGCTGGTCCGGTCGGGCTGGGCCGTGAGCCTGACCGGCGTGGCGCTCAGCGGCACCGCCGTCGCCGGGTGGGCACTGGCCAAGACGACCGGCATCGGCTTCGTGGCCGGGCTGGAGGCGGCCGAGGGCCCGGGCTTCGCCGACACGCTGGCCGCCGCGCTGGCGGCGCTGGCGGTCGTGCTGGCGCTGGCCGCGCTGGCCCGCCCGGGCACCTGGGTGGCCCGGCCCCACCCGACGCTGGTGGGCGTGGCCGGCATCGCCGCCCTGGCGCTGGTCGTGCCGGGCGTCGTCAGCGCCGGCGGCCACCGCCACGAGCACGGCGGAGCCGCCGGGGGCGACCCGGCACACGGCGCCACCCACCACGGCGGCGGCCCCCATGACATGGGCGCCATGCCGGGCATGGACCACGACCACCCGTCCAACGCGCTGGCGCCCCAGCCGTACACGGGGAAGCTGCCGGTCGACCTGGGCGGCGTCCCCGGCGTCACGCCGGCCGAGCAGGCGTCGGCCGAGGCGGTGGTCACCCGCACGATCCAGCGGCTGCCCCAGTTCGCCGACCCGGCCGTCGCCGAGGCCCGGGGCTGGCACACGATCGGCGACGGCTTCACCGGCTTCGAGCACCTCATCAACTGGCCGCTCATCGAGGACCACGACACGCTCGACCCCGACAAGCCCGAGTCGCTCGTCTACCAGATGACCCCCGGCCAGCCCCCCAAGCTGGTGGCGGCCATGTACATGCTCCCGTCGTCGGTGCCGCTCGACAAGGTGCCCGACGTCGGCGGGCCGCTGGTGCAGTGGCACATCCACGACAACCTGTGCTTCGCGGGGCAGGAGAACGCCTGGACCGTCGGGCCGATCGTCCCACCCGACCAGCCCTGCCCCGGCGGGACCTTCCGGTTCCGCAGCTCGCCGATGATCCACGTGTGGATCGTCGGCAACCAGTGCGGCCCGTTCGCGGCGCTGGAGGGCATTTCCGGCGGCCAGATCGCCGAGGGCCAGGCCCGGCTGTGCGACACGGCCCACGGGGAGCCGGGCGCCGAGGCGAACACGGCGTTTACGGGTTTCTGAACGACGGTTCAGTTCTTGACCCGCGGCCGCGTAGACTGGGCCGTCATGGCACGCGCGGGGGTCGACAAGCTCAGCCGGCGGGAGCAGCGCCGCCTCCAGCACCATGACCTGTCGCGGGGCCAGCTGCTCGACGCGGCCGAGGAGGTGTTCGGCCGCAAGGGCTTCCACGAGGCCACGCTCAAGGAGGTGGCCGAGCTGGCCGAGTTCTCGGTCGGGTCGGTGTACTCGTTCTTCGACAACAAGGACGACCTGTTCCGGCAGATCTTCGTGCGCCGGGGCGACGAGTTCATGCCCGGCCTGCGGGAGGCGCTGCGGCCCGGCCGCGGCACGCCGGTCGAGCAGCTGCACCGCCTGGTCGACTTCGAGGTGGGGTTCTTCCGCCGCCATCCCCGGTTCGGCCGGCTGTACCTGCGCTACTCCAGCGCCACCAGCATGTCGGCCGACCGGCGGGCCGACGCCGCCATCGCCGCCAACTACGACGAGTCGATGGGGCTCCAGGCCGACCTGTTCGCCCGGGGCCAGCACGACGGCACGTTCCGGGACGGCGACCCCCAGGTGCTGGCGCGGCTGTTCTCCGGGCTGATCTCGGCCTACCAGGTGCTCGACCCGGCGGTGATGTCCGACGAGCCGGCGGCCGGCGAGCGGCTGCCCCTGGCCGACCTCCACGACATCGTCGAGCGTGCCTTCGCCTCGTGAGCCGACGCTGGGGGCGCTGGCCCGCCGGGTGCTGCGCGTCGCCGGGGTGGACGCCGCCTACGGCGCCCCGGGCGGCGGGCTGGACGTCGTGCCCGCGCCGCCGGCGGTGGCGCCGCTGCTGGCCCGGGCCCACGGCGTGGTCGTGGGCCGGGCGGCCGCGATCTGCGACGCCGGCGGCGTGGTGCTGATCGGGGGCGCCGCCGACCGTGCCGACCCCGTGGTCGTGACCGGCGCCGCCGGCCTCGCCGACGTCCTGCCGGGCCTGGCCGCGGCGGCCGCCGGCGGCCCGCCCGCGGCCGTGCGCCTCGACCTCGACCCCGGCGGGCCCGCACCGGCGGTTCCCCTCCCCGCCCCGCCCCCGGGCCCCGACCGCTGGCAGCCGCTGGACGACGACGTCGTGGCGGCCGTGACCGCGGCCCGGCGCCCGGTCGTGCTGGCCGGGCCGGGGGTGGTGCGGGCCGGGTGCGTGCCGGGCCTGCACGGCCTGGCCGCCGCCGCCCACGTCGGCGTGCTCAACACCTGGGGCGCCAAGGGCGTCTTCGACTGGCGCAGCCGCCACCACCTGGCCACGGCCGGGCTCCAGGCCCGGGACTTCGCGCTGGGCGGGCTGGCCGACGCCGACCTGATCGTCGCCACGGGCGTCGACGGCGAGGTGCCCGATGTGGCCTGGCGCCTGGCGCCCGCGGTCGAGGTGCCGCCGGCCGCGCTGTCGTGGCTGTCCGAGCGCTGGGCCCGCCCGGCGCAGGAGATCCCGATGCCGCCGCTGCGCACCGCGCTGGCGGCGGTCACGCAGGCGGGTTGGGAGGCGGCCGGCACCCCGGTGGCGCCGACCCGCGTCACGCTGGCCTACAGCCGGGCGCTGGGGGCCGGCGGGCTGGTCGCCGCCCCGGGCGGCACGGCCGGTTACTGGATCGCCCGCACCTTCCCCACCTCGGTGCTGGGGTCGGTCGCGGTGGTCGAGCCCGACCCGCCGGGTCTGGCCGTGGCGTGCGCGGCGGTGGCCCGCCGGCGCGACCCGGCCCGGGCGGTGCTGGCGGTGCTCGACGCCCTCGACCCGGCGTCGGCCGCGGTCCAGGAGGCGGCGGCCGCGCTGGGCGTGGCCGTCCCGGTCCACGTGTGGGACGCGGCCGGTCCAGACGTGGCCGCCGACGACCTGGAGGACCGGCTGGTGGCCGCGGTCCAGGCCGAGCAGCCGGTCGTCGAGCGCATCGCCACCGCCCCCGAACAGCTGGCCCGCATGGTCGAGGCCGCGGGCGCGATCTGCGCCCCGGGGGAGCCGCCATACTGGGTCGCTTGATGGACCCGACGCCGCACCCGACCCCGACGCCGCCCGGGCCGCTGGCCGACCGCTACGAGCTGGGACCGGCCCTCGGGCGCGGGCGGTCGACCGTCTACCGGGGCACCGACACCCGGCTGCGCCGGCCCGTGGCCGTCAAGCAGGTCGAGCTGGCGTCGGGCCTGGAGGACGCCGACCGGGTGCGCACCCGGGCGATGCGCGAGGCCCGGGCCGCGGCGGCCCTCAACGACCCCTGCGTCGTCACCGTCTACGACGTGGTCGAGGAGGCGGGCGCCATCTGGCTGGTGATGGAGCTGGTCGAGGCGCCGAGCCTGTCCCAGCTGGTCGAGGACGGCCCGCTCGGCCACCCCCGGGCCGCCCGGGTCGGGCTGGACGTCCTCACTGCGCTGGAGGCGGCCCACCGGGTGGGGATCGTGCACCGCGACGCCAAGCCCGCCAACGTGCTGGTGCTGCCGGGCGACCGGGCCAAGCTGACCGACTTCGGGGTGGCGAGCATCCGCGACGAGTCGCGGCTGACCATGACGGGGCTGATCGTCGGGTCGCCGTCGTACATGGCGCCCGAGCAGGCCCGGGGCGCCGAGGTCGGCCCGGCGGCCGACCTCTGGGCGCTGGGGGCGATGCTGTACTACGCCACCGAGGGCGAACCGCCGTTCCTCGGCGACTCGGCCCTGGCCACGGCGTCGGCGGTGGTCAACGGCGAGCCCCGCCCCGCGGGCAGCCCGGGCGCGCTGACGGGACTGATCGCCCGCCTGCTCACCAAGGACCCCGACATCCGGGCCACGGCGGCCGAGACCCGCGCCGCCCTACGCCGGGTCGCCGGTCCCGACCGCAGGGACGCCACCGCCGCCTATGCCCGCGCCCCGGTCCCGCCGGCCGCGCCGGTCGTTCCTGCGGCGCCGCCGGCGGTGCCGCAGGACGCCACGCCCACGGCGGTGCCGGCCGCCCCGCCGGTCCCGCCGGCGCCCGCCCCGGCGCCCGGACCGCCGGGCGGCGAGCGGGCCGCGCTGGCGGCCGGGGCGGCCGCGGCGTTCCCGCCCGTGGACGCGCCGCGGCGCCGCTACGAGGGGCCCCGGCGGTCCCGGCCGCGCCCGGGCCTCGTGGCGGCCGCGGCGGCGGCCGTGCTGCTGCTCGTGGCCGTCGTGATCGTGCTCCGGTCCGCCGGCGACGGCGGGGGCGGCGACCCGAACGCCGGCGGCACCGGCAACGCCACCACGCTGGCCCCGACCACGGCCGCCCAGGGGCCGACCGCCACCACGGCGGCGCCGACCACGACCGTGGCGGACGGGGCGATCCCCGCCGACTGGCGGATCTACCGCGGCGGGGGCGGCGCCTACACCCTCGGCTACCCCCGCGACTGGCAGGTCCGGCCGGCGGGCGGGCCGCGCATCGACTTCGTCAACCCGAAGACCGGCGCCTACCTGCGGGTCGATTGGACCGCCACGCCCGGCGACGACCCGACGGCCGACTGGCGCAACCAGGCGCAGAGCTTCGCCCGCCGCCACCCCGGCTACCAGGAGATCGGCATCGCCCCCGCCACCTACCGCGACTACAACGCGGCCCTGTGGGAGTTCCGCTACGGCAACAACCCCCGCCTCCACGTCGCCAACCTCGGCTTCGTGACCGGCGGCAAGGGCTACGCCCTCTACTACCAGGCCCCCGAGTCGCAGTGGGCCGGCGACCAGGCGCTCCTGCGCCAGCTCAAGCGGTCGTTCCGGCCCGGCTGAGCTCCCGCAGCACGAACTTCTGCACCTTGCCGACGGCGTTGAGCGGCAGGGCGTCGACCACCTCGACCGAGCGGGGCACCTTGTAGTTGGCCATCCGCTCCCGGCACCAAGCGATGAGCGCCGCCTCGTCGACGGTGGCGCCGTCCCGGGGCACCACGTAGGCCCGGCCGACCTCGCCCAGCCGGTGGTCGGGCACGCCGATGACCGCCACCTGGCTGACCGCCGGGTGCTCTATCATCATGTTCTCGATCTCGGCCGGGTAGGCGTTGAACCCGCCCACGACGAACATGTCCTTGGTGCGGTCGGTAATGCGCAGGTTGCCCCGCTCGTCCATCACCCCGACGTCGCCGGTGTGCAGCCAGCCGTCGCCGTCGATCGTCGCCGAGGTCGCCCCCGGGTCGCCGAAGTAGCCGGCCATCACGTTGTAGCCCCGCACCACGACCTCGCCCGGCTCGCCGGCCGGCACGGGCGTGCCGGCGTCGTCGACCACCACCACCTCGACGTCGGGGATGGCCCGGCCGGAGGTGGTGGCGATGGTCTCGGGGTCGTCGTCGTGCCGGCACATGCTGGCGATGCCGGTGGCCTCGGTCAGCCCGTAGCCGGTCACGATCGTGCGGAAGGTGAGCTCCGACCGCATGCGGCGCACCATCTCCACCGGCACCGTCGCCGCCCCGGTGACGGCCAGGCGCAGCGTGGACAGGTCGAAGCGGTCCAGCTCGGGGTGGTCGAGGATGGTCTGGTACACCGACGGCGGCCCGGGCAGCATCGTGATGCCCTCCTCGTCGACCCGCCGCATCACCTGGGGCACGTCGAACACCGCGTGGGGCACGATCGTGGCTCCGGTGACGAGGCAGGCGAGGATGCCGGCGTTCAGCCCGAAGGTGTGGAAGAACGGGTTGACGATCAGGTAGCGGTCGCCGGCCGTCAGGCCGACCACGTCGGCCCAGTCGGTGTAGGCCCGCACGGCGGCGCCGTGGCGCAGCATGGCGCCCTTGGGGGCGCCGGTGGTGCCCGAGGTGAAGATGATCGTGCTGACGTCGCCGGGGTCAAGCGCCGCGGCCCGGGCGGCCGTGGCGGCCGGTTCGACCCCCGCCCCGCCGGCCAGGAAGTCGGCCCACGTGACCGCGGGCGTGGTCCCGGCGGCCGGCGCGGCGCCGGCCAGCACGACGATCTCCTCGACGCAGTCGGGCACGCCGGCCGCGGCCAGCAGGGCCACGAAGTCGGTGTCGAGGAAGTCGGTCACGGTCACCAGCAGGCGGGCGCCGGCGGTGCGCACGACGTGGGCGGCCTCGCCCCCCTTGAACCGGGTGTTCACGGTGACCACCACCGCCCCGGCCCGGAACGCCCCCAGCGCGGCGATGACCCAGTCGCCCATGTTGGGCGCCCAGATTGCCACCCGGTCGCCGGCCTCGACGCCCCGGGCGACGTAGGCCCGGGCCGCCTCGTCGGCCGCCGCCGCCAGCTCGGCGAAGGTCAGCCGCCGGTCCGTCTCGACCAGGCCCTCGGCCGACCCCCAGCGCTCGGCCGCCCGCTCCAGCACGGCGGGGATCGTCTGTGCCTGCACCTCACCCATACCTGACAGCGTGTCAGATGAATTGGCGTTCGACATAACGAGCTAGGGTTCAGCGCCATGAGCGTGTGGATCGGTGGCGCGACCGAGACGGTGCTCGACCTCCTCGACCGGCGCCTGGCGACCGACCCCGACGGGCCCTATCTCGACGTGTGCGGCGCGACCGCCACCGCCGCCGAGGTGGCCGCGGTGGCCGACCGCCTGGCCGGGGCTCTGGCCGCCCTCGGCGTCGGGCCCGGCGACCGGGTGGCCACGCTGGTCGAGAACTCGGCCGAGGCGATGTTCGCCTGGTGGGGCACGGTGCGGGCCGGGGCGGTGGCGGTACCGATCAACACCGCCTACAAGGGCGAGTACCTGCGCCACCAGCTGGCGGACTCGGGGTCGCGGGCGCTGATCGTCGGGGCCGACCTGGTCGACCGCGCCGCCCGGGTGGCCGCCGACGTGCCCGACCTGGCCCACGTCATCGTGATCGGCGAGGCGCCCGAGGTGCCCGGCGCCGAGGTCCACGCCTGGGCCGACGTCCTGGCCGGCGACGCCCGGCCGCCCACCGTCACGGTCCGGCCCGCCGACCTGGCCACGTTCATCTACACCGGCGGCACGACCGGGCCCTCCAAGGGCTGCATGCTCAGCCACAACTACCACGAGGCGCTGGCCCGCCAGATCGGCATCTGCTGGGGCCGCACCGCCGACGACGTGGTGTGGACGCCGCTGCCGCTGTTCCACTTCAACGCCATCGTGACCGCCGTGCTGGGGCCGCTGGTCTACGGCGGCCGGGCGGCGATCTACCGCCGGTTCTCCGTGTCCAACTTCTGGCCCGAGATGAACCGCACGGGCGCCACCATCACCTCCACGCTGGGGACGATGGCCTACCTGCTGGCCCACGACGCCGACCGGCCCGAGATGCCGCGGTCGGGCGCCCCCGAGGCCAACGCCAGCCTGCGGCTGCTCGGGGCCGCGCCGCTGCCGGTCGAGGTCGACTCGATCATCCGCGAGCGCTTCGGCATCGAGACCTTCAGCGGGGCCTACGGGGTCACCGAGGCCAGCCTGGTGTCCTGGCAGCCGCCCGGCGTGCGCAACAAGCCGAACGCCGCCGGGATCGTCAACGACGAGTACTTCGACGTCCGCATCTTCGACGACGACGACGGCGAGCTGCCCCGGGGGGCCGAGGGCGAGATCGTGCTGCGCCCCAAGCGGCCCCACACCATGTTCGAGGGCTACTGGGGCCGGCCCGAGGCCACCGTCGAGGCCAGCCGCAACTGGTGGTACCACACCGGCGACGTCGGCCGGATCGACGCGGAGGGCTACCTGTTCTTCGTCGACCGCAAGGCCGACTACCTGCGGCGGCGGGGCGAGAACATCTCCAGCTTCGAGGTCGAGCGCATCCTCA
>DATFRN010000436.1:0-3403 GCA_035263165.1 Acidimicrobiales bacterium | reverse complement strand
CGCGGCGAAGGTCCCGGACCACGTCAACGCGCTGAACACGGTGTGGACGCTGATCGCGGCGTTCCTGGTGTTCTTCATGCAGGCCGGCTTCATGGCCCTCGAGGCCGGCTTCGCCCGCTCCCGCGAGAGCGTGAACATCATGGTCGAGTGCATCGTCGACACGTGCCTGTGCGCACTGCTCTTCTGGGCGGTGGGCTTCGCCTGGATGTTCGGCGCCGGCAACGGCCTGATCGGCAACCAGTTCTATTTCCTCCAGAACGCCCCGGCGACCTACGGCACGACCGGCGTCGCCTTCCTGGCGTTCTTCCTGTTCCAGTTCGCCTTCGCCGACACGGCGTCGACCATCACCTCGGGCGCCATGGTCGGCCGGACCGGGTTCAAGGGCGACCTGCTCTACTCGGTCGGCGTCTCCGGCCTCATCTACCCGATCTTCGGGCACTGGGTCTGGGGCCCCGGCGGCTGGCTGGGCAACATGACCCCCGGCTTCCTGAACAGCTTCACCGGCGGCACCGTCTTCCGTGACTTCGCCGGGTCGACCGTGGTCCACACCGTCGGCGGCTTCATCGCCCTGTGGGGCGCCATCGCCCTCGGGCCCCGCCTGGGCCGCAAGTTCAAGAGCGAGGGCGGCGGCCCCACCCCGCCGCACGACCTCAACATCGCGGCCATCGGCGGCGTGATCCTGTGGTTCGGCTGGTACGGGTTCAACCCCGGCTCGACCCTGTCGGCCATGGACTTCGAGGGCATCGGCCGGGTGGCGGCCAACACGACGCTGGCCGCGGCGGCCGGTGGCCTCGTGGCCCTGCTCTTCGTCTATCCCCGGTTCCGCAAGTGGGACGCCGGCATGAGCATCAACGGATTCCTCGGCGGCCTGGTGGCCATCACCGCCCCCTGCTACTGGGTGGCGCCGGGGTCGGCCATCCTCATCGGCGCCGTCGCCGGCATCGTGGTGCCCCTCGGCATCGACCTGCTGGAGAAGGTGAAGATCGACGACCCCATCGGTGCGGTCGCGGTCCACGGCTTCGCCGGCATCTGGGGCACCCTGTCGATCGGCCTGTTCGCCCACAACTTCGGCATCCCCGGGCCCCAGGGCGCCGACACGTCGGGCGGCACCGTCGAGGGCCTGTTCTTCGGCGGCGGGCTCGACCAGCTCAAGTCCCAGGCGATCGGCAGCCTGACCTGCGTGATCGTCGTGAGCGCGGCCGCGGCGGCGCTGATGTTCGGGGTCAAGGCCGTCGGCGTGCTGCGGGTCGAGAAGGAGGGCGAGCTCGAGGGCCTCGACATCTTCGAGCACGGCCTGCCCGCCTACCACATGGAGTTCGGCACGGGCATGAGCTACTCGGCCCCGCCCGGCATGGGGGGCGGCGTCGGGGCGCTCGTGGGCGCCAACGGCGGCGACGAGGCCGACGAGTCCGACAAGGCCGAGGCGCCGGTCTGAGGTGGCCGGCCCGCGACGAACAGTGACGAGCGAGAGGATCGAGGACCAGCGATGGCCTTTCTAGTGACGGCGATCATCAAGCCCCATCGCCTCGACGACGTGCGGGAGGCCGTGCGCGGCACCGGCGTGATCGGCATGACGGTGAGCGAGGTGCAGGGCTACGGCCGCCAGAGCGGCAAGACCGAGACCTTCCGGGGTGCGGAGTACACGATCGACTTCGTGCCCAAGGTGCGGGTCGAGGTGATCGTGCCCGACACCGACGTCGACAAGGTGGTCGACGTCATCGCCGGCGCCGCCCGCACCGGCAAGATCGGCGACGGCAAGCTGTGGGCCTACCCGCTCGACCGGGTGATGCGCATCCGCACCGGCGAGCTCGGGGACGACGCCATCTGACCCCGCCGCACCGCACGACCTGAACGACCGAGGGCCCGCCACCGGCACGGTGGCGGGCCCTCGGCGCGTCTCCACTGGTGCGACGGGGGCGGCATGGCGGACACCGCCCCCGTCGCGGTGTGCCCGAGTTCCCCCGATCCCGGACACGATCCCGAGGCACGCCTCCAGCTACGTCCCTCAGACCCCTCGCGGCACGTCGTCACAGCCACCGGAGTCTGTGCTTCCCGCTCTTGCTGCTTCGCAGCGGGCCGCTCGGGCCACGGCTACGCCTGTCGGCGCCGCCTCTCAGAGCCCCGGCGATGGGGACCGCCGGGGGAAGGCGGTCCCCATCGTCGCTGGCGGGCGGAGGGTCAGTTGCTGGAGTCGGTGGGCAGCTCGCCCAGGGTGACCTCGGCGGTCCTGGTGTCGCCGTCCCGGGTGTAGGTCACGGTGACCTTGTCGCCGGGCTTGCGGCTGCGGATGGCGGCGGTCAGGTCGGTGGCGTCGGTGACGCTCTTGTCGCCGACCTTGGTGATCACGTCGCCGTCCTTCAGCCCGGCCTTCTCGGCGGGCTGGCCGCTCTCGACGCTGCCGATGCGGGCGCCGTCGCCGTTGTTGCTGTCCTCGATGCGCACGCCCATGAAGGCGTGGGTCACCTTGTCGCCCTTGGCGAGCTGGGTGGCGATGGACCGGGCGGAGTCGATCGGGATGGCGAACCCGACCCCGATGTTGCCGCCCTGGCTGGTGGCGCCGCCCTGGGCGAGGGAGGCGATGGCGGTGTTGATGCCGACCACCTGGCCCTGGGTGTTGATCAGCGCGCCGCCCGAGTTGCCGGGGTTGATGGCGGCGTCGGTCTGGATGGCGTCGATCACGGCCGTGTCGCCGGGCGAGGACTGGCTGCCGTTGCCGAACGGGCCCTGCTGCTGCTGCTCCTCACCCTGGAGGGTGATGGCCCGGTCGAGGGCGCTGACGATGCCGGCGCTCACCGAGCCGTCCAGCCCGAGCGGGCTGCCGATGGCGAGCACGGTGTCGCCGACGTGCAGGTCGGAGCTGTTGCCGAACGTGGCCGGCTTGAGCCCGCTGACGTTCTTGGCCTTGATGACCGCCAGGTCGGTGGCGGGGTCGCGGCCGAGGATCTCGGCGTCGACCGTCTTGCCGTCGGCGAAGGTGACCTTGAGGCTCCCGCCGTTGGCCACCAGGGCCACGACGTGGTTGTTGGTCAGGATCTCGCCGTCGGAGGTGATGATGATGCCCGAGCCGCTGCCGGCCTCCTGGTCGGAGCGGAAGGAGATCGAGACGACGCTCGGCAGCACCTTGGCCGCGGCCTGCGACAGCGGCTCGTCGGGGGCCGACTGGTCGTTGTTCGACGCCGAGTTGGTGGCCAGGCTGCTGGACACGGTGGTGGGGGTCGAGTTGTTGTCGTCGAGGCCGAGGGCCAGGAGCGCGCCGCCGGTGGCCGACACGAGCATGAGCCCCGCGGCGCCGAGGACCGCGACGACCCGCCGGCCCCGCCCGGGGGGAGTCGGGCGGGCCGGCGAGCCGGCGGGAGCGCCGCCGTGCGGCGGAACGGGCGGCGCGGGGGGACCGGGAGGGGTG
>DATFRN010000435.1:0-36111 GCA_035263165.1 Acidimicrobiales bacterium | reverse complement strand
GCGCGGACGTCGGCCACCACCGCGCACACGTCGGCCGGGTGGTGGACGACCTGCTCGTACAGGAACCGCAGCGTCTGCCAGCCGGCGCGGGCCGCCTCCGCGTCGCGCTCGTGGTCGCGGCGGAGCGCGGCGACCCGGGTGTGCCAGCGGCGGCCGTCGGCCTCGAGGATCAGGCGGCAGTCGGGGTAGGCGCCGTCGACCGTGCCCTCGACCGCGCCCCGGCCCGGGAGGGGCATCTGCCGCCGGGGCGGCGGCAGCCCGGCCGCGTCGAGGGCCGCGAACAGGGCCCGCTCGAGCTCGCTGGCCGGGGGCACCGCCGCCGGCGAGCGGTCGTCGAGCAGGGCGCCCAGCGCCGCCGCCCCCGGCGTCGCGGGGCCGGCCCGGGCCGCCAGGCAGGCCCCCACGGCCGCGTAGGTCGTGCGCCGGTCGAACACCAGGTCGTCGAGCGCCCGGGCCAGCGCCCGGGGGCGCAGCCGGCCCGCCACCTCGAGCAGCGCCCGGGCCGGGCCGGCGACCGGCAGGTCCTCGACCACCACCACGTGCGCCGGCGCCGCCCGCGGGGCCGACGGTGGGCGCACCACCACGCCGGCCAGCGGCCGCCGGGGCCCGCCGTCGACCGTGACCGTGATCGGCCGGCGGGGCACGTGGGGCGAGCCGTGCAGCGCCAGCGCCGTCTCGTGGGTGACCGTGGCGCCCGACCCGCAGGCCAGCACGGCCGCCCACACGTCGCCGAGCCACGACGGCGCCGTCCCCGCCAGCCGGTAGACGTCGGGGTGCACGGCCGTCCACCGCCCGGCCCGCACCCGCCGGTCGATCGCCACCCGGTTGAGGCCGACGCCGTGCGCCTGGGCCCGGGAGATCAGCCCTCGCTGGTGGGCGGCGAGGCGCCCCACCCGTTCCTCGACGGGCACCGGCAGTCGTGGAGGAGGCGTGAAAAGAGTTGATATGGTGTGAGGCATGCGCACATCACACCACGCCCCTGTGACAGTTTGTGCGGGGCTACCGCGCCAGCAGGTCCCGGGCGATGTGGGTGATCTGGATCTCGTCGGTGCCGGCGTAGATCTGGAGCACCTTGGCGTCCCGGGCCAGCTGCTCGACCTGGAACTCGCTCATGTACCCGTTGCCCCCGAACACCTGCACCGCCTCCAGCGCCACCTCGGTGGCGGCACGGGCCGCGTACAGCTTCATCGCCGACGCCTCGGCCAGCGTGAACCCCCGGTCGCTGGCCGACGCCTCCACCACCCGGAACACCAGGTTCTCGACGTTGAGCCGGGCGACCTCCATGCGGGCGAGCTTGTCCTGGATCAGCTGGAACTCGCCGATGGGCTTGCCGAACTGCACCCGGTCCTTGGCGTAGGCGACGCTCAGGTCGAGGCACTGGGAGATGATGCCGAGCGCCATCGCCGCCACCCCCGACCGCTCCTGGAGGAAGGTGGCCTTGGCCGCCGTGCGGCCGCCGCCCTCGATCTCCTCGGTGCCGCCGACGAGCCGGTCGCGCCCCACCCGGACGTCGGTGAGGAACAGCTCGCCGGTGGGCGACGAGTGCATGCCCATCTTCTTGAGCGGCGCCGACTGCTCGAGCCCGGGCATGCCCGAGTCGAGGACGAAGCTCAGCACCTTGCGGTCCTCGGGCGGGTTGCCCTCGTCGAGCTTGCAGATGAAGACGATGGTGTCGGCGTAGGGGCCGTTGGTGATGAACGTCTTCGACCCGTTGAGCAGGTACTCGTCGCCGTCCCGCCGGGCGGTCGAGCGCATCGAGCCGAACGCGTCCGAGCCCGACCCCGGCTCCGTGATGGCCCAGGCGCCGACCTTCTCCATCGTGAGCAGGGGCAGCGCCCAGCGCTCCTTCTGCTCGATCGTGCCCTTGGAGAGGATGGCGGCCGAGGTCAGCGACATCGACACGCCCATGGCGGTCACCATGCCCGGGCTCCAGCGGCACAGCTCGATGATCGGGATGAGCTGGAACGCGACCGCGTTGGCGGCCTCGGCCGGGTCGCGGGGCGCCTTCTCCGCGGGGGCCTCGGTGGCGGTGTCGCCGGCCTTCTCCTTGGCGATCTGGCGCTCGAACCGGTCGCGGGCCATGGCGTCCATGCCGAACGTCGACAGCAGCTTGCGCAGGATGTCGTAGGGCGGCAGGTCGCCGTGCTCGAGCTCCCGGTGATGGGGCACGACCTCCTTCTCGATGAAGTCGCGCACCGCGGTGCGCACCATCTGCTGCTCGTCCGACCACTCGATCACGGGCACTCCCAGGTTCTCGCAGTTGCGATGCAACGACTGTACCGGTGCGGCGGCGTGTGGATCAGGCGACGAAAAGTGGCATCCTGTACGAACCCCCAAGGGACGTTTCGAGGAGTTGTGCGTGTCATTTCGCGTCAAGGATCGCGTGGTCTACCCGCATCACGGGGCCGCCGTCATCGAGGCCACGGAGGTGCGGCAGATGCCGCCCGACGGGGAGGACCGCGAGTTCTTCGTTCTGCGGATGACCCACGGTGACCTGGTCCTGAAGGTCCCGGTCGACAAGGCCGAGGAGATCGGGATGCGCTACCCGATCAGCGTCGAGGACGTCGAGGACGTGTTCGAGGTGCTGGCCAAGAAGGACGTGCGCGAGCCGACCAACTGGTCCCGGCGGTTCAAGAACCACCAGGAGAAGCTCAAGTCTGGCGACGTGTATCAGGTGGCCGAGGTGGTGCGAAACCTGGCGCTGCGCGACAACGACAAGGGCCTGTCCGCCGGCGAGAAGTCGATGTTCGTCAAGGCCCGCCAGGTGCTCGTGTCCGAGCTGGCCTTCGCCCTCGACATCAGCGAGGACGAGGCCATGGAGCGGCTCACCAAGACCATCGCCTGAGGCGAGGCGTCGGCATGGGCCGGGACGGGGGCGTCACCGCGGCGCGGCCGGGGTCACCTAAGGTTCCGGGCTTCGGCCGACGAGGAACAGGATGAGCGACACCCCGCAGGGCCCGGACTGGTGGCAGGCCTCCGACGACCGCTGGTACCCGCCGCCGCGCCCCCAGATGCCCGGTGACCCCGAGGCGGCGCCGGCCTCCGCGCCCCGCGCCGATGCCGGCTTCCCGCCGCCTGCGGCTCCCGCGCCCGGTGGCGGCTATCCCCCGCCGGGCCAGGCCGCCGCGCCCGCGATGGCGCCGCCCGGGCCGCGGCCCGGTGCGCCGCCGTTCCCGCCGCCCGGGTCGGGTGGCCCACCCCCGGTGCCGCCCGGCGCGCCTCCGTTCGGGATGCCCGCGCCGCCGGGGTACGGGGCGCCCTCCGGTCATCTGGGTGGCGGCGGTTCGAACCGGACCGCGCTCTACGTCGCCGTGGCGGTCGTCGCCCTGGCGGCGGTGGTCGGGCTCGTGGTCGTGCTGGCCAGTCGGGGTGATGACGGGGGCCCGTCCACCTCGGGCACGACCACCTCCACGACGTCGGGCGAGCCGGCGACGACGGCGGGCAGCGGCGGGGAACCCGGGAAGACGACCGGGGCGGTCTCGGGCCTGAAGGTGGCCGAGAGCGGGTTCTCGACCTACCGCGGGTACAGCGGGACGGCGGGGTCCTACGGGGTCGTCATCACCAACACCGGGCGCGAGCCCGTGACCAACTTCACCGTCAAGATCGCCATCTACGACAAGAACGACACCGTCATCGGCTCCCATCCCCAGACCGTCGCCAAGCTGGCGCCCGGGCAGAAGCTTGGCATCGGCAACCCCGTCACCGACGACCTGTCCGGCGGCATCGGCAAGCTCACGGTCAGCTTCGAGGAGGGCTTCGGCACCGCCGTGCCGGAGGGGGCCTTCACCGTCTCCGACGTGGCCATGAAGACGACCGACTTCGGCAACAACGTCAGCTTCAAGGTCGCCTCCAGCTACAAGGAGGACCTGGAGAACATCGCCAGCTTCGCCATCTTCCGCGACGCGGGCGGCAAGATCGTCGGCGGGGCCAACGGCTTCGTCGCCCTCGTCCCGGCCGGGGGCCGGGCCAACGGCACCGTGGATGCCTTCGACGTCATCCCCACGGCCACGCGGGCCGACGTGTACGTCGACAAGGGCTTCTTCTAGCCCACGCAATATCGGCGCCCCCGGCGGCGTTGCACCGCGCATGCCCCAGGCAGTGCGCTTCGACGAGTACGGCGACATCGATGTCCTCCAGGTGGTGGAGGTGGACCGGCCCGAACCGGGCGAGGGCCAGGTCCTCGTCCGGGTGGAGGCGGCGGGGACCAACCCCGGCGAGGCCAACATCCGCAAGGGTCTGCTCCACGAGCGCTGGCCGGCCACCTTCCCGTCGGGCCAGGGCAGCGACCTGGCCGGCACGGTCGAGGAGGTCGGGCCGGGCGTCGACGGGTTCGCCCCCGGCGACGCCGTCTTCGGCTTCACGGACGAGCGGGCCAGCCACGCCGAGCTCGCCCTGGTCTCGGCCGGCAACCTGACCCACCGCCCGGCCGGGGTGCCGGTCGAGGTGGCCGGGGCGCTCTACGTCGTCGGCGCCACCGCCTGGGCCGCCGTCCGGGCCGTCGGTGCGGGGCCGGGCGACACGGTGGTCGTGTCCGGCGCCGCCGGCGGAGTCGGCACGCTGACCGTCCAGCTCGCGGCCAGGGCCGGCGCGACCGTCATCGCCCTGGCCAGCGAGGGCCACCACGCCTGGCTCCGCGACCACGGCGCGATCCCCGTGACCTACGGCGACGGCGTCGAGGACCGCATCCGGGCCGCCGCCCCCGGCGGCACGGTCGACGCCCTCATCGACACCTACGGCTCGGGCTACGTCGACATGGCCGTGGCGATGGGCGTCGCGCCCGGGCGCATCGACACGATCATCGACTGGGAGGCCGCGGGCCGGGTCGGCGCCAAGACCGACGGCAACCTGGCCGGCGCCAGCATCGAGGTGCTCGACGAGCTGGCCGCCCTGATCGCCGCCGGCGACCTCGAGCTGCCGATCGCCCGCACCTACAAGCTCGCCGAGGTCCAGGACGCCTTCGGCGACCTGGAGCGCCGCCACACGCTCGGCAAGATCGTGCTGATCCCGTAGGGCGGAACCGGTGGGCGTAACAGGGCTCGAACCTGTGACCTCACGCGTGTGAAGCGTGCGCTCTAGCCAACTGAGCTATACGCCCGCGGGAGAGAGCACTCTAGCAAAGCCGCCTCAGAGCGTCCGGGGACGGGCACGTCATCACAGCCGCCGTGGTCTGTGTTTCCCGCTCTTGCTGCTTCGCAGCGGGCCGCTCGGGCCACGGCCACGCCTATCGGCGCAGCCTCTCAGGCCTCCCCGAACGGGGCGACGGGGTCGAGGTCCAGCGCGTCCTCCAGGACCGCCAGCAGGCGCAGCACCGCCACGTCGGCGTGCTGGGGGCCGATCACCTGGAGCCCGACCGGCATGCCGTCGCCCGTGAAGCCCGCGCAGACCGTGCCCGCCGGCGACCGGGTCATGTTGAACCCGTAGGTCATCTGCACCCAGTTGGCGTCCTCCTCGCCGTCGATGCGGCCCATCATCTCGCCCGCCGCCGGCGCCTGGCCCGCCACCGTGGGCGTCATCAGCAGCGACGTCCGGTGGAAAAGGTCGACGAGCGCCAGGTTGAGCCGGTGGCAGGCGTCGACCGCATCGACGACCCGGGTGGCGGTCACGGACGCCTTGGCCCACTCCATGAGCGCCAGCAGCCCCGGGTCGATGCTGCCCCACACGTCGCTGTCCCGGAACGGCTCGAGCTCGCGCTGGCAGAACACCGCCACCAGCGTCAGCCAGTCGTCGAGCGGGTCGTCGGGGAACACGGTCTCGACCTCGATCACCTCGGTGCCCAGGTCGGCCAGCCGGTTGACCGCCGCCTCGCACACCGCCAGCACCTCGGGGTCGAGCCGGGCGTAGCCCAGCGTCGGCGCCCAGGCCACCCGGCGGGGCGGGTTGACCTCGGCCAGCGAGCGCGACCACGACGCTTCGGGGATCGGCAGCGACGCCAGGTCGGTCGCCTCGGGGCCCACCACCACGTCGAGGGCCAGGGCGACGTCCCGGATGCGCCGGGCCATCGGCCCCTTCGTCGACAGCAGCGGCCATCCCGGGGCCTCCCGCCCGCCGACCGGCACCCGCCCCATCGACGACTTGAGCCCCGACAGGCCGTTGACCGCCGACGGGATGCGGATCGAGCCGCCGCCGTCGGACCCCGTGGCCAGCGGCACCAGCCCGGCGGCCACCGCCGCCGCCGAGCCGCCGGACGACCCGCCCGGCGAGCGGGCCGGCGACCAGGGGTTGCGGGTCGAGCCGAAGGTCTCGTTGGTGGTGTCCGCCTTCCATCCCAGCTCGGGGGTGTTGGTCTTGCCGACGACGATGCAGCCCGCCGCCCGCAGCCGCTCGACCAGCGGCGAGTCGCCGGCGGCCGGCTCCCGGCCCGCGAAGGCGGCCGAGCCCATCGTGGTCACGAACCCGGCCGCGTCCTCCAGGTCCTTGACCGCCAGCGGGACGCCGGCCAGCGGCCCCACGTCGTCGCCCGCGGCGATGCGCTCGTCGAGCACGGCCGCCTCGGCCAGCGCGGCCTCGCCGTCGACCGCGACGAACGCGCCCAGCTCGCCGTCGTAGCGGTCGATGCGGTCGAGGGCCGCCTGGGCGAGCTCGCGGGCGGACACCTCGCCCCCGCCCACCTGGGCGGCGAGCTCGGCCACGGTGGTGCGCCGGAAGTCCATGGCCGCACGGTACAGACCCCGGGAATGCCCCGCGGCCACCAGGCGTTGAGGCATCGGACCGGCCGCCCTGGGAGCGGCCGCCTCCCCTGCCGGACCCGACCGATTCGACGCGCCCATGCCCCAGATCCACCTCGACGCCACGCTCTTCGCCACCGCCTTCGTGACCGTGCTGGTCATCATGGACCCGCTCGGCAACATCCCCGTCTTCCTGTCGCTGACCCGCGACCAGACGCTCGGGCAGCAGCGCCGGTCGGCCCTGCTCGCCAGCCTGGTGGCCGGCGGCGTCATCCTCGCCGTCGCGCTGTTCGGCCAGCAGGTGCTGGCGCTGCTCGGCATCTCGCTGGAGTCGCTCCAGGTGGCCGGCGGCCTGCTGCTGCTGGTCATCGCGCTCGAGCTGCTGCGCTCGGGCCACACCGGGCCCGACGGCGCCGGCGGCTCGTCCAACATCGCCCTGGTGCCGCTGGGCACCCCGCTGCTGGCCGGCCCGGGCGCCATCGCCGCCACCATGCTCTACGCCCGCCAGGCCCACGGCGCGGGCGGCGCCCTGTCGGTCGTGCTGGCCCTGACGGCCGTGCTCGCCGTCGTCTACCTGTCGATGCGCTACGCCGGGCTGCTGGGCCGGCTGCTGCGGGACAACGGCATCGACCTCCTGTCCCGGGTGATGGGCCTGCTGGTGGCGGCCATCGCCGTGCAGCTCGTCGCCTCGGCCGTCGAGACCTGGGTCAGACGCGGCGTCTGATGCCCGGGACAGCCCGTAGCGGGTGCGAACGGGCTGGTGGCAGGCGCCGTCCCGATGCGAAGCTGCCCGCCGTGCGCGCCGAGCCGTCCCCCGGCCGCGCCACGCCCGCGGCCGCACGACCCCTCCCCCGGGCGACGGCGCGCGCCCCCGTCCCCGCCGACGAGGTCGCCGGCGCCCCTCCGCTGGAGGACGCCGAGGACGCCCTGGTCGACGGCGACCGCACGTTCGCGCCCGGCTCGGCCCGGGCCGCGCTGCGCTACCCGGTGTTCCGGCGGGTGTTCGTCGGCTCGTTCCTGTCCAACGTCGGCACCTGGATGCAGAACGTCGTCCTCGGCGCCCTGGCCTACGACCTCACCGGCTCGCCGGTGTTCGTCGGCGTGCTGCTGTTCGCCCAGCTCGGCCCGCTCATGCTGCTGTCGGTGGTGGGCGGGGCCCTGGCCGACACCATCGACCGCCGCCGGCTGCTGGGCTGGGTGGCCTTCTCGCAGCTGGTCCTGTCGCTGGTGCTGGCGGCGGTGGCCGCGCCCGCCCGCCCCAACGAGGTGGCGCTCGTCGTCGTCGTCTTCGCCATCGGGATCGGCCAGGCCATGTTCAACCCCGCCTACGCGGCGATGATCCCCCAGCTGGTGGGCCGCCGGGACCTGCCCGGGGCCATCGCCCTGCACTCGGCCCAGATGAACGGCTCGCGGGTGATCGGGCCGGTGATCGGCGCCGTGCTGTTCGCGGCCGTCGGCGCCCCGATCGTGTTCGTGGTCAACGCGGCCAGCTACCTGTGCGTGATCTTCTCGCTGGTCGGGATCGAGCTGCCGGACCCGGTCGAGGTGCCCGGCGACGACCGGGGCCTGCGGCGGCTGAGCGCCGGCTTCCTGGTGGCCAGGCGGGACGTGCGGGTGCGGCGCTGCCTGGTCTCGATCTTCACGTTCTCGCTGGTGGCCCTCACCTTCGTCGGCCAGTTCCCGGTGGTGGCCCAACGCAACCTGGGCATCGACGAGCGCTCCACCGCCTACGGCCTGCTCTACGCCACCTTCGGCGCCGGGGCCGTGATCGGCGCCCTGTCGATCGGGACGGTCTTCGCCTCCCGGTCCAAGGAGCGGATCGTGCCGGTGTCGCTGGTCGCCTACGCCATCGCCCTGACCGTGTTCGCCCTGCTGCGGTCGCCGGGCGCGGCCTACCCCATGGTGGTGATCGTGGGGCTGACCTACTTCGCCTTCATCACCTCGCTGTCGACCGTGCTCCAGGAGGGCCTCGAGGACCACGAGCGGGGACGGGTCATGGCGCTGTGGATCATGGGCTTCGGCGGGACCGTGCCCATCGGCAACCTCATCGCCGGGCCGATCATCGAGGCGACGTCGATCACCGCGGTGATGCTGGTGGGCGCGGCGTGCGCGCTGGCGCTCGCCTTCTACGCCCGCTTCAGCCCAGCAGGCTGACCAGGCGCTCCAGCCCGGCGACCCGGCTGCCCTTGAGCAGGACCGCATCGCCCTCGCCCAGGCCGGCCAGGGCCGCGGCGGCGGCGTCGAGGTCGGGCACCGTGGGCACGCCGTAGGCCGGGGCGGCGACGGCGACGACCTCGATGCCCAGCTCGTCGGCCCGGGCCGCGACCGCCTCGTGGTCGGCGTCGCTGGTCTCGCCCAACTCGGCCATGACCCCGAGCACCGCCACCCGCCGGCGGGCCGGCAGCGCAGCGAGCGCCCCGAGGGCGGCGGCCATCGACGCCGGGTTGGCGTTGTAGGCGTCGTTCAGCACCCGGGCGCCCGACGGCAGGGTGACCAGCTCCATGCGCCACCGCGACAGCCGGGCCTCGCCCAGCGCGGCGGCCACGCCGGCCAGCGGCACGTCGCAGACCAGGGCGGCGGTGGCCGCCGCCAGGGCGTTGTCGACCATGTGGCCGCCCCGGGCCGCCAGCCGGACGTCGGCCGCGCCCCACGGGCCCACCAGCCGGAACGCGGCGCGGAGGTCGTCGCCCAGCGTGACCTCCTCGGCCCGGACGTCGCCGCCGGTGCCGAAGGTCACGACCCGGGCGGTGGTGCGGGCGGCCATGCCCGCCACCCGGGGATCGCCGGCGTTGAGCACGGCGGCGCCGGTGGGCGGGAGCGCCTCGACCAGCTCGCCCTTGGCCTCGGCCACGCGGTCGAGGCCGCCGAACATCTCCGTGTGGGCCGCCGCCACCCGGGTCACCACCGCCACGGTGGGCCGGGCGATGGCGCACAGGGAGGCGATGTGGCCGATGCCCCGCGCCCCCATCTCGACCACGACGGCCTCGGCGTCGCCGGGGGCGTTCAGCAGGGTGAGCGGCACGCCCAGCTCGTTGTTGAACGAGCCGGGGCTGGCGGTCGCCCGCCAGCGGGCGGCCAGGGCGGCGGCCAGCAGGTCCTTGACGCTGGTCTTGCCGACCGAGCCGGTGATGCCCACCACCCGGTCGGGCAGGCGGTCCCGGGCGTGGAGGCCGAGATGGGCCAGGGCCGCGCCGGTGTCGTCCACCTCGATCGCGGGAACGCCGGGCCCGTCCTCGCCCCAGGTCGCGGCGCGCCGGGCGGTGAGGGTGGCGGCCGCACCGGCGCGCACGGCGGCGGTCACGAAGTCGTGCCCGTCGCGCTCCGCCACGATCGGCACGAACAGCTCGCCCCCGCCGACCCGGCGCGAGTCGATGGCCGCCCCCGCCACGGTGACGTCGGGGCCGACGAGGCGGCCGCCGGTCGCCTCGGCGACCTCGCTGGTGCGCAGCTCCACGGTCGAGCATCTTGGCACCCCGTCCCGACCACCCCGCGCCGCGCCGATACTCTCGGCTGATGGCCTCACCTGACCGCGTCCGGCTCGTCGTGCTGTTCGGCGGGCGGTCCGCCGAGCACGAGGTGTCGTGCACGACGGCCGCCCACGTCCTGGCGGCCGCCGACCCCGACCGCTACGAGGTCGAGGCGATCGGGATCACCCGCGACGGCACCTGGGTCCGCTCCGACGACGCCCTGGCGGCCCTGGCCGCGGGGCGGGCGGCGCTGCCGTCCCGGGTCACCGCCGCGGGCACCGCCATCGAGCCGCTGCCGTCGGTCACCCCGGCCACCGGGGGCCTGCCGGTGGTGGTGCTGCCGCTGCTGCACGGCCCCTTCGGCGAGGACGGCACGGTGCAGGGCCTGCTGGAGCTGGCCGGCGTGCCCTACGTCGGCTCCGGCGTGCTCGGCTCGGCCCTGTGCATGGACAAGGTCAAGGCCAAGGAGGTGCTGCGGGCCCACCGGGTGCCCCAGGGCCCGTACGTGGCGCTGCGCGACACCGAGATCGAGCGGGCCCAGGACGCGGTGGCGGCCGAGGGCCTGGCCTACCCGCTGTTCGTGAAGCCGGCCAACCTGGGCTCGTCGGTGGGCGTGACCAAGGCCCACGACCCCGGCGAGCTCGACGACGCCATGGCGCTTGCCGCCTCCTACGACGAGTGGATCGTGGTCGAGGAGGGCGTCGAGGGCCGGGAGATCGAGGTGGCCGTGCTGGGCAACGCCGCGCCGCGGGCGTCGGTCCCGGGCGAGATCGTGACCAGCCACGAGTTCTACGACTACGACGACAAGTACATCGACGGCACCTGCCAGCTGCTCGTGCCCGCCCCGCTCGGGGACGAGGCCACCGAGCGGGTGCGGGCGCTGGCGCTCGACGCCTACCGGGCGCTGCGCTGCGACGGCATGGCCCGGGTCGACTTCTTCTACGAGGAGGGCCGGCGGGGCTTCCTCGTCAACGAGGTCAACACGATCCCCGGGTTCACGCCGGGGTCGATGTTCCCGATGCTGTGGCAGGCGTCGGGCCTGTCCTACCCCGACCTCATCGACGAGCTGGTGCGCCTGGCCGTCGAGCGCCACGACCACCGCAGCCGGTTCTCCACCAAGCGCTGAGCGCCCGCGCCGGGGGGGCCACATCAGCCGCCCCGCTGCCCCGCGGCGTCGACCGCGGCCATGGCCTCCTCCGCCGTGGTGAACCGGCCGACGTCGATGCCGTCGGGGGTCCCGTCGCGCCGCCAGCCGTGCCAGGAGCGCTGCGCGCCGCCGGCGGTCACGGTCAGGCCGACGTGGCCGACCTGCTGGCCGTCGTCGTCACTCCCGAGCCAGCGGCTCATCGATCTCTGTCGCCATGTGAGTCCCATGGATGGGAACATATGTTCGCTGCCGCTGGATGTCCAACCGCGTCACGGGACGGCTTCATTGCGTAGCGGGACTGGATTAGTGCTGGTAGTGGTGATTTAGGCGCTGTGTGTGACATAGCGAGGTAACTTTCGCGGCGCGGGCTCCAGTTCCCGAGAGGAGCCACTGTGCGCCGGTCCCTTCTTCCCCCGGCTCTCGCGGTGGCGGTCGTGCTCACCGGCGCCCTGCCGGCCGCGGCGCCCGCCCCCGTCTCCGCCGCCGTCGCGCCCGCGCGCGCGGCCGCCGCCCCGGATGTCACCGCCGCCGTGCCCGCCCTCCAGCAGGCGTTCGGCCCCCGCTACGGCGGCTACTGGATCGATGGCCGACCGGGCGCCGAGCGGGTCCACGTCCAGGTCGTGGCGGCCACCGCCGCCGACCGGGACCGGGTGCGGGCGCTGACCGGCGGCCGGCCCCGGGTCGTGACCGACTCGGTCGCCCGCGGCTACGACGCCCTGGTGGCGGCCAAGGACGAGGTCGCCGCCGCCCTCGCGGCCAAGGGCCAGCCGTTCGCGGTCGACGTCGACGTCCGCCGCAACGCCGTCGTGGTCCAGACCCCGGGCGACGCCGCGCCCGCCGCCGCCCTGGCCCGCCCGGCCGCCCGCCGCGGCGCCGGCCGGGTGCGGCACGCAGCCACTGCACCCGCGGCGGACATGGCCGCCGCAGTCGCCGTCGAGCCCCACGCCGCCATCGCCGTGCGGCCGCTCGACACCCGCAACACCTTCCCGCCCTACGAGGCCGGCAAGGGCATCACGATCGCCGCCGGCAGCGCCCGCATCCGCTGCACGACCGGCTTCCAGTTCCACAACGGCTTCGGCATGTTCGGCACCACCGCCGGCCACTGCGACCACATCGGCAACGGCGTCGCCATCGGCAACGTGATCGTCGACGCGGTGCGGATGAACGGCTACCAGGGCCGCAGCACGGTGACGGCCGATGTGTCGGCGTACTCGCTCTCGGGCAACCACTGGGCCTACCGGGCGGTGGTCCACGTGCAGGGCGGGCACCGCCGCGTCGTGGGCCGCTACACCAACGCCCAGATCACCAACGGCATGCAGCTGTGCTTCGAGGGCATCACCAGCGACGGGCAGAACTGCGGCACGGTCGTGCGTACCAACTCGTCCATCTGCTGCGACGCCGCCCACCACACGTTCGTGTTCTCCTGCATCAACTTCCCCAGCCGTCCCGGTGACAGCGGGAGCCCGGTCTTCGCCCGCGGGGCCAACCTCACCGCGGTGGCGGCCGGCGCGCTGTCGTCCAACGTGACCATCAACGGCCAGGTGCTCATGTGCTTCTCCACCATCCAGAACCTGGAGGCGTTCGTCGGGAAACTGGTCACGGGCTGACCGGCACCAGCGCGTCCCGCAGCAGGGCGATCAGCTCGTCGCGCCGGCGGACCAGCGAGGCCAGCGTCGGCTCCTCGCCGAACGCCCGCAGCACCTCGACCTCGGTGGCCAGCCCGGTCACCATCGAGTAGGCGGCCAGCAGGATCAGCCGGGGGTCGTGGCGGCGGATGCGCCCCGCGTCCATCTCGGCGGCCAGGAAGCCGGCGGCCCGGTCGATGAGGGGGGCGATGGCGCCCAGCAGCCGGGTCGACGCCGGCGGGCCCAGGCGGGTCACCTCCCGCAGGAACCCGAGCATCGACGGGTGCCGGGCCGCCAGCCGGAACATCGCCTTCACGATCGCCTCGACCCGGCCGAAGCCGGCCTCGGCGCCGGCCACCGCCCGCTCCAGCCGCACGGTGACCTCGTCGGCCACCCGGTCGATGGCCGCGTCCAGGAGCGCCTCCTTGGACGGGTACCAGTAGAGGATCGTCTGCTTGCGGATGCCCAGCTCCCGGGCCAGGTCGTCGAGCGAGGTGGCGCCGTAGCCGCGGGTGCCGAAGGCGTCGAGCGCGGCCCGCAACGTGCGCTCGGCCGTACGGCTGGTGGGCGGCGACACCTGCGCCATCTACCAAATGGTAGACAGGTGGACGTGATCCCCGAGGCACTCGACGGCCAGCGCATCGCCATCACCGGCGGGACCGGCTTCCTCGGCACCGCCCTCGTCGAGCGGCTGCTGCGGTCGGTGCCCGGCTGCGAG
This sequence comes from Acidimicrobiales bacterium, assembly GCA_035263165.1. Classification (GTDB taxonomy): domain Bacteria; phylum Actinomycetota; class Acidimicrobiia; order Acidimicrobiales; family VFJN01; genus ZC4RG19. Next base: position 22,489 of record DATFRN010000435.1, on the reverse strand, counting down.
CTCGTGCTGCTGATCCGGGCGGGCCAGCGGTCCTCCGCCGCCCAGCGGGCCCGGCGCGAGGTGTTCCGCCACGACGCCTTCGACCGGCTGCGGTCCGACCTGGGCAACGCCGCGTTCGACGAGATGGTGGCCGCGCGGGTCACGGTGATCGCCGGCGACGTCACCCGCGACGGCCTCGGGCTCGACGACGCGGGCCGGGCCGCGCTGGCCGGCTGCGACATCGTCGTCCACTCGGCGGCGGCGGTGGCCTTCGACTCGCCGCTCGACGCCGCCGTCGAGGTCAACCTGCTCGGGCCCAGCCGGGTCGTGCTCACGCTCCAGGACCTGGGCGTGACCCCCCACATGGTGTCCGTGTCGACCTGTTACGTCGCCGGCAGCCACCGGGGTGCGGCGCCCGAGATGCCGGTGCACGAGAGCCCGTTCTTCGTCGACGTCGACTGGCGGGGCGAGGTCGAGGGCGCCCGCCGGGCCCGCCAGGACGCCGAGTCCGAGAGCCGCACGCCCGAGTCGCTGGCCCGGTTCCGGGCCGAGGCCCGCCGCGAGCTGGGCGCCGCCGGCGTGCCGGCGCTGGCGGCCAAGACCGAGCAGCGCCGCCAGGCCTGGGTCAAGGACCGCATGGTCTCCGCCGGCCGGGCCCGGGCCGCCTCGCTCGGCTGGCCCGACGCCTACACGTTCACCAAGGCGCTGGGCGAGCGGGCCCTGCTGCTCCAGCGGGGCGACGTGCCCGTGTCGGTCGTGCGGCCCTCGATCATCGAGTCGGCGCTGGCCGAGCCGCGGCCCGGGTGGATCCGCGGCTTCCGTATGGCCGAGCCGATCATCATCAGCTACGCCCGGGGGCTCCTGAAGGAGTTCCCCGGCGTGCCCGAGGGCGTGCTCGACGTCATCCCCGTCGACCTGGTGGTGTCGTCGGTCCTGGACGTCGCCGCCGGCGGCCCGCCGGCCGAGCCCGAGTTCGTGCAGGTGGCCTCCGGCGACGTCAACCCGCTGCGCTACAGCCAGCTCATCGAGCTGGTCAGCACCTGGTTCCGCGAGCACCCGCTGTACGACAGCGAGGGCCAGCCGATCATCGTGCCCGAGTGGACGCTGCCCGGCCGGGGCCGGGTCCAGCGCCAGCTGGAGCGGGCCCGGGACGTCATGCAGCGGGCCGAGTCGACGCTCCAGGCCCTGCCGCTGCGGGGCCGCCAGGCCGAATGGTCGGCCCGGCTGGAGCAGCGGCGCGACGAGGTCGAGCGGGCGCTCAGCTACGTCGACCTCTACGGCGCCTACGTCGAGTGCGAGGCGGTCTACAAGGTCGACAACCTGCTGGCCCGGTTCGAGCGGCTCGGGCCCGACGACCGGGAGGCCTTCTGCTTCGACCCCCGGGTCATCGACTGGGCGGACTACGTGCGGGAGACCCACCTGCCGTCGGTGGTCAACCACGCCCGCGTGCGCACCACCCCCGGCGGCCGGGCGGTCGAGAACCGGGCCGACCGGCTGCGGCGGCAGGTGCTCGACCCGGCCCGCCACTTCGCCGCCTTCGACCTGGAGAACACGCTCATCGCCTCCAACGTGGTGGCGTCCTACTCGTGGCTCGCCACCCGGCGGTTGCCGGGCGACGACCGCCTGCGCTACGTGCTGCGCACGCTGGCCGAGGCGCCGTCGCTGCTGGCGCTCGACCGCCGGGACCGCAGCGACTTCCTGCGCCACTTCTACCGGCGCTACGACCGGGCGCCGGTCGCCCAGCTGGACGAGGACAGCACCGAGATGTTCAGCCAGCTGCTGCTGGCCAAGTCGTTCCCGGCCGCCATCCGCCGCGTGCGGGAGCACCGCCAGGCCGGGCACCGCACGCTGCTCATCACCGGGGCGCTCGACTTCGCCATCGGACCGCTGCGGCCGCTGTTCGACGACGTGGTGTGCGCCCGGCTGGCCACCCGGCCCGACGGGACCTACCGGGGCGAGCTGACCCAGGTGCCGCCGACCGGCGAGGCCCGGGCGTCCGCGCTGGCGACCTACGCCGAGGCCAACGGGTTCGACCTGGCCGAGGGTGTGGCCTACGCCGACTCGACCTCGGACCTGCCGATGCTGGAGGCCGTCGGGTTCCCGGTGGCGGTCAACCCCGAGACCCGGCTGGCGGCGCTGGCCCGCAAGCGGGGCTGGCTGGTCGAGCACTTCGAGCGGGCGCACGGGGCCGTCGAGCCGCCGTTGCCGATCGGCCCGCCCTGGCGCAGCGGGGGCCGGCCCGGGCTGCTGACCCGGGTGCTGACGTCCGACGCCTGGGGCGGGAGCGGCAACGGCCGCAACGGCGACGGCCGCGACCGCCGCAACGGCACCGGCCGCGACGGCCGCAACGGCAGGGTGGGGGCCCGGTGAAGGCCCTCGTGTTCACCCGCAGCCCGGCCCGCTACGCGGCGGCGATGGTGGCCGGCTCGCTCCGCTCCGGCCGGGGCGCCCGCTACGGCCCGCTCACGCTGCGCGACGTCGACCCGCCCGAGCTGCCCGGCCCCGACTGGCTGCGCCTGCGGCCCCGGCTGTCGGGCATCTGCGGCAGCGACCTGGCCACCATCGACGGCCGCTCGTCCCGCTACTTCGAGCCGATCGTGTCGTTCCCCTTCACCCCGGGCCACGAGATCGTGGGCGACCTGGAGGACGGCCGCCGGGTGGCGGTGATCCCGGTCCTCCACTGCGCCGCCCGGGGCGTGACGCCGCCCTGCCCCGCCTGCCGGGCCGGGGACGTCAACCGCTGCGAGCGCATCGCCTTCGGCGACCTGGAGCCCGGGCTCCAGTGCGGGTTCTGCGAATCGACCGGCGGCGGCTGGTCGCAGGAGATGGTCGTGCACCCGAGCCAGGTGGTCGAGGTGCCCGACGCCCTCGACGACGCCGGGGCGGTCATGGTCGAGCCGGCGGCCTGTGCCGTGCACGCCGCCCGCCAGGTCGACGCCGGCCGGGTGGCGGTGATCGGCGCCGGCACGCTCGGGCTGCTGACGGTCGCGGCCCTGCGCCGCTACGCCCCGGCCAGCGAGATCCTGGCCACCGCCAAGCACCCCGACCAGCGGCGGTGGGCCAAGGAGCTCGGGGCCGACGTGGTGTGCGCCCCGGGCGAGCTGGCCCGGGCCGTGCGGGCGGCCACCGGCTCGATGGTGGTGGGCGGCCAGCTCACCGGCGGCGCCGCCGCCGTGGTCGACTGCGTGGGCAGCGAGGCGTCCCTCGCCCAGGCGCTGGAGGTGGTCGCCCCGGGCGGCACCGTCCACGTGGTGGGCATGCCGGCCCGCACCACGCTCGACCTCACCGGGCTGTGGCACCGCGAGGTCGCCCTCCGGGGCTGCTACGCCTACCGCCGCGAGGACGTCGACGCCGCCGTCGACCTGGTCGGCGCCGCGGGCCTGGGCCGCCTGGTGTCGGCGACCTATCCCCTGTCCCGCTACGAGGACGCCGTCGACCACGCCGCCCACGCCGGGGTGCGGGGCGCCGTGAAGGTGGCCTTCGACCTGCGGGCGCCGGTGCGGGTGGCCCGGTGAGCGCGCCTGGCGAGCTCGTGCGGGCGTTCTGGGAGCGCATGGAGGCGCGCGACTGGGACGGCGCCCGGGCCCTCCTGGCCGACGGCTACACCTGCGACTACCCCGCCTCCGGCGAGCGCTTCGGCTCGGCCGACGCCTTCGTGGCCATGAACCGCGCCTATCCCGAGGGCTGGGCGATCACCGTCGACGAGACCGTCGAGTCCGGCGACCGGGTGGTCGCCCGGGTCCGGGTGAGCCAGGGCGACGCGCTCTACCACTGCCTCTCCTTCGCCGACGTCGAGGGCGGGCGCATCGCCCGCAGCGCCGACTTCTGGCTCGACGACCGCGGCGACCCCGCCCCCGACTGGCGCGCCCCCTACCGCACCGAGGAGCCCTCCTGATGCCCCGTCCCGGCTTCGTGCTCGACGTCGACCGGTCGACCCCGCCGATCCTGTTCCACCACGGCGAGAGCCTCCGGCTGGAGAAGCTGCCCGCCGGCCGCACCCGGATCCTCTACCCGGGCGAGCCGCTCGAGGCCCTCGACGACCCCGAGGGCGCCATCCGGGCCGCGCTCGACGCCCCGCTGGGCGACAGCCCGCCGCTGCGGGCCCTGCTGCGCCCGGGCATGCGGCTGACCATCTGCTTCGACGACATCTCGCTGCCGCTGCCGCCCATGCGCCGGCCCGACGTGCGCCAGCGGGTCATCGAGGCCGTGCTCGACCTGGCGGCCGAGGCCGGCGTCGACGACGTCCACATCATCGCCGCCCTGGCCCTGCACCGGCGCATGACCGAGGCCGAGCTGCGCCACGCCGTCGGCGACCGGGTCTACGACGCCTTCGCCCCCCACGGCCTGCTCTACAACCACGACGCCGAGGACCCCGACAACCTCGCCCTGCTGGGCACCACCGCCCAGGGCGAGGAGGTCGAGATCAACAGGCGGGCGGCCGAGAGCGACCTGATCGTCTACGTGAACATCAACCTGGTGTCGATGGACGGCGGCCACAAGTCGACCGCCACCGGCCTCGCCAGCTACCGCAGCCTGCGCCACCACCACAACGTCGAGACCATGCGGCAGAGCCGCAGCTTCATGGACCGCCACCGCTCGGAGCTGCACAGCTCCAACTGGCGCATGGGCCAGGTCATCCGGGACGCCGGCGTGAAGATCTTCCAGATCGAGACCACGCTCAACAACGACACCTTCGGCACCTCGGGGCCGATGGCCGTGCTCCAGAAGCGGGAGTGGGAGTGGACGGTCCGGGACCGGGCCTCGTTCGTGGCCATGAAGGCCGGCCTCGACCGGCTGCCGATGGCCGCCCGCCGCCGCATCTTCCACGCCTGGCAGGCGCCCTACGGGCTCACCTCGGTGCAGGCCGGCGAGGTCGAGGCCGTGCACGAGGCGACGACCGAGAACGTCTTCCGCCAGCAGCTGGTGCCGGTCGAGGGCCAGACCGACATCCTCACCATGGGCCTGCCCTACATCTGCCCCTACAACGTCAACTCGGTGATGAACCCGATCCTGGTCATGTGCCTGGGGCTCGGCTACTTCTTCAACATGTACCGGGGCCGCCCGCTGGTGCGGGAGGGCGGCGTGGTCATCATGAGCCACCCCACGCCCTGGGAGTTCCACCCGGTCCACCACCCGAGCTACATCGACTTCTTCGAGCAGGTGCTGGCCGACACGACCGACCCCGGCGAGATCGAGTCGCGCTACGAGAAGCAGTTCGCCGAGGACGAGTGGTACCGCCACCTGTACCGGACCAGCTACGCCTACCACGGCGTGCACCCGTTCTACATGTGGTACTGGGGCTGCCACGGGCTGGCCCACGCCGGCAAGGTCATCATCGTGGGCGGCGAGGTGCGGTCGGTGCGCCGGCTCGGCTTCACGCCGGCCTCGACCCTCCAGGACGCACTGGAGATGGCCGAGGACGTGGTCGGGCGGCACCCCACCATCACCCACCTGCACAACCCACCGCTCGTGATGGCGGACGTGACCTGATGGCCGCGCTCCCCGACGCCGTGGCCCGGCGCCTGCCTCGGCCGCCGTTCCCGTTCAGCGCCCCGACCGTGCCCGGGGGCGTCGAGGTCGAGCCCCGCCGGCCCCGGTCGGGCGGCGACTACGACACCGCCTGGGCCCGGCGGCTGCCGGCCCGGCTGGCCCGGGCCGCCCTGGTCGAGGCCGTGGCCCGCCCGGCGGTGGCGGCGCTGGCCCGGCCCCAGCGGGAGGGGCTCGACCGGCTCGACGACCTGGCCGAGGCGGGCGGGCCGGTGATCTTCGCACCCAACCACCACAGCCACGTCGACACGCCGCTGCTGATCACCTCGATCCCCGAGCCGTGGCGCCACCGGCTGTTCGTGGCGGCCGCGGCGGACTACTTCTTCCGCACCCCGGCCACCAGCGCCCTGTCGGCGCTCGTCATCGGGGCCATCCCCATCGAGCGCAGCCGGGTCAGCCGGCGCTCGGCCGACCGGGCCGCCGGGCTGATCGACGACGGCTGGTCGCTGCTGATCTTCCCCGAGGGCGGGCGCAGCCCCGACGGCTGGGGCCAGCCCTTCCGGGGCGGCGCCGCCTACCTGGCCCTGCGTTGCGGCGTGCCGGTGGTGCCGGTGCACCTGTCGGGCACCGGGCGGATCCTGCGCAAGGGCCGCAAGCTGCCCACCCCGGCCGCCACCCGGGTCACCTTCGGTGCCCCCATGACCCCCGGCCCCGGCGAGGACGCCCGGCGGTTCGGGGCCACCATCGAGCGGGCGGTGGCCGCGCTGGCCGACGAGGCGACGACCGACTGGTGGCAGGCCCGCCGGCGGGCCCACGCCGGCGACTCGCCCGCCCTGACCGGCCCCGACGCCCCCGCCTGGCGCCGCGCCTGGGCGCTCGGCGACCCCGACCGCCGCCGCACCCGCCAACGCCGCCGCTGGCCGGACGTGTGACAGAGGCTGCGCCGGAAGGCGTAGCTGTGGCCACCCGGAGTGATTCCCGGTTGACCCCTCGGATCGCACCGGTGCGGTGACTGTCGTAGGCTGCTGCGCCATGCTCTGGTTCGAGCGCGAGGTCGTGGGGGCCCTCACAGAATCCCCGGACCAGCCCCTCCGATCGTCCGTCGAGTCCTTCGTCGACGGCACGCTGCGCGACATGCCCGAGCACCTGCGCGCCGGCGTGGTGGGCGAATCGGTCCTGCTCGGGACCTATGTCGCGGGCCTGCGGGCCCTCGGCCGCATGGCCGCGGACGACCCCGCCGCCCTGCTCGACCGGCTCGACGCCTGGGAGGCCAGCCGCATCGGGGTGGTGCGCAGCTACGTCCGCCTGATGCGCTCGCTCGTGGTCCTGGCCGAGAACGAGCTCGCCCCCGAAGGAGCCGCCTGATGGCCGACCTCGTGACCGACGTGCTCGTGGTCGGCTCCGGAGCCGGCGGCGCCGTCACCGCCGCCGCCCTGGCCCGCGCCGGCCGCACGGTCACGGTGCTGGAGGAGGGGCCCTGGGTCGACGCCGACGCCGTGCCCCCCTTCTCGCTCGAGGAGATGGTGGCCAAGTACCGCCACAAGGGCCCGACGGCCGCCTTCGGCAACCCGGTCATCGCCTACACCGAGGGCCGCTGCGTCGGCGGCAGCACCGAGATCAACAGCGGCCTCTACCACCGCCTGCCCCACCACCTGGCCGACGAGTGGCGCACCGCCTACGCCATCGACGAGTTCACCCCCGAGGCCCTCGACGGCTATGCCGACCGGGTCGAGGGCCAGCTGTCGGTGGCCCGGGTGCCGGGGGCGCCGCCGCCGTCGTCGGCCGCGCTGGAGCGGGGCGCCACCAAGCTCGGCTGGCGCAACGTCGAGTTCGCCCGGGTGTTCGCCTACGACGCCCAGGGCCGGGGCACCAAGCAGACGATGTCCCGCACCATGCTCCCCGCGGCGCTGGCCGCCGGGGCGACGATCATCCCCGACTGCCGGGTGCTCGGCCTCATCACCAGGGGCGACCGGGTGGTCGGCGCCCGCTGCCGGCGCACCCACCCCGGCGGGGGCGTCGAGCGGCTGAACGTGCGGGCCGACCACGTCTTCGTGTGCGGCGGGGCCGTCCACACGCCGGCGCTGCTCCAGCGCAGCGGCATCCGCCGCAACGTCGGGAACGGCCTCAAGATGCATCCCACCATCAAGATCGCCGCCCGCTTCCCCCACCCCGTCGACCACGACGGCGTGCCCATGCACCGGGTGACCGAGTTCTCGCCGTTCGTGGCCATCGGCGGCTCGGCCAGCCGCAAGGGCTACGTGGCGCTGGCGCTGGCCGACACCGGCGAGCCCTACGCCGAGGCCATGGCCGACTGGGAGAACATCTCCGTCTACTACGCCGCCATCCGCAGCGAGGGCAGCGGCCGGGTGCTGGCCGCCAGGGGGCTCCGCTCCCCCGTCGTCACCTACTCGCTGACCGAGGGCGACCTCAGCCGCCTCGCCCGCGGCCTCGTCCACCTGGGCGAGCTGCTGCTGGCCGCCGGGGCCACCGAGCTCCACCCGTCGGTGGCCGGCGGCACCGTGGCCCACCGGCTCGACGACCTGGGCTCCTGGTGGGACCAGGTGACCCGGGCCCGGGCCAACCTCATGACCGTGCACCTCACCTCGTCGGTCCGCATGGGTGAGAACCGGGACCGCACCGGCGCCGACAGCTTCGGCCGGGTGTGGGGCTACAGCAACCTGCGGGTGAACGACGGCTCGCTCATCCCCGACGCCCCCGGCGTCAACCCGCAGGCGGCGATCATGGCCATCGCCACCCGCAACTGCGACCAGTTCCTGGCCGAGGCGTGAGCCCGCCGCGGCCGTCCCAGACCGACACGACAGACAGGGAAGCATGGACGTGAGTCAGTCAGAGCCGGCCGACGTGCCCGCCGGTACCGCCGCCGCCACCGCCGTCGTCACCGGCGCGTCCGGGTGGCTGGGCCAGAACCTGGTCCGCACGCTGGTCCCCCAGCGCGAGCGGGTGCGCTGCCTCGTGCCCGCCGACGACCAGGCGTCGCCGCTGGCGCTGCTGTCGCCCGCGGTCGAGGTCGTGGTGGGCGACGTGCGCGACCCCGCCACCGTCGACCGGCTGTTCGAGGGCGTGGGCGCCGACGCCGCCGTGTTCCACGCGGCCGCCGTGATCCACCCCACCCGCTCGACCCGCGAGTTCTTCGACGTCAACGTGGGCGGGACCCAGCACGTGGTCGACCGGGCCCGGCGCTCGGGCGCCGCCCGCTTCGTGCACGTGTCCTCCAACTCGCCCTTCGGCGTCAACGCCACGCCCGACGACGTGTTCACCGAGGACTCCCCCTACAACCCCTACCTGGGCTACGGGCGCTCCAAGTTCGAGGCCGAGCAGATCGTGCAGAAGGCCTACGACCGGGGCGACCTGGCCACGGTCATGGTGCGGGCGCCGTGGTTCTACGGGCCCTACCAGCCCTCCCGCCAGAGCCAGTTCTTCCGCACCATCCGCCGGGGCCGGTTCCCGCTGGTGGGCGACGGCAGCCAGCGGCGGTCGATGGCCTACACCGACAACCTGGTCCAGGGCCTGCTGCGGGCCGAGGTGGCCGACAAGGCCCCGGGCAACGCCTACTGGGTGGCCGACGCCCGGCCCTACCCGCTCAGCGAGATCCTCGCCACCGTGCGCCGGGCACTCGAGGCGGAAGGTCTCGCCACGTCCGGCCCCCAGCGCCTGCGCCTGCCGCTGGCCGCCGCCCGCGTGGCCGAGCGCATCGACACGCTGGCCCAGTCGCGGGGTCGCTACATCCAGCCGCTGCACGTGCTGGGCGAGCTCGGCCACACGATCGCCTGCGACATCTCGCGGGCCCGCGACGAGCTGGGCTACGAGCCCACCGTCGAGCTGGAGGAAGGCATGCGCGCCAGCATCCGCTGGTGCCTCGACCACGGGGAGCAGCTCTAGCGATGGCCCGCACGGTCCTCATCACCGGGGGGAGCGGCTACTTCGGCTCGATCCTGGCCGACCAGGCGCTGGCCGCCGGCGACCGCGTCCGCATCTTCGACCTCAACCCGCCGGCCGAGCGGGACGGCGACGCCGCCGACCGGGTCGAGTACGCCCCCGGTGACGTGCGGGACCTCGACGCCCTGCGGGAGGCCAGCGAGGGCGTGGACGTGGTGCTCAACAACGTCGCCCAGGTGCCGCTGGCCAAGGATCGGGAGCTGTTCTGGTCGGTCAACGTGGCCGGCACCGCCAACGTGCTGCTGGCCGCCCGCGACCGCAAGGTGGCCAAGGTCGTCCACACCAGCTCGAGCGCCATCTTCGGCGTGCCCGAGTCGAACCCGGTCACCGAGGACACCCCCGGTCGGCCGCTCGAGGCCTACGGCCGGGCCAAGCTCGAAGCCGAGCACCTGTGCCACGACGCCGCCGACGCCGGGCTCGACGTCACGATCGTGCGGCCCCGGACCATCCTGGGTCACGGCCGCCTGGGCATCATCGCCGTACTCTTCGAGTTCGTGGCCGAGGGCGCGCCCGTCTACGTGCTGGGCAGCGGCGACAACCGCTACCAGTTCGTGCACGCCAACGACCTGGCCGACGCCGTGCTGCGGGCCGCCGGGCGGGACAAGCCCGCCACCTACAACATCGGCACCACCGAGTTCGGCACCATGCGGGAGACGCTCCAGGCGCTGGCCGACCACGCGGGCACCGGCTCGCGGGTGCGGTCGCTGCCGGCCGCCCCGGCCCGGATCGGGATGAAGGCGCTGGCCGGCGTCGGGCTGGCCCCGTTCGCGCCCTACCACTGGCTGCTCTACGCCGAGTCGCTGTGGTTCGACACCACCCGGGCCCAGACCGAGCTGGGCTGGCAGCCGCAGCACTCGAACGCCTCGGCGGTCATCGAGTCCTACGAGTGGTTCCTGGCCCACCGCGACGGCCTCGACACCACCCACGCGTCCCACCACCAGTCGCCCGTGCGCCTCGGGCTGCTCAAGGTCCTGAAGCGCCTGCCATGACCGAGACCGGGACGGTCGACGACCTCGGTGGCGGGGCTGCCCTCGACGAGCCGGAGGCCGGGGCCGGACCGTCGTCGCCCGCCCCCGCCGAGCCCACGCCCGCCGGCGACGGCGACGGCGGGCCCGGCCGGGGCCGCACCGCGCTGACCATCGCCCTGCTCACGGCGGTGGTGGCGCTGCCGATCGTGATCGCCACGATCTCGGTGCGCTCGCCCCGCTGGTACCCGCTGGTCGACCTGGCCCAGATCGAGATGCGGGTGCGGGACGTCGGCTTCCAGCACCCGCCGCTGGTGGGGATGGGTGGCCGCATCTTCGGGCTGGCCGTGCAGGGCAGCCACCCGGGGCCGGTCAGCTTCTACCTGCTCGCCCCCGTCTACCGGCTGTTCGGCTCCAGCTCGTGGGCGCTCGTCGTGTCCGACTCGGTCATCAACATCGCGGTGATCGCCGCCACCCTGTGGGCCGCCCACCGGCGCATGGGCCTGCGGGGCGCGCTGCTGGTGGCGGCCGGACTGGCCTTCGTCATGCGGGTCTACGGGACGGCGCTGCTCGTCTACCCGTGGAACCCCTGGATGCCGATCCTGTTCTGGTTCCTGTTCCTGGTGTGTGCCTGGGGCGTCCTGTGCGGCGACCTCGTGCTGCTGCCGGTGGCCGTCCTGGCCGGCACGATGTGCGCCCAGACCCACATCCCCTACGTGGCGCTGGTCGGCGGCCTGTCGCTCGTCATCATCGGCAGCCTGGTGCGGACGTTCCGGCACCGGAAGGGCGACCGGGCGGCCCGCCGCTCGCTGCTGCGCTGGACCGGCGCCTCCGCCCTGCTGGCCCTCGTGCTGTGGCTGCCCGTGTTCATCGAGCAGGTGGGCGGCAACCCCGGCAACGTGGCCGTGCTGATCGACAGCTTCCGCTACCCCACCGACTCGCCCATCGGGCTGTCGCGGGCGTGGGGGCTGTGGCTCCAGCACATGGACGTGTTCCACTTCCTGCGGGGCGACGCCGCGCTGACCGGGTCGTCGGCGCCCGGGCTGATCCTGCTGGCGCTGTGGCTGGCCGCCGTCGTGGTGGCCGTCCGGCTGCGGGAGCGCACGCTGGTGGCCCTGCACGTGGTCACGGGGGTGGCGCTCGGCCTCGGCCTGCTGGCCATCAGCCGCATCTTCGGGCCGCCCTGGGACTACCTCATGCTCTGGGCCTGGGGCACCGCGGCGGTGGCCGGCGTGGCCGTCGTCGCCACCGGCGCCGCGCTGTTCACCCGCCTGGCCGCCCGCCGCAGCGAGGGCGACCGGGCCCGGCTCGCCCGGGTGGCCTGGGTGCCGACCGCGGCCCTGGCCGTGCTGGTCGTGCTGCCGACCCTGTCGTCCGCCCACCGGGCGCCCGACACCCGCGAGCGGGACATGGACCTGTCCGACGACCTGAGCCACGTCATGGGGCCGACCCTGCGGGCGGTGCGCAACGGCGAGGTGGCCGGCGCCCGGGACGGCGTCGTGCTCGTGTCGTGGACCGACCCCTACAACCTGGGCGGCCAGGGCTTCGGGCTCATGCTCGAGCTGGAGCGCCAGGGCTACGACGCCCGGGCCGGCAGGGGGTCGCGCCTGGCGGTGCGCAGCCACCGTGTCGTCCAGGCCTCGGCGGACGCCGACGCCGAGCTCCACCTGGCCGTGGGCGAGGGTGCCATCGCCGAGGCCGGCAAGCACGAGGGCGCCGTGCGGCTGGCCTTCTACGACCCCCGCAGCCCCGAGGAGAAGGCCGCCTACGAGCAGGCCCGGTCCGACCTCGTGACCAGCCTGCGGGCCACCGGCCTGTCCCACCTGGTGGGCGAGATCGACAGCAACTTCTTCGGCCTCGGCACCGACTCCCGGCTGTCCACCGCGCAGAAGACGACGATCGCGGCCATGAGCCACATCCGCCCGCCGCTCGCGGTGTTCAGCTGGGACCCGAAGACGGACCCGCCGCAGTGAGCCCGCCGGCCGGGGAGATGCGGACCGGCGACACCGCCACCGCGGACCCGGCCGGCCGCCCGGGGGCGGACGCGCCGGCCGACGCCAACGCGGCCCCGACCGCGCCGGGCGAGCCCGCCGGCGACAGCGCCGCGCCCCGGCGGCGCGGGCTGCACCCCGGCCTGGTGGTCGCCGGCCTCACCGCGGTGCTGGCCCTGCCCCTGGTGGTGGCGCTCGTGGCGCTGCACTCGCCGCGCTGGTACCCGCTGCTCGACCTGGCCCAGACCGAGATGCGGGTGCGCGACGTCGGCACCCGCCACACCCCGCTCGTCGGCCTCATCGGCCGGGTCGTCGTCGACGGCCGGTCGAGCAGCCACCCGGGGCCGATCAGCTTCTACGCGCTGGCGCCCGTCTACCGCCTGCTCGGCGAGGGGGCGTGGGGCCTGCTGGCCGGCGTGGTCGTGCTCAACGTCGTGGCCCTGGCGCTGGCCATGTGGATGGCGGTGCGCCGGGGCGGCACGGCGCTGGCCCTGGGCGTCGCGGGGGCGACCTCGCTGCTGCTCAGCTCGTACGGCACCCGGGTGCTGACCGAGCCCTGGAACCCCTACATGCCGGTGCTGTGGTGGCTGGTCACGCTGCTGGCGGTGTGGTCGGTCCTGTGCGGCGACGTGGCGATGCTGCCGGTGGCCGTGTTCGCCGGCTCGTTCTGCATGCAGACCCATGTGTCGTACCTGGGCCTGGCGGCCGGGACGGTGGCCGTGGCGTTCGGCGCCGTCGTCGTGGCGCTGGTGCGCCGGTGGGGCGACCGGGCCGCCCGCCGGCGGCTGCTGGCCTGGACCGGGGGGTCGCTGGCCCTCGGCGTGGTGCTGTGGCTCCCGCCGCTGATCGACCAGGTCCGCCACGACCCCGGCAACGCCCGGCAGGTCGTCGACTACTTCCGCGACCCGCCCACCGCCCCGCTCGGCCTGACCCGGGGCGCCGAGCTGCTGGCCACCCACCTGAACCTGTGGCGCTTCCTCGTGGGCGACCAGGGCACCACCGGCTCGGTCCTGCCGGCCCTGGCCCTGGTGGCCGTGTGGCTGGTCGCCGCCGTGGTCGCCTGGCGCCGCCCGGGGACGCCGGCCGCGCTGCGGGCCCTCCACGGCGTGATCGGGGTCGCGCTCGTGCTCGGGCTGGTGTCGTCGGCCCGGATCGTGGGCCAGCTGTGGTTCTACCTGACCCTGTGGGCGTGGGCGATCACCGCCCTGATCCTGGTGGCGGTCGGCTGGACCGCGGCGGTGGCCCTGGCCGCCGGCGGCGACCGGGGCCGGCGGCTGGCCCGGGTTGTGCCCGCGCTGGCGGCGGCGGTGCTCGTCGTGTGCACCCTGCAGTTCACGGTGCGGGCGACGGGGGCGGAGGTGTCCGAGCCCCGGCTGAGCGCCCAGGTGGCCGCCATCGCCCCCCGCACCCGCGCCGCCCTCGACCCCGGCGGCCGCTACCTCGTCACCTGGACCGACCCCACCGCCCTCGGCTCGACCGGCTGGGGCCTGCTGAACGAGCTGGAGCGGGCCGGCTTCGACGTCGGCGTGATCCCGGCCCACGGCGTCGGGGCCACGCCGCATCGGGTGATGCCCGCCGGCGCCGCCACCGCCGAGGTCCACGTGGCCGTGGGGCCCGACGTGGCCGTGTGGCGGGCCAAGCCCGGCGCCCGCCAGGTGGTCCGGGCCGACGTCCGCACCCCGGCCGAGCGGCGCACCTACCAGCGGCTGCGGGCCGGGGTCGAGGACGCCCTGGCGGCCCGGGGCCGGCCCCACGCCGCCGCCGACGTCGACGGCGGCCTGTTCGCCCTCTACCTCGACACCGGCCTGCCCCCCGCCACCCGCCGGGACATCCAGCGGATGATCGACATCGGCTCGCCGACCGCGGTGTTCGTCGCCCCACCCGCACCGCCCGCCCCGGCATGACCGCCACCGAGGCCACCGCCGCCACGCCCGCCGCCCCGGCCGAGCCCGCGTCCGGCGCCGGGCCCGAGCCCACGCCGTGGTGGCGGCGCACCTGGGTCGTCGGGGCGGGCCTGCTGGCCCTGCTGGCCATCCCGCTGGCCGTCGGCCTCGGGGTCCTGCACAGCCCCCGCTGGTACCCGATCCTCGACCTGGCCCAGACCGAGCTGCGGGTGCGCGACGTCGGCACCCGCCATACGCCGCTGGTCGGCCTGGCCGGGCGCATCGAGTCCCAGGGCGTGCGGGGCAGCCACCCCGGGCCGCTGTCGTTCTACGGGCTGCGGCCGGTGTACACGCTGCTGGGCGAGCGGTCCTGGGGGCTCCAGGTGGCGACCGCGGTCGTCCACCTGGCGGCGATGGCCACCGCTCTGTGGATCGCGGCCCGCCGGGGCGGGGTGCGGCTGATGGTGGCGATGGGCGCGGTGCTGGCCGTCCTCGGCCACCTCTACGGGGCGACGACGCTGACCGAGGCCTGGAACCCCTACCTGCCGATCATGTGGTGGCTGGTGTTCGTGCTGGCCGCCTGGTCGGTGCTGTGCGACGACCCGGCCATGCTGCCGGTGGCGGTGTTCGCCGGGTCGTGGTGCCTCCAGACCCACATCTCGTACCTGGGCCTGGTCGTCGGCCTGGGGGCCGCGCTGGCCGCCGTCGTGGCCGTCACGGCCTGGCGGCGCCGCCACGACCGGGACGCCCGGCGCCGGCTGGCGGGGTGGGTGGCCGCCGCCCTCGGCCTGGGGGTCGTGCTCTGGCTGCCGCCCCTGCTCGACCAGCTGCGCCACGACCCCGGCAACCTGTCGATCGTCGTCGACAACTTCCGCCACCCGACCGACCCGGCCATCGGGCCCGGCCGCGGCCTGCGGCTGGTGGGCGCCCACCTCGACGTGGCCCACCTCCGGGGCGGCAGCCTGGAGGACGCCGGCGCCGCCTGGGCCGGCTACGCCCTGGTGGCGGTGTGGCTGGCGTCGGTGGCGGTCGCCGTGTGGCGGCGGGCCGGGGCCGCGCTGCTGCGGCTCGACGCCGTGCTCGGCCTGGTGCTGGTGCTCAACCTGGTGTCGGCCAGCCGGATCTTCGGCGTCGTGTGGTTCTACCTGACGCTGTGGTCGTGGGTGACCGCGGCGCTGATGGTGCTGGCCATCGGCTGGACGGTGGCGGCCGTCGCCCCCGCCGGGCTGCGGCGGCCGGCGCCGTGGCTGGCCGGCGCGGTGGCGGTGGCGTTCGCCGCCCTGTTCGTGGCCGACGCCGCCCGGGTGGACGTGCCCGCCGCGGCCGAGTCGCAGGTGGTGGGCGACCTGGCCGGGCCCACGGCCACCGCCCTCGCCGCCCCGGGCGCGCCGGGAGGCGGGCGCGAGGGCCGCTACCGGGTGACCTGGGTCGACCCGGTGTCCCTGGGCGCCGCGGGCGAGGGCCTGATCCTCGAGCTGGAGCGCCGCGGCTTCGACGCCCGGGGCACGGCGCTGGAGGAGGAGGCGCTCGGCGCCCACCGGGTCATCGCCCCGGCCGACGCCACCGGCGAGGTCCACGTGGCGGTCGGCAACGACATCGCCCGCTGGCGGCGCGACCACCCCGAGGCCCGGCAGGTCGCCTACGTGGACCACCGCACGCCCGCCGAGCGGGCCCGCTACCAGCGGCTGCTGCGGCGGGCGACCGAACAGATGACGGCGGCCGGCCTCGACGCCGCGGGCCTGGAGGACCGGCTGGCGCTGGTGTCCTTCGCCCCGGAGACGCCGGACAACGTGCGCCGGACGGTGAACGCGCTGGCCGACCTCGGCCAACCCACCGCCGTGTTCGTCACCGACCAGGTCAGCCCAGGGTAGGGACCGCGGCACGGAGCGTTTACGTGATCCGCTCCGAGACCCACCGTCGGGTAACCTGACCGGACCCTCGCAGGGGGCCCCGGGCAACGGCGCCCGCTTCGCTCAGAGACGACGCGTGCAGCCCCCCAGCAGCCCGAACCCTGGGATCGGACCGGCGGTCGCCGAGCCGCCGCCCGTGCTCGTGATCCGATCCCCCCAGTGCACCGGTGTCGCACCGGTCGTTACCTCATCAGGAGAACTGCGCCGTGCTCCCCCCCTCGACTCGCGAGCTGGACGCCTGCGGCATCGGCTTCGTCGCCGACGCCCACGGCCGGTCGTCCCGTGCCATCGTCGCCGCCGCGCTCGGCGGCCTGGCCTGCGTCAAGCACCGGGGCGCGGTGGCCGCCGACGCCCGGACGGCCGACGGGTCGGGCCTGCTGGTCCCGATCCCCCCGGCCCTGTTCGGCGATGGGTCCGGGGTGGCCGTGCTGTTCGTGCGGGGCGACGACCCCCGCCCGGCCGTCGAGGCCGCCCTGGCCGAGGAGGGCCTGGCGCTGACCGACTGGCGCGAGCCCCCGCTCGACCCGTCCGCCCTGGGCGACCTGGCCCGGGAGACCGCCCCCCGCATCGTGCACGCGGTGTTCGGCGGGTTCCGCGGCGACGCCTCCCGCGACTCCGACGCCGAGCGGCGGGCCCTGCGGGTCCGGCGGCGCATCGAGCGGGGGGTGGCCGGCACCTACGTGGCGTCGTGCTCGTTCCGCACCATGATCTACAAGGGCCTCTCCCCCGCCGACGCCCTGGCCGACTTCTACCTCGACCTCCGCGACGAGGAGTTCGCCGCGCCGTTCGCCGTGTTCCACCAGCGGTTCTCGACCAACACGCTGTCGACCTGGGAGCGGGCCCAGCCGTTCCGCACCCTGTGCCACAACGGCGAGATCAACGCCCTGTGGGGCAACGCCAACCGCATGCGGGGCCGGGCCGAGCTGGGCACGGTGGCCGCCGGCCTGGGCGACGAGGACCTGTTCCGGCCGGTGCTGTCGTCCGACGACTCCGACTCGGGCAACCTCGACTCGGCCGTCGAGCTGCTCATGCGGGCCGGGCGCGACGCCCGCCACGTCATGGCCATGCTCCTGCCCGAGGCCTGGGAGAACGTCCGCGACCTCGACCCCGAGGTCCGGGGCTTCTACCGCTACCACTCGGCGCTCATGGAGCCCTGGGACGGGCCCGCGGGCGTGGTGTTCACCGACGGCCTCGGCGTCGGCGCCCGCCTCGACCGCAACGGCCTGCGCCCCCTGCGCTACCAGCTGTGCGAGGACGGCCTGGTGGCCGTGTGCTCCGAGGTCGGCGCCATCGACGTGTCCGGCCACGGCTCGGTCGTACGGGGCCGGCTCGGGCCCGGCCAGATGCTGTTCGTCGACCCCACCCGGGGCTTCCTCGACGACCAGGCCTGCAAGGAGCGCATCGCCGCCGGGGCGCCCTACGCCCGCTGGGCGGCCGACGGCTTCTACCAGCTCCACCCGGGCGAGGCGGCCCTGGAGGTGCCCGACGACCTGGTCGAGCGCCAGGCCATGGTCGGGCTCACCAAGGAGGACCTGGCCATGGTGCTCAAGCCCATGGCCAATGACGCCCACGAGCCCACCTTCTCGATGGGCGACGACTCGCCGCTGCCCAACCTGGCCCCCCGGGCCCGGCCGATCAGCCACTACCTGCGCCAGCGGTTCGCCCAGGTGACCAACCCGCCCATCGACCCGCTGCGCGAGCGGCTGGTCATGAGCCTGCGCACCGTGCTCGGGCCCCGCACGCCCCTGCTGGCCGAGTCGGCCGAGGCCGCCGAGCTGCTCACGCTGCCGTCGTTCTTCCTCTACCCGGCCGGCATCGACAACCTGGCCCTGACCGACAAGGCGCCCTGGTCGGTCATCCCGCTCGACATCACCTACCCGGCCGCCGACGGCCCCGACGGGCTGCGGACGGCCACCGAGCGGCTCACCGCCGAGGCCGTGGCCGCGGTGGAGGGCGGGGCGGGCACGCTCATCCTCGACCCCGACGACGCCGGGCCCGAGCGGGCCGCCATCCCGTCGCTCGTCGCCTGCGGGGCCGTCCACCAGGCCCTGTCCGCCCGCCGGCTGCGGTCGCGCACCGCGCTGGTGGTCGTGGCCGACGACGTGTTCGAGGTGCACGGCTTCGCCACCCTGCTGGGCTTCGGCGCCGACGCCATCTGCCCCCGCCTGGCCCTGGCCACGGTGGCCGCCGAGGCCGACAAGGTCGACGACGGCGACCTGACCAGCCCCGAGGCGCAGAGCCGGTTCCAGGCCGCGGTCGAGGCCGGCGTGCTGAAGATCCTGTCCAAGATGGGCATCTGCACGGTCGACTCCTACCGGGGCGCCCAGATCTTCGAGGTCGTCGGGCTGGCCCCCGAGGTGGTCGACGCCTGCTTCACCGGCACGCCCAACGTCGTGGGCGGCGTGGGCTGGGAGGTGCTGGGCGAGGACGTGCTGGCCCGGCACGAGGCCGCCTGGGGCGGGGCCGCCGACCTGGAGTCGCCCGGGTTCTTCCGGGTGCGCAAGGGCGGCGAGCCCCACACCAAGGACAAGGACACCGTCCAGGCGCTCAACGACCTCACGCTGGTCCAGGAGAAGGCCGACGGGCAGGACCGCGACATGCTGATCGCCCACCTGCTGCAGTCGGCCATCCGCTCCGAGTCGTCGGAGCGCTACGACGCCTTCGCCAAGCTGGCCAACGACCGGCCGCTCATCGAGCTCCACGACCTGCTGGAGCTGGTGCCGGCCCACGAGCCCGTGTCGATCGACGAGGTCGAGCCGGCGGCCGACATCGTCCGGCGGTTCTCCACGGGCGCCATGTCCCACGGGGCGCTGTCCAAGGAGGCCCACGAGACGCTGGCCCAGGCCATGAACCTGCTGGGCGGCATGTCCAACTGCGGCGAGGGCGGCGAGGACCCCTACCGCTACCGGACCCGGGGCCTCGGGCGCGACGACAAGAACTCCAAGATCAAGCAGATCGCCTCGGGGCGCTTCGGGGTCACGCCCGAGTACCTGGCCCACGCCGACGAGCTGCAGATCAAGATGGCCCAGGGGTCCAAGCCCGGCGAGGGCGGCCAGCTGCCGGGCCACAAGGTGTCGGCCGAGATCGCCCGGCTGCGGCACACCCAGCCGGGCGTCGGGCTCATCTCGCCGCCGCCCCACCACGACATCTACTCCATCGAGGACCTGGCCCAGCTCATCTACGACCTCAAGCAGGTCAACGCCGCCCAGGTGTCGGTCAAGCTGGTGGCCGAGGACGGGGTCGGGACGATCGCCGCCGGCTGCGTCAAGGCGCTGGCCGACGTCGTCCACATCAGCGGCCAGAACGGCGGCACCGGCGCCAGCCCGCTGTCGTCGATCAAGCACGCCGGCCTGCCCTGGGAGCTGGGGCTGGCCGACGCCCAGCGGGCGCTGGTCGACAACGGGTTGCGCAGCCGGGTGCGGCTGCGGGTCGACGGCGGGTTCCTCACCGGGCGCCAGGTGATCGTGTCCGCCCTGCTCGGCGCCGACGAGTACAGCTTCGGCACCGCGGCGATGATCGCCGAGGGCTGCATCATGCTGCGGGCCTGCCACCGCGACACCTGCAAGCCGGGCGTCGCCACCCAGCGGCCCCACCTGCGGGCCAACTTCACGGGCACGCCCGAGGGCGTGGCCGCCTACTTCCTGTTCATCGCCGAGGAGGTACGGGGCTACCTGGCCGAGCTGGGCCTGCGGTCGATCGACGAGGCCATCGGCCGGGTCGACCTGCTGCGCCAGCGGCACACCGGCCGGGACCGGGCCGACGTCATGGACCTCTCGCCGGTGCTGGCGCCGCCCATCGCCACCGGCGGCCCGCGGCACTTCGTCGAGCGGGTCGAGCTGCAGGACCCCCGCTCCGACCTGGGCGACCGGCTGCTGGCCGACGCCTTCCGGGCCATCTGGGACGGCGACGACGTGGACCTGGCCTACGACATCCGCAACGCCGACCGGGCCATCGGGGCCTCGCTGTCGGGGGCGATCGCCCTCGAGTACGGCGAGCTGCCGCCCCGCGGCACGGCCCGGGTCGCGCTGACCGGGACCGCCGGGCAGAGCTTCGCGGCGTTCCTGGCCGACGGCATCGAGCTGACGCTGACCGGCGAGGCCAACGACTACGTGGGCAAGAGCATGGGCGGGGGGCTGGTGGTCATCCGGCCGCCGGCCGACGACGCCTCCGAGCTGCCCATCCTGGCCGGCAACACCTGCCTGTACGGGGCGACCGGCGGCGAGCTGCTCATCGCCGGCGGCGTGGGCGAGCGCTTCGGCGTGCGCAACTCCGGCGCCACCGCGGTCGTGGAGGCGGCCGGCGACCACTGCTGCGAGTACATGACCGGCGGCACGGTGGTCGTGCTCGGGCCGGTGGGCTGGAACCTGGGCGCCGGGATGACCGGCGGCCAGGCGTTCGTGTTCGACCGCGACCACGAGCGGCTCATCTCCCGGCTCAACCCCGACCTGGTCGACGCCGTGCGGCCCGACATGGCGGCCGAGGAGGAGCTGCGGTGGCTGGTCGAGCGGCACGCGGAGATGACCGGCTCGGCCCGCTCGGCGCTGCTGCTGGAGCACTGGGCCAAGGCCACCGCCCACGTCTGGCACGTCCTGCCCAAGGGCGCGGTGCGCCGCTACGAAGAGGGACAGGCCAGCCGCGTCGCCAGCGTTTGACGCTCGACGCGCGCGTCAGGACACCCGCCGTGTGAAACGGGCGGAAAACCACGCTGCGTCCCGCAAAAACCCGCTCGTCGCCGGTCATCGGGGTCCTCCCGTCGCCTAGATTGGCCCGTCGTCATGGCTGGGCAAGCGCCGCACATCCCCGGGTGCCGCGATCTCTCCCTCATCGGAGAGCGCGTCGCGCGCTCGCTGTTCTCCGCGACCAGCGAACGGCTGGGTGGCCGGCCGGTCACGGTGACGCTCTATCCGCCCTTGGCGGAGGGCCGCACCCGTGAGGGGTTCGACGCCGCCGCCGGCACCGCCCAGCGCCTCGGCGTGCACCCGAGCGTGGTGACCATCCACGAGTGGGGGTTCACCGACGACGGGCGGCCGTGGGTGGTGACCGACCCCCAGCCGGCCCAGGCCGTCGACTCGCTGGTGACCCAGGAGGGGCCGCTCGACTGCGAGCGGGCGCTGCAGGTGGGCGTGCTGCTGGCCGGGGCGCTGGAGACGGCGCATGCCGCGGGGATCGTGCACGGCGACCTGTCACCGGCCCGGCTGGTGTTCGGGTCGCACGGCGAGCCGCTGCTGGCCGAGACCGGCCTGGCGCCGTTCGCCGTCTTCCCCGGGCTGGGGGCGCTCAACAACCCCGTGCGCTACCACGCCCCGCCCGAGGTGCTGGAGCAGACGGAGCTCACGGCCGCGACCGACGTGTACGCCCTGGCGGCGACCGTCTACACGCTGGTCGGGGGCCGGGCGCCGCACCAGAAGCCGGCGGAGGTGACGGACTCGAACGCCTCCCTGCTGCTGCGGATCCTCCAGCTGCCGGTCCCCCGGTTCGAGCGCCCGGACGTGCCCGGGGGGCTGGACGAGGCGCTGGCCGGTCCGCTGTCGCCGGACCCGGCCAAGCGGCCGCAGCGGGCGATCGAGGTGGCGTGGCGGCTGCAGGACGTGCAGCGCCGGGCCGGCTGGGCCGTGACCGAGCCGGTGGTGATGGACCTGGACGGCATCGCCCACCACCGGTCCCCCCGGGCCGGCGACCTGACGCCGCCACCGATACCGGCGGTGCCGGCTGCGGCTTCCGCTCCGCCTCCGCCGCCGGCGTGGCCCGGGACCCCGGTCCAGCCGCCGGCCACGGCGGCCGACCTGGCCACCGCCGCCGACCTGGCCACGGCGGCCGCCGGCGCCTGGCCGCCCGACGTGCCGGCCCCGGTCTTCCGGACCCCGGAGCCCGAGAACCTCGCCCCCTGGCCCGCGGAGCCCGACGCGCTCGCCGTACCGACGGTGGAGCCCGACCCCGCCGCCTCGGCCGCCGACCTCGCCGCCGCCGCGGCCGGCGCCTGGCCTCCGGCGCCCGCCGACCCGAGCGCCGCCGCCTGGCCGCCGCCGGCCCCCGAGGCCGCCCCGCCCGGCGACCCCGTACCCGAGTGGGCCCCGGCTTCACCGGACCCCGCCGCCGCCCCGCCCACCACGCCGATGTGGCCCACGACCCTCGGACCCCCGGCCGACGCGACGATGCCGGCCCCGGCCCCGCCGGAGCCCACCGCCGAGCCGACGACGCCCGACTGGTCCACCGCCGCCCCGCCCACCGCGCCGATGTGGCCCACGACCCTCGGACCCCCGGCCGACGCGACGATGCCGGCCCCGGCCCCGCCGGAGCCCACCGCCGAGCCGACGACG
>DATFRN010000434.1:0-7172 GCA_035263165.1 Acidimicrobiales bacterium | reverse complement strand
CGCGCCAGCGGGAACGTCGCGAAGTCGGGCGCGGCCATCGGCTGCACGCTAGCCACAAGCTTGTTGGTTGACAAGTAACTTGCTGGGGGCGAGACTTGCCCCGATGGGCGCTGTACGGCTGATCCCCCTGGAGGTCGGCCGCATCGACGCCGACCTGGACGAGCTGCTCGGGTTGCCGGGCCGGCGTCTGCTTCCCGTGCCGTCGTGGCTGGTCGAGCACCCCCGCGGGGTGGTGCTGTTCGACACCGGCCTGCATCCCGAGCTCCGCACCAGCCTGGATCGGCTGCGCGGCCTGATGCAGACCAGCACCATCGAGATGCCCGACGGCGCCGACCTCACCGGCCGCCTGGCAGCCGCCGGCTTCCGGCCCGAGGACGTGGACCTGGCGATCTTCAGCCATCTCCACTTCGACCACTGCGGCGGGACCGCCGAGCTGCCCAACGCCCGGCTGGTCGCGCAGGGCGTCGAGTGGGAGGCGGCCCACCACCCGCGTCTGGTCGAGGCGGGGGTCTACAACCCCGACGACTTCGACCTCGGTCACGACCGGCACCTGGTCGAGGGCGAGCACGACGTGTTCGGCGACGGCCGCGTCGTGTGCCTGCCCACGCCGGGACACACCAAGGGCCACCAGGCGCTCCGGGTCGAGCTGGACAGCGGGCCCGTCGTGCTCACCGGCGACTGCGTCTACTTCGCGGCCATGCTCGAGGAGATGCGCGTCCCCCGCCTCACGTACAACGCCGAGCTCCAACTCGAGTCGATGGCCGCGCTGGCGCGCCTGCGGGACGACGGCTGCCGGCTGCTCTTCGGCCACGACCTCGCCCAGTTCGGCGCCCTGCCCACCGACGGCCTGACCTGAGGTGCGAGCACGATGAGCGATGAGATCACGCGGCCACTAGCGCGTTGGGCCGCCGGCATCCGCTTCGAGGCTGTTCCCGACGACGTCGTCGAGATCGCCTCGCAGTGCATCCTCGACTGGCTCGCCGTGACGCTCGCCGGCTCGGCGGAGCCCGCGGCGCGCATCGCCCTCGCCGTCGCGCTGGACGACGAGGCGGGCGATCGGGGCGCGACGGTCGTCGGCACACCCACGCGCCTGTCCCCGCCGGCCGCGGCGATCGTGAACGGCACCGCCTCCCATGCGCTCGACTACGACGACGCCAACGCCGCGATGATCGGACACCCCACCGTGCCCGTGCTCGGCGCGCTCCTCCCCCTCGCCGAGGTCCGGCACGCCTCCGGCCGCGACGTGCTGGAAGCGTTCGTCGCCGGCTACGAGACCGAGTGCCGCGTGGGCCGGGCCCTCGGCAGCGCCCACTACCGGCTCGGGTTCCATGCGACCGGGACGGTCGGCACGATCGGTGCCGCGACGGCGTGCGCCCGGCTGCTGGACCTCGACGAGGCTGTCACCGCCGTGGCGATCGGCCTCGCCGCCACCCAGGCCGCCGGCCTCAAGTGCATGTTCGGCACCATGGCCAAGCCGCTGCACGCCGGCAAAGCCGCGGCCAACGGGCTGCTCGCCGCCCGACTCGCCGCCCGCGGCTTCTCGGCGGATGCCGAGGCCATCGAGGCGCCCCAGGGCCTCGCCGCGACGATGGGCGGATCGCTGAACCCCGAGCGCGCAGGCGCCGACCGGTGGTACCTGCGGGACAACCTGTTCAAGTACCACGCCTCGTGCCTCGAGACGCACTCCACGATCGAGGGGATCCGGGCGCTGCGAGCACAGCACGACCTCGCGCCCCAGCAGATCGACCGCATCGTGGTCCACGCCAACACGATGCAGCTCGGGATGTGCGCGATCCCCGAGCCGACAACCGGCCTGGAGGCCAAGTTCAGCCTCCGCCACCTCGCGGCCGCCGCCGCGCTCGGCATCGACACCGGCGCGACCGCCTCGTTCGCCGACAACCTGGTGGCAGACCCGAAGCTGGTCGCACTGCGGCACCGCGTCGAGGTCACCGACGACGGTCCCCCGACGGGTGGCACGCCGGTGGAGATCCACCTCACCGGCGGGACGCGGCTGACGGCGGCCCACGACATCCACCAACTGACGACGGACATCGCCGGCCAGCGCCGGCGCCTGGAGGACAAGGCGACCTCCCTGGTGCGGCCCATCCTCGGCGACGCCAGGACGACGCAGCTCATCGACTCGGCCCGCGAGATCGCCCATTGCGACGACGTCGCCGACCTCCTGGCGCTCGCTTAGGGAGGCGTCAGCAGGGATCCTTGCTCCACATCGCGACGGGGTTCACCGGCGGCGGCAGCGCCGCGTCGTCGCCGGTGAGTACCTCGATCAGGACGTCGGTGCTCGCGACCGTCCCGACGAAACCGTCGATCAAGCGCTCGGTGGTGCGCTGCAGCGTCTCGTTGACGGTCGCCGTGGCATCTGACGCGAGGAAGCCCCGGTAGCCGCGGTCCATCCCGCCGGCGGCGGTGAGCAGTACACACCCGTTGGTGATGACACCGGTGTAGATCACGTTCTCGATGCCCATGTTGCGCAGGTGGCTGTCGAGAGCCGACGTGTAGAAGCCACCGGACCCCGT
This sequence comes from Acidimicrobiales bacterium, assembly GCA_035263165.1. GTDB lineage: Bacteria > Actinomycetota > Acidimicrobiia > Acidimicrobiales > VFJN01 > ZC4RG19. The sequence continues at coordinate 4,638 of DATFRN010000434.1, read as the reverse complement.
CTTGATCAGGCTGAGGTCGCCCGGGCTCACGGGGAGCGCGTCGATGACCCAGGAGCCCCACAGGTCCGCACGCGGCTCCCATGCCGCGATCCCCCGGAACGAAGGCGTCAGGTCGTCGTAGCCAGCGTCGTAGGCACCGACCCGCAGGAAGCCGACCTTGGCTCCCGCCGCACGCGCCGCCGCGAGCAAGCGTTGGTTCGCCGGGATCGTCGTCGTCCGGATCCGCTCGACGATGTAGGACACGTCGATCCCGGCGTCGTCCCACGCGGCGAGCATGCCGCGCCCGGGAGTGCACTGGTGGTTCACCATGTCGACCACCACGACGGCGGTCCGCTCGGGGCTCAGGGGCTCGGGCATCAGCGGGCGCGCTTCACAGCCGCCCGGCGCCCTGCGCGTCCGAGGCGGACGCCACGACCGTCGCGGTGTCGCGGCCGGAGCGAAGGACGCGCCCCGGGCGTTCGTCGGTGAAGTCGGGGCCCTCGACGATGCTCCGGCCGGCGACGAGCACGTGCTCCACGCCGTCGGCGGCGCCGTACAGGCGGCCGGCACCGGAGGGGAGGTCGCGGCGCGTCTGCACCGGTCGGGGCCCGATGCGATCCAGGTCGAACACGACGATGTCGGCCCACGACCCCTCGGCGAGCACGCCCCGATCGACGAGGCCGTAGAGCTGGGCGGGGTCGCCGGTGAGGAGCCGGACCGCCTCCTCGATCGCCAGCAGGTCGCGCTCGCGCACGGTTCGGGCCAGCAGCGTCGTGCAGTAGGAGAAGCTGTCGATCATGTCGAGGTGGGCGCCGGCGTCGGAGGCGCCCACGATCGTCCGGTGGTCGCGCCACACCTCGACCCGGCGCTCCCAGGTCGCGTCGTCCTGGCCCCGGTCGGGGTTCTCGATCACGGTCTCCAGCTCGTCCGTGACGGCGATGGCGGCGAGGGTGTCCCAGGCGCCCGTCCCCCGCTCTCGGGCCACGTCGCCCACCGTGCGCCCGACGACCGACGGGTCGTGGCTCTCGACGATGATGTAGCTCGACCAGTTGGCGATGGTCCGCATCGGACCGGTCGCCGACTGGGCCAGGCGGTCCCACTCCGCCCGCTGGGCCGGGTCGCGCAGCGCCGCGAGCTTGGCCTCCGGCGGCAGGGCCATGAGCGTCTCCCACCCGGGCAGGATGTCGAGGATGAACCCGCTGCGCAGGTTGAGGCGGGTCCGCAAGGTGTCCGGCAGCGTGAGCGCGACGACCCGCCCGCCCGCCACCTCGGCCACGTCACTCGCCGTCAGCAGCTCGTCGACGAGTTCGCGGTTCTTCCCGTAGACCTGCAGCACGTTCCAGTTCAGCGGCCGGTCCGCCGCGCAGCTCATGGCGGCCATGAGGTCGACGCGCTCGGGCCCGAAGGGCGTGGTGCCGGGGATGAACTCGAGCGTCGTGCCCGGATGGTTCCGGACGACGGCGCACAGGTCGAGCAGCTCCTGGCGGGACGCGTGGCGCGACGGCACGGGGTGGCCCTCGTGGTCGTTGTGGGACCGGGACCACGTCGACGAGAACCCGAGGGCGCCCGCGCCGAGCCCGTCGGCGAGCAGGCGGCCCATCGCGGCCACCTCCTCGGGCGTGGCCGCCCGCTCGATGGCGTCGTCGTGCATGACGACGCGGCGGAGTGCGGAGTGTCCGACGAGGAAGCCCACGTTCGGCGACGTCGCGCCGTCCACGCGGTCGAGGTAGTCGCCCGTGGACGACCAGTCCCACGGGACTCCAGCCTCCAGCGCCTCGCGCGGCATTCCCTCGACCCGCGACAGCATCTTGAGGAGGTAACCGGCGTCGTCGGAGGTCAGGGGGGCGATCGAGAACCCGCAGTTGCCGCCGATCACGCTGGTCACCCCGTGCAGGGGCGAGGGGCTGAGCGTGCCGTCCCAGAAGATCTGGGCGTCGTAGTGCGTGTGGATGTCGATGAAGCCGGGCGCCACGACGAGGTCGGTGGCGTCGATCGTGCGCTCCGCCGGCTCGTCCGCGCTGCCGAGGGCGACCACCCGGCCGTCGCGGATGCCCACGTCCGCGTGCCGACTCGGCCGGCCCGTTCCGTCCACGAGCAACCCGTTGCGGATCACGACGTCGTACATGCGGCCCCCTTCGTCTCGAGCTCCAGCGTAGGTCGCCGGTCCGGGATCAATCGTCCCGAACAGACATCCTGGATGCAAGACTACGCCCGTGACCGACTACGACGAGCTGCTGGCGCGCTTCGACCTGTTCGATCCCGCCCTGCACGAGGTCGACCTGTGGTCGTTCTTCGATTGGATGCGCGAACAGCGTCCCGTCGCCCGGACGTCGGCGCTCGGCGGTGTGTGGATCGTCTCGCGGTACGAGGACGTGCTGCACGTCTACCAGCACCCGGAGATCTTCTCGAGCCGGGCGGTGGTGTGGCCGTTCCAGGAGTCCGACTCGGTCCCGCTCAACCTCGACCCGCCCGAGCACAGCCCCTTCCGGCACCTGCTGGCCCCGATGTTCTCGCCCGCCGCGGCCCGGCGGATGGAGCCGCTGGTCCGGGACGTGGCCGGCGAGCTCATTGACGGCATCCGTGCTCGCGGCCGGTGCGAGGTCGTGTCCGAGTTCGCCCGGCCGCTCCCGGCGCGCGCCTTCCTGGCCGGATTCGATCTCGACCCCGATCGCCTCCCGGAGATGCAGAGGTGTGCCGAGAACGCGTTCCGCCTGCCGGACGACGAGGAGGGCTTCGCCGAGCTCCGGCGCAGCCAGGACACGATCACCGCCTACTTCCACGACCTCGTGGCCACCCGCCGCAGCACGGGCGCCACCGGCGAGGACGTGCCGAGCCAGCTGGTGCGCGCCGCCGTCCTCGACCGGCGCCTGACCGACGACGAGATCGTCAACATGCTCAACCTGCTGATGGCGGCCAGCCTGGACACGACGACGAGCGCGCTGTCGAACATGCTCACCTGGTTGGCCGAGCACCCCGAGCCGCGGCGCGCCCTGGTCGCCGACCCCGGGCTGCTGCCCGCGGCGGTCGAGGAGCTCCTCCGCTACGAGCCGATGCTGTTCAACGGCCGCATGGTGGTGCAGGAGACGGAGCTCCATGGGATCACGATGCGGCCGGGCGATCGGGTGATGATGGTGTTCGCCGCCGCCATGCGCGATCCGCGCGCTTTCGAGAGCCCCGGCGAGGTCCGCTTCGACCGCGAGGCCAACCGCCACCTGACCTTCGGCGCCGGGCCCCACCGGTGCCTCGGGGCCCACCAGGCCCGGCATACGCTCCGGGTCGCGCTGGAGGAGTGGCACCGGGCGTTCCCCTCGTACCGGGTGCGGCCCGGGACGCGGCCCCATCGACGGCTCACGATGGTGATGGCCGTCGACGCGGCGGAGCTCGAGGTCTAGCCGGGCCGCGTCAGAGCGCCGACAACGCCCGGTCGACGTGGACGCTGACCGGGCCCTTCCACTCGACGTTCGCCCACATCCCGTAGCCGACCGCGACAGCGGCCAGCGCGGCCAGGACCATCACGACCGGCTGCGGGTCGGTCTCGGGGTCGACGCCCAGCCGCTCGGCGACAATCGCCACGATCGGCTGCGCCCACTCGGCGAGCGAGGCCAGGCCGATGAGCCCCGGCCGCGTGGCGAGCGCGGCCGAGCGGACGGCGACGTCCGCCGCGTTGTCGTCGTCGGCCTCCGCCATCGTCACCAGCGCCCTGTGCAACGAGACCCGCGGGTCCTCCTCGGGGGGCGTCTCGCTGAGCGCGTGCCGCAACCGCTCGAGCCGGCGGTGCTGATCGCGCAGGAGCAGGTCGTCCTTGCTGCCGAAGTAGCGGAAGAACGTCCGCTGCGAGATCCCCGCGGCCGCCGCGATCTCCTCGACGGTCACGGCGTCGTAGCCGCGCTCGGCGAAGAGGCCGATGGCGAGCTGCTCGATCTCCTCCGTGACGAAGGCGCTGAACCGGCGCCGGAGCGACACCGTCTCGCCCTCGGGCGTGGCCGACGCGGTCCGCTCGGGCCGGGCCGGGGCGCGGCTCGACCGCTTGGGGTTCTCGGGCACGGCCGGATCCTACCACCCTCGGCAAGGACTGTACGTTTCTTCAGGTTATGACGTTATTGACAGTCACTGCCAGGTCCCCATAGCATCGCCGCACGTTCCGAGCCGCGGACGAAGGGGGAGTCCATGGACCGCTTGATCGTCGTCTCGTGCGATTGCCACGCCGACCCGGCGACGCCGGCCGACTTCGGACCGTACGTGGCGGCCGAGCACCAGGGCGCGTTCGGCGATTGGCTGCAGCAGATGGAGCTGGTGGCCGCCGCACGGGAGAACATGAAGATGGAGGAGCTGTTCTCCGAGGACCATGTCCAGCGGCGATCGGATACCTCCGGGTACGAGGGCACGGCCGAGGAGCTCGAGGAGCACCGGGCCCGGCTGGCCTCGGGCCTCTCCCGCACGAGCGACCCTGGTGTCCGCCTGAAGGAGCTGGAGGCCGACGGCGTTGTGGCGGAGGTCATCTTCCCGAACGGGATGCCGTTCATGATCGGCGATCAGCGCCCGTCCGGCGAGCTGGCTGCGGCCGGCACTCGGGCCTACAACGGGTGGCTCGCCGAGCTGTGCCGGGCCCACCCCGGCCGGACGATCGGCGTGGCCCAGCTCGCGCCCGTCGCCGACGTG
>DATFRN010000433.1:0-3816 GCA_035263165.1 Acidimicrobiales bacterium | reverse complement strand
TTCCAGTGGTTCGGCCAGAACACGGTCGACGAGCTGGGCCGCAAGGTCGGGCTGCTGCGCGACGGCGTCAAGAGCGCCAAGGGCGTGCAGCTCACCTGGCACGACCCCAAGGCCACGCTGATCGAGGGCCTGGCCTCGCGCGGCGACCGCCGCCTCGGGCCGGTCATCGAGACGGTGTGGCGCCGGGGCGGCACGTTCCAGGAGTGGAGCGAGCACTTCCGCCTCGACCTGTGGCTCGACGCCATGGCCGAGCACGGCCTGGACATCGACTGGTACGTCTACCGCCACCGGACCGAGGACGAGGTCCTGCCCTGGGACCACATCTCCGCCGGGCTCCACAAGGACTTCCTGTGGCAGGACTGGCAGGACGCGCTGGCCGAGGTCGGGCTGCCCGACTGCCGCTGGACGCCCTGCTACGACTGCGGCGCCTGCACCGGCTACGGCATCGAGCACGTGGTGGCGTCGGCCACGCCGCCGGCGGGCGGCAGCCAGGGCACCGGCCAGGATCTGTCGACCGGCCACCTGCCCGGGGCGGTCCCGGTCACGCTGCGGTCCCGGCCGCCGACCGACCCGGCCTCCCGCCCCCTCGCCGGAGCACGGTCGTGACCGGCCCCGCGCCTCGCGTGCGCATCCGCTTCGCCAAGCGGGGCAAGGTCCGTTTCACCAGCCACCGGGACCTGGCCCGCATCTGGGAGCGGGCGCTGCGCCGGGCCGAGGTCCCGATCGCCTACACCGAGGGCTTCTCGCCCCGGCCCAAGCTCAGCTTCGGGCTGGCGCTGTCGACCGGGCACGAGTCCGAGGGCGAGTACCTCGACGTGGCGCTGCGCACCGAGCCCGGCGACGACGAGCTGGCAGCGCTGCCGGGGCGGCTGGCCCCCGCGCTGCCCGACGGCGTCGAGCTGCAGGCGGCCGCGCGGCTGGAGCCGGGGGCCGAGTCGCTGCAGCAGGCCGTCACGAGCTGCACCTGGCGGATCGTGATCGGCGACGTGTCTCCGCCCGCGGTGGCCGCGGGCGTGGGGCGGGCCCTGGCGGCGCCCGCCCTTCCCCTGGCGCGGGTGCGCAAGGGGCAGCAGGTCAACGACGACGTGCGCCCGGCCATCCTCGACGTCTCGGTGGTCGGTCCGGTGACCGGCATCGCCGCACCGCTGGCCCCGGTGGGCAGCGGCACCGGGACCGTCGTCGAGGCCGAGCTGGCCACCCAGCCGCGCGGGCTCCGGCCCGCCGAAGCGATCGCGGCCATCGACCCGTCGTGGGTCGTGGCCCGGGTCACACGGTTACACCAATGGACGCAGGCCGGCAGCGCCCGGCGCGAGGTCACCGACCTCGGGCCGGCAGCGACGCCGCCGCCGCACGCGGAGGCGCGTGCGTCATGAGAAGGGAACTCACCCATGTCAGAGACAGACGTTTCCGGCAGTCCGGAGACGCCGCAGGGGGCCGCTGAGGCAGCGGGCGCGACACCCCCTCCGGCCCAGCCGCCCTCCCCGGCGGCCGCCGACGACAGCGCAACCGATGCGGGCGGCGCGCCCGCCGGCACCGCCGGCGGCGACGGCACCCCCCGCAAGCGGCGCCGCCGCGGGTCGCGGGGCGGCCGCAAGCGCAGCAAGCCCCGTGCCGAGGGCGCCGAGAGCGGCGACGGCGGCCACGACGGCCACGACGACGCCGGCGACGACGCGGCCGCGCCCACCGGCGAGCGGGCCAACGGCCGCGCCCCGGCGGGCGGCGGCAGCGCGGCCAAGGCCACCGAGGCGGCCGGGAAGGCCGGCGACGGCCAGGCCCGCGGCGCGGGCGCCAACCGGGCCCGGGGCCGGGGGCGCACCCGGGGCGCCGGCGCGGCCGGCGACAAGCCCGGCGGCGACGACGAGCGCAACCCCGAGCTGCCCGACCGCCACCGGGAGGGCCGTCCCTCCGCCGAGGCCGGGGCCAAGGCCACCGTGGCCAAGGCGCCCAAGCCCAAGATCGGCGACACCATCCCCGCCGACGTGCTCCGCCAGATGGAGGGCCGCAAGCCCGACGAGGGCGAGGGCGGCCAGGGCGGCGACGACGGCGAGGGCCGCAAGCGTCGCCGGCGCCGGGGCGGCCGCGGCCGCTCGGGCGGGAACAAGGGCGGCGACCAGTCGGGCGGCGAGAACCGGGGCGGCAACGGCGGCGGCGACAAGGCCGGCGGCGGCCAGCGCTCCGGCGGCCGGCGCCGCGGCGCCCACAAGCCGGTCGAGGCCGTCATCGCCCACTCGCCCACCGAGCTCGACGAGGAGACCCTGGAGCGCCGCCGGGGCCGGGAGCGCAAGGGCCGCGCCGTCGGCCGTTACTCGATGTGCGTGCACGTGAGCGACAAGGCCACGCAGATCGCGGTGCTGGAGGGGCGCTCGCTGATCGAGCACTACGTCTCCCACCCCTCCGACGACGTCTCGCAGATCCACGGCAACGTCTACATCGGCCGGGTCCAGAACGTGCTGCCCGGCATGGAGGCCGCGTTCGTCGACATCGGCACCCCCAAGAACGCCGTGCTCTACCGGGGCGACGTCCACTACGACCCCGAGGACGTCGAGCGCTCGTCGTCGGGCGGCCGGCCCCGCATCGAGGAGGTGCTGCGGGCGGGCCAGACGATCCTGTGCCAGGTCACCAAGAACCCCATCGGGGCCAAGGGCGCCCGGCTCACCCAGGAGGTGTCGCTGCCCGGCCGGTTCGTGGTGCTCATCCCCAACTCGTCGACCTACGGCATCTCCAAGCGGCTGCCCGACGAGGAGCGCAAGCGCCTGCGGACCATCCTCGACCGGGTCAAGCCGGCCCAGCACGGTGTGATCGTGCGCACCGCGGCCGAGAACGTCACCACCGAGGAGATCGAGGACGACGTCCGGCGGCTGCTCGACCAGTGGAACCAGATCGACGCGCTGGCCAAGCGGTCCAAGGCGCCGGCCCTGCTCTACCGCGAGCCCGACATGGCCGTGCGGGTCATCCGGGAGGAGTTCAGCCAGGACTACCGCAGCGTCCTCATCGACGACCGGGCGCTCTACAACGCCGTGCGCGACTACGTGGCCTCGATCAGCCCCGAGCTGGCCGACCGGGTCGAGTTCTACGACCCCGAGGCCGAGCCGCTGCCGCTCTACGAGCGCCACCACGTGCACGAGCAGCTCCACCGGGCGCTCGACCGCAAGGTGTGGCTGCCGTCGGGCGGCTCGCTCATCATCGAGCACACCGAGGCGCTGACCGTCATCGACGTCAACACCGGCAAGAACGTGGGGCGGTCGAGCCTGGAGGAGACGGTCTTCAAGAACAACCTGGAGGCGGCGGTCGAGATCGCCCGCCAGCTCCGCCTGCGGGACGTGGGCGGCATCATCGTCGTCGACTTCATCGACATGGAGCGCAAGGACAACCGCGACGAGGTCGTGCGGGTGTTCCGCGACGCCCTGTCCCGGGACAAGACCCGCACCCAGGTGTTCGAGATCTCCGAGCTCGGCATCTGCGAGATGACCCGCAAGCGCATCGGCGAGGGCCTGCTCGAGTCGTTCACGTCCCGCTGCCCCGAGTGCGAGGGCCGCGGCGTGCTCATCGACCGGGAGCTGCTGCCGGACTGACGCCTTCCGTGGACGTTTCTGGTTGACTCCCAACCAGAAACGTCCACGGATGTGGCGGGCCGCGCGGCTGCTGGGTAGGCTGACCCGTCCCCCTACGAGGTAGTAGATCGCATGTACGCAGTCATCCGCAGCGGCGGCAAGCAGTACCGGGTCGAGCAGGGCCAGACGCTCGAGGTCGAGCTGGTGGGCGCCGACGACGACGAGAACGTCTAGCTCACCCCTGTCTTGCTGGTCGACGGCGACA
>DATFRN010000432.1:0-5220 GCA_035263165.1 Acidimicrobiales bacterium | reverse complement strand
GAGCTACCTCTTCACCAAGGAGGCGGCCGAGGCGTTCCGGGACCACCTCAAGCCCGGCGGCGTGTTCTCCATGTACAACTACTACCGGGAGAACTGGCTGGTCGACCGGTACGCGGGGACGCTCGACGACGTGTTCGGCCGGGCGCCGTGCGTCGACAACTTCGACCACAAGCTCAACCTGGCCGTGCTGACCGTGTCCCGGGACCCGGTGGCCGTGCCGTGCGAGGGCGCCAACCAGGCGTTCTGGGTGCGGGGCGCCAACGTGCCCTCGCCGGCCCACGACGACCACCCGTTCCCCTACCTGCGCAACAACACGCTGCCCCGCTTCTACCTGGTGACGATCGCGCTGATCCTGCTGGTGTCGCTGATCGCGGTGCGGGGCGTGGCCGGCCCGCTGCGGCCCATGCTGCGCTTCACCGACCTCTTCTGCATGGGGGCGGCGTTCCTGCTCCTGGAGACCAAGTCGGTGGTGCAGTTCGCCCTGCTGTTCGGCACCACGTGGTTCGTCAACGCGCTCGTGTTCCTGGGCGTGCTGTTGAGCGTGCTGGCCGCGGTGCTGGTCTCGCAACGCGTGACGTTCAAGCACCCGGGGCGCCTGTACGTGCTGCTGATCGCCGGCCTGGCGGTGGCGTGGAGCGTGCCGCCGAGCGCCCTGCTGGAGCTGGCGGTCGTGCCCCGGTTCGTCGTGGCGGTGACGCTGGCGTTCCTGCCGATCTTCACGGCCAACCTGGTCTTCACCCAGCGCTTCAAGTCGACCAGCGCCTCGGCCACGGCGTTCGGCGCCAACCTGCTGGGCGCCATGTTCGGCGGGCTGCTGGAATACGCGTCCCTGATCATCGGCTACCGCAGCCTGCTGATCATCGTGGCCCTGCTCTACGGCCTGGCGTTCCTCACGGGCCGCAAGGAACTGGTGGCACCGACCCCGGTCCCGGCGAGCGTGGGCGCGGACTAGCCCCTACTCCCACTCGATGGTGCCGGGGGGCTTGGACGTGATGTCGTACGCCACCCGGTTGATGCCCGGTACCTCGTTGATGATGCGGCTCGACATGGTCTCCAGCACGTCGTAGGGCAGCCGGGCCCAGTCGGCCGTCATGGCGTCCTCCGACGTGACCGCCCGGACGATGATCGGGTGGGCGTAGGTGCGCTCGTCGCCCATGACGCCGACCGAGCGGATGTCGGGCAGCACCGCGAACGCCTGCCAGATGTCGCGCTCCAGGCCGGCCCGGCGCAGCTCCTCCCGGACGATGGCGTCCGCGTGCTGGAGCATCGCCACCTTCTCGGGCGTCACCTCGCCGATGATCCGCACGGCCAGGCCCGGGCCGGGGAACGGCTGGCGCCACACGATCTCCTCGGGCAGGCCCAGCTCCTCGCCCACCCGCCGGACCTCGTCCTTGAACAGCGCCCGCAGCGGCTCGACCAGGGCGAACGTCATGTCCTCGGGCAGCCCGCCCACGTTGTGGTGGCTCTTGATCGTCGCCGCCCCGGTGCCGCCGCCCGACTCGATCACGTCGGGGTACAGGGTCCCCTGCACCAGGAAGCGGGCGTCCTCCAGGCCCCCGGCCGCCTCCTCGAAGATGCGGATGAACAGCTCGCCCACGATCTTGCGCTTGTCCTCGGGGTCGGTCACCCCGGCCAGCCGCTCGAAGTAGCGGTCGGCCGCCCGCACGTGGACGAGCTCGATCCGCTGGTGGCGTTGGAACGTCTCGACCACCTGCTCGCCCTCGCCCTGGCGCAGCAGCCCGGTGTCGACGAACACGCACGTCAGCTGGGGCCCGATCGCCTTGTGGACCAGCGCGGCGGCCACCGCCGAGTCGACGCCGCCCGACAGCGCGCAGATGACCCGGGCGTCGCCCACCTGCGCCCGCACGGCCTCGACCTGCTGCTCGATGATCGACGTCATCGTCCACGTCGGCGGGATGCCGGCCAGGTGGTGGAGGAACTGGGCCAGCACCTGCTGCCCGCACGGCGTGTGCGACACCTCGGGGTGGTACTGCACGCCCCAGATGCGGCGGGACGGCGACTCCAGCGCCGCCACGGGCGCCCCCGCGGAGGTGGCCGTAGCCACGAAGCCGTCGGGCGGCCGGGCGATGCCGTCGAAGTGGCTCATCCACACGGTCTGCTCGTCGGGCTGGTCGACCAGCAGGCCGCCCTCGGGGCTGCCGGTGACCCGCAGGGCGGTGCGCCCGTACTCGCCGGAGCCGCCCCGGGCCACCTCGCCGCCCGGCAACTGCTGGGCGATGAGCTGGGCGCCGTAGCACAGGCCGAGGATGGGGATGCCGAGGTCGTAGATCTCGGGGTCGAGCAGCGGGGCACCCTCGACGTGGACCGACTTGGGGCCGCCCGACAGGATGAGCGCCCCCGGCGCCCGGTCCCGCACCTCGGCGGCCGTGATCGTGTGGGGCACGATCTCGGAGTAGACGTGGGCCTCGCGGACCCGGCGGGCGATGAGCTGGGCGTACTGGGCCCCGAAGTCGACGACGAGGCAGGTCTCGCCCGGGGAGGTCATCGGTCGCCCACGGTGACGAGCTCGGCCTTCTGCAGGTCCTTCAGGGTCTCGAACCCGCACAGCGCCATCGACCGGCGCAGCGCCCCGGTGAGGTTGACCGTCCCCTGGGCGTCGTGCGCCGGGCCGTGGAGGATCTGCTCGAGCGTGCCCTGCGGCTCGACCCGCACCCGCTCGCCCCGGGGCAGCGAGGCGTGGACCGCCGGCATGTTCCAGTGCCAGCCCCGACCCGGCGCCTCGCGGGCGGCGGCCAGCGGCGTGCCGATCATCACCGCGTCGGCCCCGCACGCCACCGCCAGCGCGATGTCGCCCCCGGTGGTCACGCCGCCGTCGGCGATCACGTGGCAGTACACCCCGGTCTCGTCGAGGTGGCGCATGCGGGCGGCGCGGGCGTCGGCCAGCGCGGTGGCCAGCGGCACGCCGAGCCCCAGCACCTCGCGGGTCATCGCCGCCGCCCCCGTGCCCGCCCCCACCAGCACGCCGGCCGCGCCGGTGCGCATGAGGTGGAGGGCCGCCTGGTAGGACGTGCACCCGCCCACCAGCACCGGCAGCTCGTAGTGGCGGATGAACTCCTTGAGGTTGAGCGGCTCGACCGTGCGGGCGACGTGCTCGGCCGACACGATGGCCGCCTGGACGACCAGGAGGTCGGGCTCGGCCCGCAGCACGTGGTCGGCCAGCTCCAGCGTGCGGTGGGGGGTGACCGCCACCGCGGTGGTGACGCCGGCCTCCTTGATCTGGGCGATGCGGGTGCCGATGAGCTCGGGCTTGACCGGCTCGGCGTAGATCTCCTGGAGCCGCCGGGTGGCCTTGGCCGCCGGGAGCTCGGCGATCTCCTCGAACATCTTCTCGGGGAACTCGTAGCGGGTCCACAGGCCCTCGAGGTGCAGGACCCCGGCCGCCCCGAGCCGACCCAGCTCGATGGCGGTGGCCGGCGAGGTGACGCTGTCGCTGGGGGCGCCGAGCACCGGCACCTCGAAGCGGTAGGCGTCGATGTTGCACGAGATGTCGACGTCCTCGGGGTCGCGGGTGCGGCGGCTGGGCACGATCGCCAGGTCGTCGAGCCGGAAGGCCCGCCGCGCCGTCTTGCCGATCCCGATCTCGACTTCGGCCATCCGGCCACCACCTTGCCCGCGCACGAGGGAAAGCCCGAAGTCTACCGACGCCGCCTGGGCGGCCGAGGTACCGGCACGCCCTCAGGCGTGGGCGTCGATGAGCCCCCACAGGCGCTCGACGTGGCGCTCCTCGGTGGTCCAGGCGCCGATGCTGGCGCGGATCACGTAGCGGTCCCCCAGCCGGGTGTGGGTGAGATAGACCCGGCCGTCGGCGTTGAGGGCGCGGTGCAGCGCCTCGGTCGCCTCGTCGCCGTCGCGGTGGGCGATGCACACCAGCCCCAGCCGGGGCGGGGCGGCCAGCACCAGCCGGGGGTCGGCCGCCACCCGGTCGGCCAGCACCCCGGCCAGCCGGACGTGCTCGCGCACGTGGTGGGCCAGCCCCTCGGCGCCGTACCACCGCAGCACGAACCACAGCTTGAGCGCCCGGAACCGCCGCCCGAGCGGGACCTGCCAGTCGCGGTAGTCGATGACCTCGCCCGAGGCCGTGGCCGGGTTGCGCAGGAACTCGGGCAGGATCGACAGGGCCTCGACCAGGGCGCCCCGGTCCGCGACCCAGAAGCACGAGCAGTCGAAGGTGGTGAACAGCCACTTGTGGGGGTTGGTGACGAAGCTGTCGGCGCCCTCCAGCCCGTCGAGCAGGCCCCGGTGCTCGGGGCACACGGCGGCGGTGCCGGCCATGGCCCCGTCGACGTGCAGCCACGCCCCGGCGCCCGCCGCGATCTCGGCCACCGCCGGCAGCGGGTCGACGGCCAGCGAGCTGGTGGTGCCGACCGTGGCCATGACCAGGCACGGGACCCGCCCGGCGGCCCGGTCGTCGGCGATCGCCGCCGCCAGCAGGTCGGGCCGGAGGGCGAAGGCGTCGTCGACCCCGACCGAGCGCACCCGGTCGGGGGCGAGGCCCGCCACCCGGGCGCCCTTGGCCAGCGCCGAGTGGGCCTGGGTGGAGGCGTAGACCGTGAGCCGGTCGAGCGGGGCACCCGCCCGCATGGCCCGGTCGCGGGCCGCCACCAGGGCGCACAGGGTGGCCGAGGAGGCCGAGTCCTGGATGACCCCGCCGCCGGCGCCGGCCGACCTGAAGCGGTCGGGCAGGCCCAGCAGGTCGACCATCCAGTCGAGCACCAGCGTCTCGACCTCGGTGCAGGCCGGGCCGGTCTGCCACAGCATCCCCTGGGTGCCGAGCCCGGAGGACACCAGGTCGGCCAGCACCGCCGGCCCCGAGGTGTTGGCCGGGAAGTAGGCGTGGAACCCGGGGTGCTGCCAGTGGGTGGTGCCGGGCACGACGACCCGGTCGAGGTCGGCCAGGACGGCGGCGAAGTCCTCGGGGGCCTCGGGCGGGTGGGCCGGCAGCCACGAGCGGACCTCGCCGGGGGCCAGCGGCGGCACCACCGGGTGGTCCTCCAGGGACGCCCAGTAGTCGGCCACCCAATCGACCACCTCGTGGCCCCAGCGCCGCAGCTCGTCGGGGGTCATGTGGTAGGAGCGCACCGCGGGACCGTACCGGTCCTCGGAGCCCGTGCGGGACGCCACTAGACTCCCTCCATGGCAGACCCGAACGAGCTCCCGCCCCGGTTCGCCAGGCAGGCCCTCACCTTCGATGACGTCCTG
>DATFRN010000431.1:0-8922 GCA_035263165.1 Acidimicrobiales bacterium | reverse complement strand
CGGAACGGCAGGACGGCCAGGCTGGCGCCCGCTCCGACGATCGCCGCGCCCCGCAGGAAGCGCGCCGGCGACCAGCCGGTGGGACGCGCGGCCGCGGTGCTGATCAGGGTCCGGAAGATCACGCCCCCGATGACGAGGGTGGTGGTGAGGTCGACGATCCAGGTGCCGAACGCAGCGATCCTGTCGGCCCGGAGGCTCTCGGCCACGGTCGCGTCGGCGCGCAGCGCCAGTTGGTCGTTGGCGACGAGCTGCTCGGGCCCCCGCAGCATGACGAGGACCAACCACGCCAGAGCCACGGAGAACACCACCAGGCCTGCGAAGCCGAGGTCGCGCACCCACCAGCCGACGGTGCGCCAGCGGTCCCCCTCCGCCGTCCCCGGCGTCGCCGTGTCCGGCCGGCTCTCCGGCTGGGCCCGCGGGACGTGCCGATCGGGGCGCCCGTCCGGCCGCCGGCGCAGCCCGTGTGGCTCGGGCCGGTGCGCATCACGCCGGGCCGAGGGAACCGGCGTGATCGAGGGCACGCCGGATGCCGGCGTGACGGCGCGGATGACGCCCGACGGCTCATCGGTCCCGGCGAACCAGGTCGCCCACGCCGTCTCCGACACGTCGCCCGCGGGGCTCCGCCGAGCCGGCCGGTGACCGTCAACGCGTTCGCGCATGGCTGTCCCAGAAGTCCGGTGACCGGTGTGCCCGGTCGGTCGGGACCGGGCGGTGAGGGAGAGGTGCGCCCGGGCGGTAGGTCGGGCGCCCGCTCCCCGCCGTCGACCGGCGCCGGTCCTCCCGGGACACCGGGCGCCGGCGGTCCGGTCGAGCGCCGGGACGGCGGCGCCACGCGAGCCGGCCCATCACGAGCGTCACCGCCACGGCGGCCGCGAGCAGCGGCCGGGCATCCTCCGGCCAGCCGTGGAGCAGCCGGCTCCGCACGCCGGCCGACCTGCCGGCGTCCTTGCCGGCCAGGATGGCGGCCGGCGCGACCGCCGTTCGGGCGGTGAACTCCAGCCGGCCCGCGATGAGGTGGGTGTCCCTGGACACGATGCGGTACACGATCTCGTAGGGACCGGCCGGACGGACCACGTTCTGCCGCAGCCCGACCGCGATGCGGCGGCCGTGGTCACCGACAGATGTGCGGCCGTCGTCGACGCGGTGGCCGTCCGGTCCGTAGACCCGGAGCGGATCGCCCTCGGTCGTCGCCGGCTTGGCGTCGACCGTCAGCGTGACCGCGTCCGGCGCCCGCTCGACGGTGGCGCCGGCGGCCGGCACGCTGCCGGTCAGCTTGGCGTGGGCCGGCGTCGCCGCGGCCGTCCCCGCCGCGGCCACCGGGCCCGCCCGGCACAGCAGCACCAGGGCCAGCACCGGGAGGCCCAGCACCCCCGCCGCCAGGGCCGCCCGGCCCCTCCTCGCCGATTTCATGGCCGTGGT
The DNA here is from genome assembly GCA_035263165.1 of Acidimicrobiales bacterium. Classification (GTDB taxonomy): domain Bacteria; phylum Actinomycetota; class Acidimicrobiia; order Acidimicrobiales; family VFJN01; genus ZC4RG19. Next base: position 7,503 of record DATFRN010000431.1, on the reverse strand, counting down.
CATGGACCCCCTCGCGCGCCTCACGTGCGGGGGTGAGCGTGCCAGGCCGCGCAGCCGACAGATCCCCGGTCGGTCGTGCGGCCCTTCCCCAGCGAATGGCGCGGTCTCGTCGTCCTCGGTCGGGTTAACGCTGTCAATCACGAGAACGTTGCGGTCGAGCACGTATTTCTGTCCGCTCCGTGCGCATCACGCGACGCGTTCGCCACTGAGCGCGGCACACCACCGCAACGCGCCGTCCTCGCCCCGCAGCTCGACGACCCGGTTCGTGATGCTCCCGTCGGCATCCCTGACCGTGCCACGGGCGTCACCGCTAGGGTGACCCCGATGTTCGGCAGCCGGCGCCAGGCCCTGTTCGCCTGCGTGACCCTCACCGTCCTGTTCGGGGCGGGGTTGCACGGCGTCGGGCTGCGGACCGGCGGTCTCGGGGCGGCGGGCGGCCGGCACGACGCGGCTGCGCTGATCGACACGGCCCCGGCGGCCGCGGCCGTCGACGCGTTCAGACCGCGGACCGCCCCCTCGGGCGAGGCCGACCTCACGTCCCGCCGGGCGCTCACGCCCGCGGGTGTCGCGCTCACGGCGACCGGCCTCGTCGCGGCAGCGCTGGCCGGATGGTGGTTCACCCGCCGCGAGCGGGGCACCCACGTGGCGCTGCCACGGCGATCGCCGGCGACGCTGCGGGCCCCGCCGGCGATCGTCGGTTAGTTCCCGGCCCCTGCCCCTGACCGGCTGAGCCGTCGCGCCCCGGAGGGCGTGCCGGGGACCTCTTCGTGACCCCGCGCGACTCGTCCCTCGGCGACGACAGGAGTTGACCATGCCTGCAGTCCCGGCGCGCCACCGGCCGCGATGAACACCGACCTCACGTCCCCGGTGCGCTTCCGCCCGGGCAGGGCCGTCGGGCTCATCGTGACGTTGGTGCTCTGGACGACGGTGACGGCAGCAGTCGGCCCACTGCTGGATGACCCGGCGCACGTGGACCGGCTGACGATCGACAACCCCCATCCCTGGCCGGTGAGCGTCGACGCCACGGGCGCCACCCGTGACGGCTGGGTGAGCGTCGGTGGCGTCGCGCGCGACTCCGCACAGACCTTCCACCTCGTGCTCGACCAGGGCGACAGCTGGATCTTCCGCTTCGCCTACGGCGGCCAGCACGCCGAGATGCGCGCGAGCCGCACCCGACTCGACCACGACAACTGGCACGTCACCGTCCCCGACCGGTTCGCCACCCGGCTCCGGGCCGCCGCCGTGCCCGAGACACCCCCTTGAGGAACGGATCGACATGCTCGGAACGACCGAACTACTGCTCACCTACTACCTCGGCGTCGGCTTCGTCGTCGTGCTGGCCTGGGCGGCTCTCCAGCCGTCCCGCCGGGTCGACGACCGCGCCGCCGGCCGCTACTTCCGCTGGAGCACCGTCGTCGCGGCGGCCGGGCTCCTCCACCCCGCCGTCCCGCTCGCTGCCCGTGACATCGTCGGCCAGGTCGCGCTCGACATCCCCGACGACAACGCCACCCTGCAACGCATGCACCGGCGAGCGGCCAGTGCGACCAACGCCCTCACCATCGTGTCCCTGTTCCCCCTCGTCGCGCTGGGCGCCATCGGCCTGACCTGAGGTGGTCGGCGCCGGTCACCAGGGCTGGTACCCGGCGCTGACCCAGTTCCGTGCCGCGTTCACGACGGCTCCGGGGTCGGAGAGGAACTGGAGACCGGAGACCTCCTGCATGTGCCGGGCGAACGCCTCCGGGGTCATCGGCGACGTGGCCCCGGTCCCGCCGGCCGGGGTCGCCGCGCCGCCACCCGCCCCGACGGGCGTGGTCGGTCCAGTCGTCGCTGCACGACGGTGCGCTGCACGCTCGGCGGTGCGCCCCGCGTCGACCGAGGTGTCCGCGCAGGCGCAGCCCTCGTGGACCTCCCCGCCACACCGATGCGGCATGATGCTCGCCGGCGCGCAGGAGCGGATCGTCGTCGGGCGCGAGCCGCGGACGGGCTTGCGCTGCAGCAGGCGGGTCACGGCGCGGTTCCCCGCCGTGCGCTGGAGCGCGAGCAGCCGGGCGGTCGCGCCGGTCACCGGCCGTCGCGCGACCGTCGCAGCCGCGCTCGATGCAGCCTCGGGGACGGTCGCGTAGACGGGCCGGGGACGCGGACGGAACGCGGGGCGTGCGATGCTATGGGGCATGGCGCTGGCGGGTTCCCGGATGGGCTCTGCGCCCGGCCGCACTCCAGTCGCGCGCGCCGCGGGGTCGGCGGGGCGTCGTCCCGTCGGCGCCGGCCTCCTCGAGCTGCAGGCCGACGCCGGGAACGCCGCGGTCGCGCAGCTGGTCCAGGGGGCACAGGTGCAGCGGACCGGCGCCAAGACACCGGGGCACGGCGGAGACGCTGCCGTCTCCGCCGGCCTCCTCGGGCTGCAGGCCACCGCCGGGAACGCCGCCGTCGCGGGCCTGGTCCGGCGGACACAGGTGCAGCGGGCCGACGCCGGATGGGAAGACGCCAAGAAGCAGGGCCACTACTGGAACGCCGCCAAGCGGTCGGTCGGGGCGGTCGACCGCTTCCCCCTGCAGCTGGCCTCGGGGGGCTACCCCGGCGCCGGGCTGGACGACGTGAGCGCCGGCCTGACCTCCGAGTCGGCCCGCAACCGCGCCATCGCGCTGGTGCCGACGGGGCTCAAGCCCGAGGAGGGGGTGACGGTCTTCCTCCACTTCCACGGCCACGCCGAGAAGGCGGGCCGGCCCTACGCCAGTTGGCGGGAGCACGTGGCGGACAAGGACCACCCCGAGCGGTCCGGGAAGGTCCGCGACGTCGCCCACGACCAGATCGCCCAGCAGATCGAGGCGGCGGGCGATCCGCAGGTGCTCGGCGTGCTCCCCGTGGGGGTGGGGCCGTCCATGTTCGCGGCCAGCTACAACGACTTCGCCGGCGGGCCCTACCTCGAGCAGGTGTTCAAGGCGCTGGTCGAGGTGGGCGCGACGAAGACGCAGATCCCGTTGTCGAAGGCCCAGGTCGTCCTCGGCGCCCACAGCGGCGGCGGGTTCACGGTCAACAGCATGCTGGCGGCCGCCACCGACGAGGCGGCGGGCAAGAAGGTGAAGGGGAAGTCGACCGCCGGTGCCCGGATCGCCGAGGTCGCCATCTTCGAGGCCGCCATCGACAACGGCCGCTGGAAGACCGTGTGGGCGTGGGCGCGCCCCCACCTCGACCGGCTCGCCGCCGTCCTCGGGGGCCAGGCGACCGCCGCCGACAAGGCCGACGCGATCAAGGAGACACCCCGGCTGCGGGCGTACTACGGGCGCAGCTACGTCAAGGCCCACGAGGCCCTCGCCGGCGCCATCGCCGGTTGGTTCGACGAACCGTTCGCATCGGGACGCACGAACCGGGAGGCTCTCGGCGGCTACGTGGACGACGTCGCTTCGCTCTTCCGCGTCATCCACGTCGCGGGCGTCGGCCACGAGGAGATCGTGCGAGGCCACGCCCTCGACGACAAGGGCGCAGCCGGCAGCGTCACCGACGCGCTCAAGGCGCTCCACGACCCGAAGGCCGGGCCCATACCCGGGCTCGGCACGGTGGAGACGCCCAAGCCGAAGAAGGCGGCGGCGAAGCACAAGGCAAAGGCCGCCGCGGCCCCGCCGACGCCGTCCACCAGCACCGTGGCCGGGCCGAGCCCGCCGAGCCAGAGCGCAGGATCCGCGGCCAAGGGGGCCACGGACGTCACCATCAGCTGGGGCTCGAACGCCAAGCGAGACGCCGTCGCCGACACGTCGCTCGCCATCCTGAAGGACGTCCTGCGCGCGGCCGGTCTCTCCTCGGCGACCATCACGAGCACGGCGCGCAACGCCACCGACCAGGCCCGCGCGATGTACCAGAACCTCGTCGGCCAGGGCGTCGCCAAGCAGAAGAAGCTGTACGGCCCCGCCGGCGACAAGGTGATCGACGTCTTCGTCGCGCTGCGGGACGAGGGCCGGTCCCCCCAGGAGATCAAGGACGGGATGCGGGACGAGATCGTCGCCATCGGTCCCTCGAAGGTGTCACGCCACTGCGGCGACCCGGCGCTCCTGAACGTCTTCGACGTCGGGCCCAACTCCCTCGGTGACGGCGAGGCGAAGCAGGCGTTCAACGCCGCGGCGGCGGCGGAGGTCGGGGTCCGGGTGTCGAAGTACATCCCGTACCCGAAGGACCCCGGCGACCACTTCGAGATCAAGCCGTCGGGCGGAACCGCTCCGGCGCCGGAGAGCGACGCGCCGAAGGTCGAGGCCCCCGCCCCCAAGCCGGCGCCGGCGCCGGCACCCGCACCGGCTGCCCCGGCGCCCGCGCCTGCGAAGGCGCCGGCCCCGAAGCCGTCGGCTCCGACGGCGACCGGGGCGGCCGTCGCGAAGGCGGCCGGGTGGAAGGCGTCCGACGCGACGTCCTCCTACGCGCTCACGGACGACCAGCGGGCCGCGCTGAACGATCACAAGGAGCTGAGGGCCAAGGCCAAGCGCCTCAAGGAGCTCCGCAAGGCCGAAAAGGCGGGCACGCTCAGCGACGCCGACACCGCGGAGCTCGCGACCCTCCAGGCGCTGGAAGCGCGGGTGAAGAAGGCGGGCAAGCTCGCCTTCCAGAAGGAGGACACCGAGGAGGTGCTGGCCGCCGCCGGGCTGACCGTGAAGGGCTGGTACTCGAACATCGTTCAGGGCAGCTTCCTCGGCATCCCGCTGACGGTGCACAAGGACCTGGCGGAGCGCCTCGACCGGGCCCAGAACGCCTTGGTCGGCGACGAGAACATCAACCGGGCGAACCAGTCGGCCGCCGACCTCGGCAAGACCCTCAAGATGTACGCGTCCACCTCGGACATGCGCGCCCCGAAGGCGGCGACCGGTGGTACGAAGCTGAGCCTCCACACCTTCGGGCTGGCCGTCGACCTGAACTACAAGGGCAACCCCATGGTCGGCAACAAGAAGCCCGAGAAGAAGGCCGACAAGGGGCCCGAAGAGGACAAGCGCTTCGCCACCGCCATGGCCGCTCGCACCCCGCGCCTCGTCGAGCGGGCGATGTGGCTCATGCACGGCCAGGCCTTCGACATCGAGGCGGAGAACGCCGCGTTGCGCGGAAAGAAGAACGTGGAAGCGGCGTGGGACGCGCACCGCAAGGCGTCGGACGCGCTCGTCGCCTACCTGGGGCTGGCCGCCGACGTCGAGTCGCCGGCCTTCGCCGCCAGGGTGAAGGCGTGCGGCGAGCCGAAGGGCGTGAAGTGGGACCAGCCGACGACCGGCGCCTGGTGGAACGACGTGGCGTGGTGGAAGAAGCGGGTGACCGACGACCTCGGCCTGGCGGACACCTACGACTTCTCCGAGAAGGGTCACCACGGTAAGGCCGTGCTGACCGGCTACATGGACCTGACCAAGGAGGTCGTCGTCGCCCTCGTGGACGCCGGGCTCCTGTGGGGCGGCCAGTACGGCGACGGTCCCAAGGACATCATGCACTTCGACTGGAGGGACGGCGGCGACGCCGCCAAGATCAACGAGGCCCGAGGCAAGGACAAGCCGAACCACTGACTCCGCCGGCCGGCGGGGCCGGCCGCGGCGTGGCGTCGCCCGAGGGTCACCCGTGGTCGCTCCCGAAGCGGGCCGCCAGCTCGGCGACCCGGTTGGCGTGGTGCTCGGGCCGCATCCGGCCGGCACGCTCCAGCAGGCTCATGCCGTGCAACGCGCTCCAGAGCACCTCGGTCGCGGTCTCGTCGTGGCCATCGCCGAGCACCGCGGCGAGCGCCTCGAAGGCGGAGCGCAGCTCGGTCTCCGCATCCTCCTGGGCGAAGCGGGCGTCGATCGGCAGCTGGAACATCGCCTCGTAGAGCGACGGATGCGCCGCGGCGAAGTCGAGGTAGGCGCCGGCCACCGCCGTGACGGCCCGCACGCCCGTCTTGCGCCCCACGGCCCCCCGCATCGCTGCTGCCAGCTCGGTGAACCCGCCGAGCGCCACCGTCCGCATGATCTCGGTCTTCCCGCCGGCGAAGTGCGCATAGAGCACGGGCTGCGTGTAGCCGATCACGTCGGCGAGACGCCGCGACGTGACGGCGGCCCAGCCCTCGGCCTCGGCCACGGTCCGGGCCGCGTCGAGGATCTGCTGCCTGCGCTCGGCCGCTCGCCGTGCTCGGGCACTCGCCTCGGCCATCGTTCCTCCTCTTGCGCCCGGGACCGTTCCGCCTTAGGTTAGCAGTGCTAGAAGATCTAGCACTGCTAACCGAAGGGTCGTCATGCTCAACACACTCGCTGTCATCGCCCCGACCGTCGTCGGCACCATGGTCGGCGTCGAGTTCGCCGTCGCTGTCTTCGTCAACCCGATCCTGCTGCGACTGCCGGCGGGGTCGTCGCTCGAGGCACGCGCCGACGGCGCGCGCGTCCTCGGCCGCGTCATGCCGTTCTGGTACTTCGCGTCGCTGATCCTCACGGCGGGGCTGGCCGCCACCACCTGGGGCGACGCGGCAGCCGGCGCCGCCATCGCGGCCGCCGCCCTGCTCGCCGTGAGCGTCGTCATGTCGATCGCCCTGCTCGTGCCCATCAACAACCGCTCCGCCACCTGGACGGCCGACGACCACCCCGACGACTGGCGTGAGCAGCAGCAGCGCTGGGACCGCCTGCACTACGCGCGGGTGGCCATCATCGTCGCTGCGTTCGTCCTCACACTCGTCGCCGCCACCGCCGGCTGAGCGATCACGGCTCCACCGTCCCGAGCTCGTCCTGGAGCGCCGCACCCCAGGCGAGCAGGTCCCAGTCCGCGTGGGGGCGGCCGATCAGCGACACGCTCACCGGCAGCCCGCTGCGCGACCCGACGCCCGACGGGAGGCAGACGACCGGGAAGCCCGTCCAGTCCCAGTAGTGGGTCAGGGACAGGTCGTCGAGGTCGCCGAAGGTCTCCTCGTAACCGCGTCCGCGCACGGGCGCGACGATCGGCAGCGTCGGCTCGACGACGGCGTCGATGCCGTGCTCGTCGAGCCAGTCGCACCAGGCGGCGGTGTCCTCGGCGCGCCCGACCTGCCCGGCGACGTACTCCTCGGCCGTCATCGCCCGCCGTTCGGCGTGCTCGAGCCGGGCGCGGACCGCGGGGCGGTACTCGCTGCGCCGATCGGCGAAGCGGCGGTGGAAGACCAGCATCTCGGTGAGCATGAGGTCGAAGAGGTCGGAGACCACGTCGAGCCGGGCCGCCGGCGGAGACGGCTCCACGCGCTCCCCGGGCAGGGCCGCGAGCGCCCGTTCGAACCCGTCGGCGACGTCCGGGTCGAGGTCGGCGATCCGGGGTGAGACGGCGTACCGGCGGAGCACGCGGCGTTGCCGGGGGCGCTCGACGCCGGCGAGTGCGGCCAGCAGCGGCTCGCAGTCGCGCACGGCGCGGGTCATCGGCCCGACGTGGTCGAAGGTGGGCGCCAGCGGCACGATCCCGCGGAGCGAGACGAGCCCGCGCGTCGGCTTGATCGTCGAGGTCCCGCACTCCGCCGAGGGGATGCGCAGCGAGCCCGCGGTGTCGGTGCCGGTCGCCGCC
>DATFRN010000430.1:0-12432 GCA_035263165.1 Acidimicrobiales bacterium | reverse complement strand
GTGGGGGACGGCGACGTCGTCGCCGAGGGGGGTTTCGAGGATGTCGATGACGGCGTCGGGGAGGCGGTGTTCGGCCATGTCCTTGGCTTGTTGGGTCAGGGACCGCAACGGCCGCGTGATCGACCGCGACACCAACCACGTCAGGGCCGCCGCCGCCCCCAGCACCAGCGCCGCCAGCGCCAGGAACCCCCGCGTGCGCCCGGCCGCGGCCCCGTTGAGCTCGCCGGCCCGGGCCGCCACCGCCGACGCCAGGGCGTCCTGATAGGCCCCGTAGCCCGCCGCCGGCCCCGTGCGCATCACCGCCACCACCCGGCCGGGGGCGACCGTGTGCCGGGTCAGGGCGCCGTCGACCACGGCGTTCACCGTGTCGGTCAGCTCGAAGGGGAACTCCCGCCGAGCCACCGCCCGGTAGCGGCCCCCGGCCCTGGTCAGCACCGCGGTGTTGGCCCGGAAGGCGTCCTGGTCCAGTGCCACCGTGGCCATCTCGCCCGGCCGGTCGATGCCCCGGGACGACCCCAGCCCGAGCACCAGCACGTCGTCGAGCATCCCCGCCAGCACCTCGCCCTGGCGGGCGGCGGTGTCGGCCAGCTCGGCCCCCCTGCGCAGCTCGCTGTCGTCGACCGCCAGGGCGATGCGGCTGCCCACGTCCAGCAGCGAGGAGATCAGCATCCCGTAGCGGCCCGACACCGCCATGCTCGTGCGCAGCCCGTCGTCACCGCCGGGCCGGGCGGCGGCGTCGACGTCGACCCGCAGCCGGGCCAGCGCGTCCAGCCGGGCGACGGCCGGGAGATAGGCCGCGGCCACCGCGATCGGCCCCCGCGCCAGCGACGCCTCGAACGCCCGCCGGGCGTCGTCGGTGGCCGCCCGGGTGCCCCCGTAGCCGGACGCCGGCAGGCCCAGGCCCTCGGCCCGACCGACCAGGTCGAGCGCCGCCCACTGCCGCTCGCGCTGGAGGGCGGTGATCAGCGGCTGGGCCCCGATGGTCGCCCGGGCCAGCTCGGTCTGCGCCCGCACGTCGTCGGCCTGCCGCGAGGCCTGGAGCACCTCGAACACGGTGACGACGCCCAGCGCCAGCAGAGGCACGGCGAGCGCGACGAGGAGCTTGAGGCGAATGGGTACGCGTCGCACGACGGGCCTCTCCGTGACAGATCGAAACCCCAGCGGTTCGATCCGTCATCATGGCACGCGCACGGAACCGTCCCGACACGCCACGGAACGTAGCGAGGCCGGGGGAGACCCCGGAGGGGCCGGGCGACTCAGCGCATCTGGGCGCGAGCCTGGGCCTTGGCCACCAGGCTTTCGAGCAGCGTGAGCAGCACCATCTTCACCGAGTCCTTGTTGCGGGCGTCGCACTCGACGATGGGCGTGTCGTGGGCGACGCCGAGCGCCTCGCGGATCTCGGGGGTGGGGTAGCGGGGGGCGCCGTCGAACACGTTGACGCCGATCACGAACGGGATGGCGTTGGCCTCGAAGTAGTCGATGCCCGGGAAGCTGTCGGTGATGCGGCGGGGGTCGACCAGCACCACGGCGCCGAGCGCGCCGAGGCAGATGTCGTCCCACATGAACCCGAACCGGTCCTGGCCGGGCGTGCCGAACAGGTACATGACCAGGGTGTCGTCGACGGTGATGCGGCCGAAGTCCATGGCCACCGTCGTGGTGGTCTTGCCCTGGATGTGGCGGGTGTCGTCGATGCCGGTCGACACGCTCGTCATCGCCGCCTCGGTGCGGAGCGGCTCGATCTCCGAGATGGCGCCGACGAAGGTCGTCTTGCCAACGCCGAACCCCCCGGCGATGACGAACTTGACCGATGTGATGCGCGTTGCGGCGCTCTCTCGGGTGGATTGCACGACGCGTAACCTCGTGGGACTCGTAGTGGGGTCCGGGGCGTCAGATGGCCCGGACGCGTTCGATCATCTTGGTCAGCATGGACAGCTCGATCTCGACGGGATCGGTGTGGTGGACGTCGAGGAGGCCGGCCGAGATCAGGTCGTCGGCGAGGATCATGACGACGCCCACCACCAGGTTGAGGTGGGCGGCGACCTCGGCCACCGACAGGGCCCGGACGCAGCGGTCGAGCACGAGCTGCTGCTCGTCGGGGAGATAGGGCGGGATGTGCTCGCTGCGAGTCTGCAGGAGTGTCTCCACGCGAAGGTCACGCCGCTGGGCCCGCGTCCGCCCCCCCGTCATGATGTACGGGCGGACCAGGTCGTGACCTTCGTTCATGCGACGACTCCCGCCTTCAACTCGGCGACGAGGGCCGGCGAGAGCACCTGGCCGGCCCGCTCCACAAGGAGCGTCGTCTGGTACCCGACCAGGCCGATGTCGCAGTTGCGGGTGGCGACCACGCCCAGGCAGCTGCCGTCCGAGATCGAGGACACGAACAGGAAGCCCTGGCGCATCGCCACGATGATCTGTTCGAGCCCGGCGAAGTCGAAGCAGCGGGACGCCCCGTGTCCGAGGCTGACGAAACCGGAGATGATGGCGGCCAGCTGCTCGGCTGAGGCCCGGTCCAGCGAGCTCGATGCGGCCATCAGCAGGCCGTCCGAGGACACGGCGACGGCGTCCGTCACCCCTGCGGTCTGGTCGACGAAGCTGTTGAGCAGCCAGTTGAAGTTACGGGCCTCGTCGCTCAGGGTCATGAATTCTCCTTCGGGGTGTTCGGGCCGCGGCTCTCGTCGAGCCCGCGTTGCACGCCCTGTGTGAAGCTGGTCAGGAAGGCGTAGACGCCCCTGGCCGCGCTGCTCTCGTCCTGATCACCAGCACCGCCACGGCCGTTCGCGCTGCCATTTCCATTCCCGTTCCCGTTCCCCAGCGAGTGCGGGCGGCTTGGGGTGGGGCTGTGATCGGTTAGACCATAATCCGCCGGGGGGCTCGAAGAGTGGTCCTGCGCGCGCCGGACGCTCAGCGGCTGGGTCGACGGCATCTGCGCACCACGCACCCGGCGGGTGAGGCCGCCGGCCGTCAGGCCGCCACTGTCGCCGGCGGGGGCCGGCGGGGCGGGGGCCGGACCGCGCGTCGCGGGGGCCGGGCCGGAGGGTGCGGCGGGCATGACCAGCGGCGGCGCCGGCCACGACCGGCTGGCCGGCGGGCGGGTCGTCGGGCCGGCCGGCGGGTTGGTGGCCAGGGCCGACCACAGCGGGGCGGGCGGCAGAGGCTCGGCCGCCCGCGGCGGCTCGACCGGGGCCGGGGGTGCCGGCGGCCGGGGGCCCAGGTGGCCCGTGACGTTGGCCATGTTGGCCAGCAGGTCGCCGTCGGGGACGGACGCACCGCCGTTGCCCTCGGGCGAGCGCCGGGCCCGCTTGACCAGGCCGCTCGCCGTGCGGGTGGGCTCGGTCGGCGGCTCGGGGGCCCGGGCCGCCGGGCGCAGCGGGGTCTCGGGCGGGCCGGCCGCGGCCGGCATCTCCAGCCCGGACCAGGGCGACGCCCCGGCCGGCGGCATGGCCGGCCCACCCGGCGCCGCGGGCACCGGGGGCGGCCCCGCGGGGGACATGAGGCCGGCGGCCGGCGCCGCGGCGGGCGGCGGGCCGTACAGGCCGGCGGGCGCGCTCACGGCCCGGGTGCCGTGCGGCGGGCTGATCGGGTCGGCCAGCTCGTTGTCGCTGGTCAGCAGCGACGGCGGGATGTCGACGGTGGCGGTGATGCCGTTGCCCGGCGAGTTGTCGAGGTGGACGCCGATGGCGTGGCGGGCGGCCAGGTTGCCGGCCACGTAGTGGCCCAGGTACTTGGACGGGGCGATGGTGAAGCTCTCGGTCCCGGCCAGGCGGCGGTTGGCGGCGCCGACGTCGGTCGGCGGCATGCCGAGGCCCGAGTCGATGATGGCCAGCGTGTAGCCGTCGGGACGGGCCCGGCCCCGGATGTCGACCGTCTGGTCCGGCGGCGAGAACACCAGGGCGTTCTCGATCAGCTCGGCCAGCAGGTGGGCCAGGTCGGCGGCGGCGGAGCCGAGGATGGTGGCCGGCTCGACGCCCCGCACCGTGACCCGCTGGTAGTCCTCGACCTCGCCGAGGGCGGCCCGGATGACGTCGGTGAGGCGCACCGGGGCGGCCCACTGGCGGGGCGGCTCGATGCCCGCCAGCACCAGCAGCGACTCGGCGTTGCGGCGCATGCGGGTGGCCAGGTGATCGAGCCGGAACAGGTTGGCCAGCGTGTCGGCGTCGGTCTCGTTGGACTCGAGGTCGGTGATGAAGTCGAGCTGGCGGCCGAGCAGGTTCTGGTTGCGGCGGCCGAGGTTGACGAAGGAGTCGGCGATGTTGCGGCGGAGCACCGCCTGCTCGACGGCCAGGTCGAGGGCCGAGTCCTGCACGGTGTTGAGGGCGTCGGCCACGTCCGACACCTCGTCCCGGGTGTTCACCCGGATCGGTTCGACCCCCGGCACGCTCACGTCCTCGCCGAGCGGGGTCTCGAGGATGTCGATGACCGCCTCGGGCAGGCGCTGCTCGGCCATGTCCTTGGCCTGGCGGGTCAGCGACCGCAGGGGGCGGGTGATCGACCGGGACACCAGCCAGGTGACCAGGAAGGCGACCAGCACGGCCACGCCGGCCAGGGCCGCGTAGAGCTTCTGGCTCTTGGAGGCGTCGGCGTTGAGCTGGTCGGCCCGGGCGGTGAGCAGGTCGTTGACCCTCTCCCGGAAGCCGGCCCAGCCCTCGCCCGGCTTGCGGGACACGGAGGCGTTGTAGGTCGGGACGTTCGGCTGCTCGGTGGTCGCGTTCTTGAGGATGTCGTGGCTGAGCTCGACGAACTTCGACTTCTTGATGTCGGACGCCACCTTGGCCGCCGGCGCCGCGTAGGGCCCGGTCGCCAGCTGCTGGACGCTCGCCATGTCGGTCTCGTACTGGCCGAGCATGCCGGCCACGTCGCCGATCTCGTCGGGGTCGGCCAGCATCTTGTCGTCGGTGCTGGAGGCCCGGAACACCCAGCGGACCATCCGGCCCCCGGTCTCGACCTCGTGGGTCGCCAGGTCGGTGAGCTCCACGCCGCGGCGCAGCGTCGAGTCGTCGATGGCCAGCGCCACCTGCCCGTTGGCCTTGAACATCTCGTCGATCAGCGACATGTAGCCGTCGTAGAAGGGGTTGGCGTACGGGGTGTTGTTCGCCCCGCGCTCGCCCTTGTACGAGTCGACCAGCTTGCGCAGGGCGGGCAGCTTGGCCTCGACGTCGGCCACGGCCTTGGCGTAGGTGGCCTTCACCGAGCCGCCGCGGCGGTTCATCTCGTCCTTGAACTGGGCGAGCGAGGCGTCGAGCTGGTCCTTGGCCTGGTCGAACGACGTCACGGGCAGCTCGATGGCGCCCTCGATGCCCACCAGCCACACGGCGCCGTAGTTGCGCTCGTTCTGGAGCGCGGTGATGAGACCGCCGGGCCCGATGGCCGACGTGGCCAGCTCGGTCTGCTCCTGGACCTGGTCGGCCTCCTTCGCGCTCTGGGCCACCTCGAGCGCCGACACCAGCAGCAGTGCGGAGATCGGGATGGCCAGCGCTGCCGCCAGCTTGATGCGAATCGGAATGCGTCGGGGCACGTGCTGTCCTTCGGGGAGATCAGGTGATCGATCCGGTCTGGGGTACCAGCCGCCCGTCGTCGCCGTCCGGCGCCGCGTCGGTCGTCGACGGCGTCGGGAGGCGGGTCACCGCTCCGAGGTCGTCGGGCAGGCTGATTGCCCAGCCGAGGGTGGCAGGGTCGTCGGTGAGCAGCACCACCGGGCGCCGCTCGGAGGCCACGATGAGCTGGTCGAGCAGCTCCTCGCGGAGGTCGGGGTGATCGACCAGGGGGTCGTCGAGCACCGCGGGCACGTCGCCCGCGCCCACCAGGTCGAACACGGCCTGGCGGCGGTCGTCGTCGGTGAGGTCGTCGGTGGGGACGACGGTGAGGTGGTCGTCCAGCTCGGCCTGGGTCTCGTCGATGTCGCGGCGGGCCCGCTCGAGGTCCTCGGTGCCGCTGGCCAGGGCGACCTCGGCCCGCTCGACCTCGGCCGCCAGCGTCTCGCGCAGCCGGGGCAGCTCGCCCAGGGGATCGTCGCCGGCCCGGGGGCGCAGGGCGGGCGGCAGCGCCTCGGCGATGCGGCGCAGCCGGCGCACGGCATCGGACAGCGCGGCGGTGGCCCGCTCGACGCTGGCCTCGGCGGACAGGGCGGCCGACTCGGCGGCGGCCAGCGCGCTGGCGTACTCGTTCTCGGACCGGTCGAGGGCCTCGCTGACCGCGGCGATCTGCTCGCGGAGCTGCTCGGCGGCGGCGATGCGCTGGAGGCGGCGCTCGTCGTGGGTGGCCCGGTCGGACAGCTCGTCCTCCAGCATGCGCACCCGGTGCAGCGCCCCGCCCACGTCGGCCTGGGTGCCGCTGAGCACGGCGTGGAGGTGCTCGGCGTCGATCTGGGCCCGCTCGTCCTCGTCGTCGAGGGAGGTGAGGTCGCGGTCGAGCCGGCCGATGTCGCGCCGGCACTCGTCCCGCTCGGCCAGGTCCTGGTCCTGCTCGACCAGCCAGGTGACCGCCGCCTCCCGCACGCCCACGCCCACGGGCAGGATCTCGTAGCTGGCCAGCACGGTGGCCAGCGCCCGGGTGCGGTTGGGCGGGACGACGGGGTGGGCGTAGAGCAGCTCGGCGACGTTGGGCCCCGGGTCGCAGCCGAGCAGGTCGGCGGCCTCGCGGTAGACCCGGTCGCGCCGGGTGCGGAGGGTGGAGACGATGGCCGGCGGCTCGGCGGCGGCCCGCAGCGCGGCCAGCGTGTCCTCGGCGACCCGCCGGGCCCGGAGGGCGTCGAGCAGGTCGGCCTGGGCGTCGCCCTCGGGCCGGGGGCCGGCCAGGATCACGTCGAGGTAGGTGTCGTAGCCGTGCCGGCGGAGGACGGAGTGCTCGACCTCGCGGGCGTGGTGCAGGCCGGCCAGGGCCTCCTCGTGGCCGCCCGACTGGTCGACGAACTCCTCGGCGGCGAGGACGGCCTCGTGGGCCGCCTCGATCTCGTCGCGGGCGTCGGGCACGAGCATGCCCCGCCGGCCGGCGGACTCCAGGTCCGCGATCGTCTGCTCGATCTGGGCCAGGCGGCGCTCGGCGGCGGCCAGCTCGTCGGCGGAGGGCGGGTCGGGGAGGGCGGACTCGATGCGGTCGAGCTCGCCGTCGACCTCGATCCACTCGCGGGCCAGCTCGCGGGCGACCAGGTCGGGCTCGCCCGGCTCGGTGTCGGCGTCGAAGGCGGCCAGCGCGTTGCGCACGGGGTCGATGTCGGGGAACGGGGCCTCGACCCGGGCGACCAGGTCGGCCCGGGTGAAGAGGATGTGGTCGCGGGTGGCGGCCCGGTTGGCGGCCGCCTGCTCGAGGCCCCGGAGGGCGTCGCCGGCCTCGGCGTGGCGACCCTCGGCCTCCCGCAGGCCCATGTTGGCGGCCTCGAGCTCCTGGCGGAGGGCGGACTCGTCGAGCTCGGAGGTCTCGAGGTCGGCCAGCTGGCGGCTGGCGTCCTCGATCATCTGGGCGGCGGCGTCGCGCTGCTCGTCGACCAGCCCCAGCTTGTCCCGGGAGGCCTCCAGCTCGGCCCGGCGGACGTCGAGGGTGCGGCGGGCCTCCTCGGCGGCGTTGGTGAGCTCGCCGGCCCGCTCCAGCAGGCCGTCGCAGTCGTCGAGGTGGGCGTTCATGCGGCGGGCCCGGGCGGCGGCCTCGTCGCGGCGGTTGGCGGTCACGGCCTGCAGCTCGCGGGACCGGCGCAGCTTGGCGGCCAGCTCGCTGCGGACCCGCTCGTGCTCCTCGACCCGGCGGACCGCCGCCTCCTTGACCGCGCTGCGGAAGTCGTCGGGGCCCCGGGTGACGCTCAGCTCGGTGGGGGCGTCGCTGTCGGCGCGCACCAGCAACCGGGCCAGCTGCTCTGTCATCTCGGCGCGGTCGCGCGGCGCCGCAGGGAGGACGGTCAGTCTCCCGTGGAGGCCCGGCAGGTCGCCCGAAGTGCTGCTGTGGGTTGAGGTGCTCATAGGTGTGCGGGGCCCGCTCGCCGGGAGGATCCCGATCCCAGCTGCCAACCGCCCCGTCCGCTCGATCCCCCAGGATCGGACGCTCACGACAATTGCTTTACGGACAGTCTCGCGCGATCGGGGCGCGTTGCGCTCATCCACGGGGCCGGGACCGCGACATGTCGCGTCCGGCGGTCCTTCCGGACGGCGCGAACGTTAGGTCACACGCGGCGTCCGCGTCCCCGCGCCGTGCGACGCTCAGAGGCCGCGCCGATAGGCGTGGCCGTGGCCCGAGCGGCCCGCTGCGAAGCAGCAAGAGCGGGAAGCGCTGACCACGGTGGCCGTGACGACGTGCCGATCCGCGCACCCTCTCACGCACCCTTCGCGCGTCCGAAACAGGGGGTTCACATCGGCTGCCTAGGGTGCAGCGTCGTGGAAACCTTCGTGATCCGCATGTGGTTGCCCGACCGCCCCGGCGCGTTGGGGCAGGTCGCGAGCCGGATCGGGGCGGTGCGGGGCGACGTCGTCGGCATCGACATCCTCGAGCGGGACGGCGGCCAGGCCGTCGACGAGCTGGTGGTCGAGCTGCCCGACGGCGCGCTCGTCGACCTGCTCGTGGCCGAGGTGCGCCAGGTCGACGGCGTGGCGGTCGAGGAGGTGCGGCCGCTGGCCGAGGCGCTCCACGACCCCCGGCTCGACGCCCTGGAGGCGGCCGCCCAGCTGGTGGGGGCCGACGACATCGGCGAGCTGCTGTCGGCCGTGATCACCCACGCCCGCCGCGTGGTCGGCGCCACCTGGGTGGCGGTGGTCGACATCGACGGCCGGGGCGACGGGGTGCTGGCGGCCGACGACGACGCCCCCAGCCCGGCCTGGCTGGAGGCGTTCCTGGCCGGCAGCCGGGCCGCCGACGGCGTGACCAACGGGCGCAGCTCGCAGCGGTCGGACGTGATCTGGACGCCGATGGCCGGCTCGGGGCTGGCGCTGGTGCTGGGCCGCGAGGGCATGCCCTACCGGTCGCGGGAGCGCCGGCAGGTGGCGGCGCTGGCCCGGGTGGTCGACACCCGGCTGCGCGAGCTGCACCGGTCCCGGAGCCGGGCCCGCCACCCGAGCCGCTGAGCCGGAGCGGCGCATGATCGTCGGGGCCGGGATGCTGGTGTCCCCTCCGCTCGCACCCCCGAGCCCCGATGCCCCGGCGGCCGGCCCCCATCGTGGGGGGCCGGCCGCACACGGGGCTTCCGGTCAGGTGGCCCAGCCCCGGGAGCGCTCGACAGCGGCCAGCCAGCGGGCGTGGGCGCGGTCGGCGTCCTCCCGGGACGCCGCCGGGGTGGCCCGGCGGTCGAGGTGCCACGCGGCCTCGACGTCGGCCACCGACGACCACACCCCCTCCGTCAGCCCGGCCAGGTAGGCGGCCCCCAGCGCCGTGGTCTCCGGCACGGCCGGCCGGGCCACCGGGACCTGGAGCTGGTCGGCCTGGAGCTGGAGCAGCAGGTCCATGGCCGACGCCCCGCCGTCGACCCGGAGCTCGGCGATGGCCTGGCCCGAGGCCGCGGCCATGGCGTCGACCACGTCGCGGGTCTGGTAGGCCATCGCCTCCACCACGGCCCTGGCCAGGTGGGCGGCGCCCGTGCCCCGGGTGATTCCGACCAGCGTGCCCCGGGCGTAGGGGTCCCACCACGGGCTGCCGAGGCCGGTGAAGGCGGGGACCAGGAACACGCCCTCGGTGTCGGGGCAGGTCTCGGCCAGGGGGCCGATCTCGGCGGCCTCGCGGATGAGGCCGAGCCCGTCCCGCAGCCACTGGACCGCGGCCCCCGTGACGAAGATGGCGCCCTCCAGGGCGTAGGCGGGCGGGCCGCCGTCGACGCCGGTCCAGGCCACGGTGGTGAGCAGCCCCTCGACCGGGTCGGGGCAGTCGGCGCCGACGTTCATGAGCACGAAGCTGCCGGTGCCGTAGGTGTTCTTGGTCAGGCCGGGCTCGAGGCAGGCCTGGCCGAAGAGGGCGGCCTGCTGGTCGCCGAGGATGCCGGAGACCGGGATGCCCGCGGGCACCGGCAGGCCGGCGGCGGTGACCCCGAACCGGCTGCCCGACGGCCGGACGTCGGGCAGGCACGAGCGAGGGGCGCCGAACAGGTCGAGCAGGGTGTCCGACCAGGCCAGGGCGCCGATGTCGAACAGCAGGGTGCGGCTGGCGTTGGAGGCCTCGGTGGCGTGGACGCCGCCGTCGGCCCCGCCGGTGAGGTTCCACAGGACCCAGCTGTCGACGGTGCCGAAGGCCAGGTCGGGGCCGGCCTCGACGCCGCCCTCGCCGAGCAGCCACTCGAGCTTGGTGGCGGAGAAGTAAGGGTCGAGGACCAGGCCGGTGGTGCGCCGGACGAGGTCGAGGTGGCCGGCCTCCCGCAGCTCGTCGCAGCGGTGGGCGGTGCGGCGGTCCTGCCAGACCAGGGCGCGGTGGAGGGGGCGGCCGGTGCGCCGGTCCCACACGACCGTGGTCTCGCGCTGGTTGGTGATGCCGAGGGCGGCGACGGTCTCGCCGTCGGCGTCGAGCCGGGCGGCGAGCTCGGCCAGGGTGGCGGCGGTGGCGTCCCAGATGTCGTCGGGGTCGTGCTCCACCAGGCCGGGCCGGGGGAAGTGCTGGGGGAACTCCCGGTAGGCGTAGCCGGCGGGGGAGCCGTCCGGGCGCAGGGCGAAGCTGCGGACCCCGGTGGTGCCGGCGTCGATGGCGATCACGACGGACATCGGGCGGCGACGCTAGTGCCCTGGCCGGGCCCGGTAATTCCGACGGCCGGAAAGGCCGGCTCGGTAGTGTCCGTCCCATGCGTGTGGCCATGCTCACGGGGGGCGGCGACTGCCCCGGACTGAACGCCGTGATGCGGGCCGTGGTCCGCAAGGGGGAGCGGATCCACGGCGACCAGATGCTCGGCCTGCGGGACGGGTGGCGGGGGGCCGTGCAGGGCGACGTGGTCGACCTCTCGGTCGAGACGTTCCGGGGGACGCTGCCCCGGGGCGGCACGATCCTCGGGTCGTCGCGGACCAATCCCTACAAGGTCGACGGCGGCCCCGACGCCGTGCGCAAGACGCTGGCCGACCACGACATCGACGCCCTGGTCGCCATCGGGGGCGAGGACACGCTCGGGGTGGCGGCCCGGCTGGCCGACGAGGGCGTGGCGGTGGTGGGCGTGCCCAAGACCATCGACAACGACCTGTCGGCCACCGAGCTGACGTTCGGGTTCGACACCGCCGTGCAGGTGTGCGTGGATGCCATCGACCGGCTGCACACGACGGCCGAGTCGCACGACCGGGTCATGGTGGTCGAGGTCATGGGCCGGCATGCCGGGCACATCGCCACCTGGGCCGCCATCGCCGGCGGGGCCACGATGGTGCTGGTGCCGGAGCACCCGTTCGACGTGGACGAGGTCACCCGGGTCATCGAGCACCGGCACAACGAGCGGGGGCGGTTCGCGTCGATCGTGGTGGTGGCCGAGGGGGCGACGCCGGTGGCCGGGACGCTGGCGGTGGCGTCGGCCGAGGTGGACGCCTTCGGGCACGCCCGGCTGGGCGGGATCGGCGACATGCTGGCCCGGGCCATCGAGGACCGGACCGGGTTCGAGACCCGGGCCATCGTGCTCGGGCACGTGCAGCGGGGCGGGACGCCGACGGCGTTCGACCGGGTGCTGGCCACCCGGTTCGGGATCGGCGCCATCGACGCCGTGCACGACGGGGCGTTCGGGACGATGGTGGCGCTGCGGGCCGGCGACATCGTGCGGGTGCCCCTGGCCGAGGCGACATCCGAGCTCAAGCTGGTCGACCCGGCCGTGTACGACGTGGCGTCGGTGTTCTTCGGCTAACGATCCTTGATCGAGCCGGTCAGCGTGCCGCCGGCCGCGGGGTAGGCGACGCAGTAGCTGCCGGTGGCGCCGCCGTCCCATTGGGCGCGGGTGGGGGTGATCGGGCGGAAGGCGATGCCCCGGGCCAGCGCCTCGGCCGGTCCGGCGCCGGAGTAGCCGGCCAGGGCGACGGTGCAGGCGTTGCCCATGTCGCGCCGCAGCGCGGGCTCGCCGGGCCAGGCGTCGACGGCGGGGCCGGCGACCTGGCCGAACAGCTCGCCCTGGTGGGGGCGGGCGCAGTCGACGGTGGTGACACGGCTGGGCTGTCCGGTGAAGCAGGCCCCGACGGCGATGGCGGCCACGGACCGGGCCGGCGCCGGCGCCGTCGCCGGCGGGGGTTCGGCCTCGGGCTCGCCGCCGGAGTTGAGCCGCACGGTGATCCCGACGGCCGCGGCCACCGCCACGACGCCGCCGAGCAGTAGCCAGCGTCCCCGCCGCCGCTCCCGCCGGGCCAGCGCGGCCCGGGCGTCGCCGGTCAGGTACCCGGGCGGCAGGTCCAGCGACGGCCCGGCCGCCAGCGCCGGACCCCACCCACCCGCCGGCGCCGCCGGCATGGCCGGCGCGGCCGGCGCGGCGACGGGCGGCGGTGGGCCGACGGCGGTGCCCGTGGGCGCCGCTGCGCCGGGGGC
>DATFRN010000429.1:0-11673 GCA_035263165.1 Acidimicrobiales bacterium | reverse complement strand
TGGCCGGATCGGGGGGTCGGGGTGGCGGTGTGGCCGGATCGGGGCGCCGGAGCGGCGGCGGTGGTTTCGGTGTGGGTGGCCCGGGCGGTCCCGGGGCCTGGGATGGCGTCGGTGCGGCCGGGTTGGGGGCAGAGATCGGGTTCGGCGGGGGGGCGGCCGGGGGTGGCCGGCGGTCCCGGGTGCGGCCGGCCGACGCCCGGCGGCTGGTCGCCCGGGTGCGGGAGCGGGGGGCGGTGCTGGTGGTCGTCGGCGACGACCTGCCCGGCGAGCGCAGCCACGTCCGCCTCACGGTGACCGCCGCCGTCTGGGAGGGGCTGGAGACGGGGGCCGGGCACCTGCAGGGGCGGCGGGTGGTGGTCGAGTCGGGCGGCCGGGGCGAATCGGCCCGACCCCGGCGCAGCGAGCTGTGGCTGCCCGGCGGGGACGGGGGAGTGGCGGCGGTCGAGCCGCTGGCCGAGACCATCCCCCTGCGCCCCCGGGCGAGGGGGGCGTAGGCGGTGGACGCCGAGGCCGGGGCGACGCGCACCCTGGTGGTGTGGTGCGCCGACTGGCCGCTGGTGGCGGCGGGGGTGCCGCTCGACGTGCCGGCGGTGGTCCTGCGGGCCAACCGGGTGGTGGCCGCCTCGCCGCCGGCCCGGGCCTGCGGGGTCGGGATCCACCAGCGGCGGCGGGACGCCCAGGCCCGGTGCCCCGAGGCGATCCTCGTCCCCCACGACCCCGCCCAGGAGGCCCGGGCGTTCGAGCCGGTCGCCGCCGCCCTCGAGGCGCTCACCCCCCGCATCGAGGTCGCCCACCCCGGCACGTGTGCGTTCCCCACCCGGGGGCCGTCGCGCTACCACGGCGGCGACGAGGCCCTGGCCGCCCGGGCGGCGGGCCTGGCGGCCGACGCGCTGCGGGGCCGGGGTCCCGTGCGGGTGGGGGTGGCCGACGGCCCCTTCGCCGCCGGCCTCGCCGCCCGCCGCCGCCCGGGCGGCACCGTGGGCGCCATCGCCGGAGCCGGGGCGACGGCGGCGGACGTCCCCGGGGAGGACCCCGCGGCGTCGTCGGTGATCGGCCGGGGGGAGGGTGTCGCCCCGATCGGGACGGTCCCGGGGGAGGGCGCCCCGGCGACGTCGGCGATCGGCCCGGGGGAGTACCCCGCGGCGTCGTCGGCGATCGGCCGGGGGGAGGGCGTCGCCCCGATCGGGACGGTCCCGGGGGAGGGCGCCGCGGCGGTCCGGGTGGTCGCCCCCGGGGGCAGCCCCGCCTTCCTGGCGCCGATCTCCGTGGCCGTGCTGTGCGACCCCGGCGGCCCCGTCGGCGCCGAGCTCGTGGACGTGCTCGAGCGGCTCGGCATCCGCACGCTGGGCGCCCTGGCCGCCCTGCCGGCGGCCGAGATCGTGGGTCGGTTCGGCGCCGAGGGCCTGGTCGCCCACCGCCTGGCCCGGGGCCTCGACCCCCGCCCGCCCGCCACGGCCCCGCCCCCGCCCGAGTGGACGGTGGCCGCCGAGCTCGATCCGCCCGCCCTCCAGGTCGAGGCGGCGGCCTTCCTGGCCCGGGGCCTGGCCGACGACCTGCACCGCCGCCTGGCCGCGGCGGGCAACGCCTGCACCCGGCTGGCGGTGGGGGCCGAGTCGGAGCACGGCGAGACCCACACCCGGGTGTGGCGCACCGAGGGCACCTTCACCCCCCACGCCATCGCCGACCGGGTGCGCTGGCAGCTCCACGGGTGGCTCGAGTCGCCCCGCCGCCCGACGGCCGGGCTCACCCGGCTGTGGCTGGCGCCGGACGAGGTGGTCCCCGCCGGGGGGCGCCAGCTGGCCTTCGGGTCGGGCGCGCCCGGGGCCGTCGACGCCGTCGAGGCCGGGGACCGGGCGGCGCGGGCGCTGGCCCGGGTGCAGGGCCTGCTCGACGTCGAGGCGGTACGGATGCCCGAGTGGCGGGGCGGGCGGGGACCGGGCGAGCGGGTGGCGCTGGTGCCGGTGGCGGCCGACGACGCCACCGAGCCCCGACCCGCGGCCCGGGACGGCTGGGTGGCCGAGCCCTGGCCCGGTGCGGTCCCGCCCCCGGCGCCCGCCGTCGTGCACGACCCCCCGCACCCGGTCGCCGTCGTCGACGCTGCGGGCCGGCCCGTGGTGGTGACCGGCCGCGGCGAGGTGAGCGCGTCCCCCGCCGGGCTGGGCCCCGAGGCGCCGGCGACGGCGGCGGCGGCGCCCACCACCCGCCGGCCGGCCCCCATCGTGGCCTGGGCCGGGCCGTGGCCGTGCGATGAGCGCTGGTGGGACCCCCGGGGTCACCGGCGCCGCGCCCGGCTCCAGGTGGTCACGGCCGACGGCACGGCCCGCCTGCTGGTGGTGGAGGCCGGCCGCTGGTGGGTCGAGGCGACCTATGACTGACGCCCGGGCGCTCAGTCCTCGTCCAGCGCGCCCCGCTCGACCTGGTCGCGGATGCGGGCGGTGAGGTCGTCGATGTCGAGCCCCCACAGCCGGACGGCCCGGTACACCTCGCTGGTCGGGTGCTGGGCCATGCCCACCAGCAGGTTGGGCGTGCCCAGCCGGCGCGACCCCCACCGGTGGCCGTACAGCCAGGCCAGGTTGATGCCGTGGAACAGCGACTCGTCCGCCCGCAGGCGCACGACCGAGCGGGGGACCGGCGCGCCCCGGCGGCGGGATCCCCGCACGAGTCGGATCTCGCGGACCGGCCCGGCGGCCGCCGCCGGCGAAGGCGACGACGAAGGCGACGGCGACAGCGGGCCGGCGGCGGATGGCGGTGCCCCGGACGGGCCGGCCACGCCCCGCACCAGGTCGGCCAGGAGGTCGACAGGCGGCCCCAGCGTGTGCAGCCCGCGGGCCGCCCCGCAGGCCGGCGTGGCGACGAGGGCGAGCAGCACGTCCGACGAGCGGACGACCCCCTCGTCCCGGCCGGCGACCCGCCCCATCACCTCGTGGAACGTGGCGGACTGCCCCCGCACCCGGTTGACGCGCAGCAGCACCGCCCCGTTCATAGCGGACGCGACGGAGGGAGAGGTGGGCGAGGGCCCGGAGGACGGCGACGACGTTGCGTAGGCGGCGATGCACGCGGCTACCATACACGAACATGCGTTCGTACACTGTCGCCCGTGGGGTTCAACAACCCGAGCGTCCCCTGGCACGAGATCGAGCGGACCCTGTCCGACCGCCGGCCGGCCCACGAGCCGCGCACCTGGTGGTCCCGCCGCGACCCGTCCCCGCCGCCCGCCACCGGCGAGCCGCGCCGCGACATCCGCCCCTCGCCCGTGCCCCCCGGCGCCAACGGCGGCGACAGCCCGGCCTGGTCGCCCCGGCGGCCGACCTACGAGCCCCCCGCCCTCCTCGAACGGCGCGCCTCCGCCACGCCCTACGCCGAGCTGCACTGTCACTCCAACTTCAGCTTCCTCGACGGCGCCAGCCACCCGGAGGAGCTGGCCGAGGAGGCCGCCCGCCTGGGGCTGGAGGCGCTGGCCCTCACCGATCACGACGGGTTCTACGGCGTGGTCCGCTTCGCCGAGGCGGCCCGGGCGGTGGGGATGCCCACGGTCTTCGGCGCCGAGCTGTCGCTCGAGGTGCCCCGGCCCCAGAACGGCGAGGCCGACCCGGTGGGTGCCCACCTGCTGGTCCTGGCCCGCGACCCCGAGGGCTACGCCCGGCTGGCGGCCACCCTCAGCACCGGGCACCTGACCGGGCGCGAGAAGGGCAGGCCCGACTACTCGGGCGTCGACTGGTCGCGCGCGCACGGCGGGCACTGGCTGGTGCTCACCGGGTGCCGCAAGGGGGCGGTGCGCCGGGCGCTGCTGCAGGGTGGCCCGGCGGCGGCCGCCCGCGAGCTGGGGCGCCTGGTCGAGCTGTTCGGGGCCGGCAACGTGGCGGTCGAGCTGACCGACCACGGCGACCCGCTCGACTCGGCTCGCAACGACGCCCTGGTCGAGCTGGCGGTCCGGGCCGGGGTCGAGCCGGTGGCCACCAACAACGTGCACTACGCCACCCCCGACCGGCGGCGCCTGGCCACCGCGCTGGCGGCGGTGCGGGCCCGGCGCAGCCTCGACGACCTGGCCGGCTGGCTGCCGGCGGCCGGCACCGCCCACCTGCGCTCGGGCGACGAGCAGGCCCGGCGGTTCGCCCGCTGGCCCGGCGCGGTCGAGCGGGCCGCCGAGCTGGGGCGGGACTGCGCCTTCGACCTGGCGCTGGTGGCGCCGCAGCTCCCGCCCTTCCCCTGCCCCCGTGGGCTCGACGAGATGTCCTACCTGCGCGAGCTCACCTACGAGGGGGCGGCGAAGCGCTACGGGCGCCGGGGCGGGGAGACGCCCGGCGGCGACCGCGACCTCAACCGGCGGGCCTGGGACCAGCTCGACCACGAGCTGGCGGTCATCGAGGCGCTGGGCTACCCCGGCTACTTCCTCGTGGTGTGGGACATCGTCGACTTCTGCAAAGGGGCGAACATCCTGTGCCAGGGGCGGGGCAGCGCCGCCAACTCGGCCGTCTGCTACGCGCTGGGCATCACCAACGCCGACGCGGTGTCGCTCGGGCTGCTGTTCGAGCGGTTCCTGACCCCCGAGCGGGACGGCCCGCCGGACATCGACATCGACATCGAGAGCGGCCGGCGGGAGGAGGCCATCCAGTACGTCTACCGGCGCCACGACCGCGACCACGCCGCCCAGGTGGCCAACGTCATCAGCTACCGGGCCCGCTCGGCGGTGCGGGACATGGCCAAGGCGCTCGGCTACTCGCCGGGGCAGCAGGACGCCTGGTCCAAGCAGATGGACATGTGGTCGACCGTGTCCTCGACCTCGGCCGAGCGCGGCCACGACATCCCCGACCCGGTGCTGGCCCTGGCCCGCGAGGTCGAGCGGGCGCCCCGGCACCTGGGCATCCACTCGGGGGGCATGGTCATCTGCGACCGGCCGATCGTCGAGGTGTGCCCGGTGGAGTGGGCCCGGTTCTCGGGCCGGACCAGCCTGCGGGACGGGCGGCCGCCCCCCGCCGGCGGCGAGGACGCGGTCGTGCCGCTGCGCACGGTGCTGCAGTGGGACAAGGACGACTGCGCGGCGGTGGGCCTGGTGAAGTTCGACCTGCTGGGCCTGGGCATGCTCGAGGCGCTGCACGGCACGATCGACCTGGTCCGGGAGGCGCACGGGGTCGAGGTCGACCTGGCCACGCTGGAACAGGAAGACGACGTCTACGAGATGTTGTGCCGGGCCGACTCGATCGGGGTGTTCCAGGTCGAGTCCCGGGCGCAGATGGCCACGCTGCCCCGGCTGCGGCCCGAGGTGTTCTACGACCTGGTCGTCGAGGTGGCGCTGATCCGCCCGGGGCCGATCCAGGGCGGGTCGGTCCATCCCTACATCCGCCGGCGCAAGGGCCTGGAGGAACCCACCTACCTGCACCCGCTGCTCAAGGACTCGCTGGCCAAGACCCTGGGCGTGCCGCTGTTCCAGGAGCAGCTCATGCAGATGGCCATGGACGTGGCCGGGTTCAGCGCGGCCGAGGCCGACCAGCTGCGCCAGGCGATGGCGTCCAAGCGCAGCCAGGAGCGGATGGAGGCCCTGCGCCGGCGGCTGTACGACGGCATGGCCGCCAACCAGGTGGTGGGCGAGGTGGCCGACCGCATCTGGGAGAAGCTGGCCGCCTTCGCCAGCTACGGCTTCCCCGAGAGCCACTCGGTGAGCTTCGCCTACCTGGTGTACGCCTCGGCCTGGCTCAAGCGCTACTACCCGGCCGCCTTCTGCGGGGCGCTGGTCAACGCCCAGCCGATGGGGTTCTACTCGCCCCACACGCTGGTCCAGGACGCCCGGCGCCACGGGGTCGAGGTCCGCACGCCCGACCTGGCGGCGTCGGGGGCGGCGGCGACGCTGGAGGTGGACGGGCCGGCGCCCGGGCCGGCGGCGGGCAAGGGGACGCCGCCCGAGGCCTGGGGGATCGGCGGGCCCGCGGTGCGCCTCGGGCTGGGCTCGGTGCGGGGCCTGGGGACCGACCTGGCCGCCCGGATCGTGGCCGAGCGGGAGGCCCACGGCCCCTACGTCCACCCCGAGGACCTGGTGCGCCGGGTGCCGGTGCTGACCGTCGCCCAGCTCGAGGCGCTGGCCACGGCGGGGGCGTTCGGCTGCTTCGGGCTCGACCGGCGCCGGGCGCTGTGGGTGGCGGGGGCGCTGGCCCACACCGGGCCCGACCGGCTGGCGGGGATCGTGACCGGGGTGGACGCCCCGCCGCTGCCGGGCCTCGACCCGATGGACGAGGCCCGGGCCGACCTGTGGGCCACCGGCATCAGCCCCGAGGGGCACCCTACCCGATTCGTGCGCGACCTGCTCGACCGACTGGGGGTGGTCCCGTCCGACCGGCTGGGGGAGCGGCCGCACGGGGCCCGGGTGACCGTGGGCGGGGTCGTCACCCACCGGCAGCGGCCGGCGACGGCCGGAGGCACGACCTTCCTCAACCTCGAGGACGAGGGGGGCCTGCTCAACATCGTGGTCTCCAAGGGCTGCTGGGCCCACCACCGCCGGGTGGTGCGGTCGGCGCCGGCGCTTCTGGTCCGGGGGCGGCTGGAACGGGTCGACGGCGTGACCAACGTGCTGGCCGAGCGGATCGAGGCCCTGCCGATCCGGGCGCCGCTGCGCAGCCGGGACTTCCGGTGACGGCCCGGCGGGGGCAGGCTGGGGGCCGCGCCGACGTGGGTCGTCCTGGTGCTGGCGGGCTTCGGCGGTGCCGGTCGCCACCTGGGCCTGCCGGCCATCCTTGCGACCGGCCTGCCGTCGGGGCCGGCCCGCGCTCCGCGGGGTTGGCCCGCCTCGCCGGGTGCCGCACGCCGTGCCGGCCCGGTCGTAGCCGCGGGTGCTCGAACGTCTGCTCGGGCCGCCAGGTCGCCGGGGGTGACCCGGCGGGCCTACCGTTGCGCCGTGCCCGACAAGCGCCGAGAGTCCAAGAACCGCCGAGCCACCCGCAACAAGGCCCAGCGTGGCGCGCTTGCGGCCCGCCGCGAGAACGCCGCCACCGCGACCACCGCGCGGGCGACCACATCGGCCACGGGCAGCAAGGCGAAGGGCGGCGGCCGCGCCCCCGGTGCCCGCCCGGCGCCGGGCCCGGGTTCCTCCGAGCCGCCCCCCGAGGGCGGCCTGCTCGGGCTGGCCCGCAGCTCCCGCCCGGGCGACCGGGCGGTCCTGGCCGCGCTGGTGCTGGCGATCATCGGCGCGCTGGTCATGCTGTTCGCGCCGTTCGTGAAGGTCGACGACCGGGGCGAGGCGCTGCCCCGCCAGTTCGGCGGGGTGGCCACGCTGGCCCGCCAGACCGTGACCGGCCACGAGATCCCCGAGAAGACGACGACCCTGCTGAGTGCGCAGGGCCCGCAGATCCTGCTGGTGGCGATCGTGCCGATCCTGGTCGTCGGGTTCGCCGTGTGGGCCAACCGGCGGCCCGACCGCAGCCGGATGCTCACCTACTCGATGATCGTCATGGCCGGCATGGCGCTGTTCCTGGGCGTGTACTTCCTGCCTGCGCTGATCGCCCTGTTCATCGCCGGCTACCAGGTGCGGAGGGCCGACATGCCGGCTCGGGTGGCCGAACGGGTCACCCGCACCCGCGGGGGCGGCCGAGGCCGGGGCGAGGTCATCGACGTCGAGTCGTCCGAGGCCGACGCGGAACCGGAGGACGCCGTCGAGCCCGAGGACGCCGTCGACCCCGACGACGCCGAGGAGCCGGCCACCCAGAGCAATGGCAGCGGGGGCCGCAAGCGCCGGCGATGACCCCGGCCGCCGGCGCCGCCCGCCCGTGGGCGCGGGTGAGGCTCGGCGATGACCTCGCGTGAGCGTGCCCAGCGTGGGTGACGGGGTCGTCCGGGTGCGGGCGGTCGTGACCGGGCGGGTGCAGGGCGTGTGGTACCGGCAGGGCTGCCGGCGCGAGGCCGAGCGGCTCGGGGTGGTCGGGTGGGTGGCCAACCGGCCCGACGGGTCGGTCGAGATCGAGGCCGAGGGGCCGCGGGCCGCCGTCGGCGACCTGCTGGCCTGGGCGCGCCAGGGGCCGGCGCGGGCCGTGGTCGAGCGGGTCGTGATCGAGGACCTGCCCGCCGTCGGCGGCCTCGGGTTCCGGGTGCGGGGCTGAGCGCCTCAGCCGGCGCTGAACGTGCCCACCAGCAGGGCCGAACCCAGCGACGGGGCCTTCTCCACCTTCGTCGCCGCCCCCGCCCCGGCCTCGCCGGCCTTCACGCCCGAGGCCTTGGTCAGCGCGTACAGCCGGAACTCGTAGTGGTGCGTCCCCGACGGCGGGCACGGGCCGGCGTAGCCCGGCCGGCCGATGGCGTTGTTGGCCTCCACCGACCCGCTGGGCGGGGCGCCCTGGGCGATGCCGCCCAGCTGGGGGTCCATCCCGGCGATCACCCAGTGGACGAACCCGCCGATGTCGACGTCCCGCACCACCAGCGCCAGCTCCACCGTCCCGTCGGGCACGCCGCCCCACTGCAGCGGCGGCGACTGGTCGGCGCCCCGGCAGGTGAACTGCTTCGGGATCGCGGCCCCGTCCGCGAACGCCGCGCTGGTCAGCTTCAGCGCCGGCTTCGAGTTGGTCCCGGCCGCGGCCCCAGAACCCGCCCCGGCTGCGCCGCCGGGGGCCGCCGTCGTGGTCGTCTGGTCGGGCTTGGGCTCGGCCAGCCGCCGGCCCTCCTTGTGGCTGCCGCACCCGGCGGCCGCCGCACCCGCGAGGACGAACAGTGCGGCCAGCGCGACGGTGCGTCGCCGGCCGCGGGGCCGTAGGGCCGTGGGCGTCCCAGCGTCACCCCTCATGGGGCCAAGTGTTGCAGACTGTCCGGGTTTGACGAGCCGCCACCCCGACGACCCGTTCCCACCTGGTCTTCGATGCGAACCCCGACGTCCTACGCGTCGCGCCTGCGTGCGCTTCTGGGGCCGGACGCCGCCGGCGCCCGGCAGGGTCTCGTCGCGCTCGTCCTGAACTCGTCGACCAGCCTCGTCGCCGGCGCGTTCCTCGGGGCCATCACCGGCACGCTCGAGCGCTACCCGGGCCTGCTCGTCCTGGTCCCGGCGGCGATCGGGCTGCGGGGCAACATCTTCGGCTCCTTCGGCAACCGCCTCTCGACCGCCATCCACGCCGGTACCTTCCGCTGGTCGCTGCGGCGGGAGGCGTCGCTCGGCCAGAACGTCCTCGCCGCCATGCTCCTCACGATGGGGATCTCCCTGGCCCTGGCGGTGGTGGCCAAGGCGATCGCCGTCGGGATGGGGCTCACGGGGTCGATCGACCTGCTGTCGATGGCCACGGTGTCGATCGTCGGCGGCCTGCTCGGGTCGCTGGTCGTGCTGGCCGCCTCGCTGGCCCTGACGGCCGGGGCGGTCCGCTACGGCTGGGACCTCGACAACGTGACCGCGCCCCTGGTGTCGACGCTCGGCGACGTCCTCACCCTGCCGGCGCTGTACATCGCCACCTTCCTGCTCGGCTACTCGATCCTCACCCCGGTGCTCGGCACGGTGCTGGTGGCGGCGTCGCTGGCGTTCCTGGTCGCCGGGTGGCGGTCGTCGACGGCGGGGCTGCGCCGCATCGTCCACGAGTCGGTGCCGGTGCTGCTCATCGCCGGCACCGTCAGCGCCATGGCCGGCGTCACGCTGGAGAAGTCGTTCGACCGCTTCAACGCCCTGCCCGCCCTGCTCGTCCTCGTGCCCGCCCACCTGTCGAGCTCGGGCGCGCTGGGCGGGATCCTCTCGGGGCGCCTGTCGTCCAAGCTCTTCCTCGGCACCGTCCCGCCGACGAGCCGCCCCAACCGGGAGGCCCGGCGGGACATCACCATGGTCTGCCTGCTGGCCGGG
Source organism: Acidimicrobiales bacterium (assembly GCA_035263165.1). Taxonomy (GTDB): domain Bacteria; phylum Actinomycetota; class Acidimicrobiia; order Acidimicrobiales; family VFJN01; genus ZC4RG19. The sequence goes on along the minus strand of DATFRN010000429.1, from coordinate 1,883 downwards.
CCGGTGTACCTGTTCAACGGGGTCTTCGCCGACCTCACCGCCCGGCTGCTGGGCCAGTCGACGCCCGGCATCGGGGAGATGGTGCTGGTGTCGCTCATCGCCGGGGCGCTGGCGCTCGCCTTCGTCGTGACCGTCGCCTACTACAGCACCATCGCCGCCTACCGCACCGGCGCCGACCCCGACACCTACGGCATCCCCATCGTCAGCTCGTCGGTCGACCTGGTGGGGGCGTTCACGATCATCATCGCCATCTCGCTGCTCGGCCTGTCGTGAGCGGGCCTGAGTATCGTTGACCAGGAAGCTGCCGATGGACGACAGACCCCGCAACCTCCGGGCCATGCTGGCCGAGGTCAAGGACCTCTCCGAGCTGATGGTCGACCTGGCCTACGCGGCGCTGTACTTCGGCGATCCGGGCATGGCCGAGGAGGTGGGCGCGCTCGAGGAGCGGATGGACGACTACGTCCACGACATGCGGGCCGTGGCCGTCATGGCCGCCCGCCACCCCCGGGAGGCCGACGCCATGGCGTCGGTGCTCCAGGTGATCTCGTCGATCGAGCGCATCGCCAACGCCGCCGTCGACATCGCCCGCATCGTGACCCACCGGCTCGGCATCCCCCGCGAGCTGGTGGCCGACCTGTCCAACGCCGAGGAGGTCTCGCACCGGGTGCGGGTGCGGGACGGCTCGCACCTGGCCCGGCGGCCGCTGGTCGACCTGGAGCTGCCGGTCCAGACCGGGATGCGCATCGTCGCCATCCGCCGGGACCGGGAGTGGATCACCGACGTCGAGGGTGAGGAGATCATGCTGCCCGGCGACGTGCTGTTCCTGCGGGGATCGCCGGCGGGCATCACCCGGCTGCGGGAGCTGGCCGCCGCCCCGCGGTGGGAGCCGCCGACCCCGCCCGAGGACGGCACGCTCACCGACCTCGACCGGGCCGTCGACGTGCTGGTCGAGATGAAGAACGTGTCGGAGACGGCGGTGGGGCTGGCGTACTCGGCGCTGGTGCTGCGGGACCTCGGGCTGGCCGCCGAGGTGCGCCACCTGGAGGACCGGCTCGACGAGATGAAGGACCGGCTCGAGCTCTGGGTGCTGCGGGCGGCCTCGCAGGACATCGACCCGTCACCGCTGCGGGGGCTGCTGCACCTGTCGCAGGCGGCCGAGGACCTGGGCGACTCGGCGCAGCAGATGGTGTGGCTGATCGAGCGGCACGAGGAGGTGCACCCGATCATCCAGATCGCCCTGGGGGAGAGCGACGAGGTGGTGGTGCGGGTGCCGGTCGCCGCCGGGTCGCCGGCCGACGGGGCGACGCTGCAGGAGCTGCAGCTCGATGTGGACCCGGGCTTCCACGTGCTGGCGGTCCGCCGGGGCGGGCGCTACCTCTACCGGCCCCGGGGCCACGTGCAGCTGACGGCCGGCGACGAGCTGATCGCCAGCGGCCCGGACGAGGGCCACCCCCTCCTGGCCGCCCGCCTGGGCTGGCGCCTGGAGGAGGACGAGGACACGGGCCAGGAACGCCTGGAACCCCTCGCCGGCATCTCCGGCCGCTGACCCCCCGGGCGGCGTGTGCCGACCCGCCCGCGCCGCGCCGGGCGTGCCGCGTGCACTGGGCGCGGGTCGCCGGCACCGGCCCGCGCCCGCCCGCCGCGCCGCCGGGCGTGCCGACCCGCCCGCGCCGCGCCGGGCGTGCCGCGTGCACTGGGCGCGGGTCGCCGGCACCGGCCCGCGCTCGCCCGCCGCGCCGCCGGGCGTGCCGCGTGCGCTCGGGGCGGGTCGCCGGCACCCACTCGCCCGCCGCGGTGCCGGCGTGCCGCGTGCGCTGGGGCTGGTGCCGGCACCGGCCCGCGCTCGCCCGCCGCGTGCCGGGCGTGCCACATGTGCTCGGGTC
>DATFRN010000428.1:0-3737 GCA_035263165.1 Acidimicrobiales bacterium | reverse complement strand
TGATCTTCACGTCGAGCCGGCCGGGCCGGAGGATGGCGGGGTCGATCAGGTCCTCGCGGTTGGACGCACCGATGACGATGACGTTGCGCAGCGACTCGACGCCGTCGATCTCCGCGAGGAGCTGCGGCACGATCGTGGACTCCATGTCCGACGAGATGCCCGTGCCGCGGGTGCGGAACATCGAGTCCATCTCGTCGAAGAACACGATGACCGGCCAGCCCTCCTCGCTCTTCTCACGTGCCCGCTGGAACACCATGCGGATCTGGCGTTCGGTCTCGCCGACATATTTGTTGAGCAGCTCGGGGCCTTTGATGTTGATGAAGTAGCTGCGGCCCTTCTCGTCGCCCGTCGCCGACGCGACCTTCTTGGCGAGGCTGTTGGCGACCGCCTTGGCGATGAGCGTCTTGCCGCACCCCGGCGGGCCGTAGAGCAGGATGCCCTTCGGCGCCGGCAGGCGGTGCTCGGCGAACAGATCCTGGTGCAGGAACGGCAACTCGACGGCGTCGGCGATCTGCTCGATCTGGTCGTCCAGCCCCCCGATGTCGGCGTAGCTGATGTCGGGGACCTCTTCGAGCACGAGCTCCTCGACCTCGGGCCGGGGCAGCTTCTCGAGCAGCAGGCCCGACCGCGAGTCCATCAGCACCGAGTCGCCGGACCGCACGGTCTCGCCGATGAGGATGTCGGCCAGCTCGGCCACCCGCTCCTCGTCGGCCCGGCCGAGGATGATGGCCCGGCGGCCGTCGGCCAGCAGCTCCTTGACGGTCACGACCTCGCCGTTGGTCTCCGGCGTGCGGGCCATGACCACGTTCAGCGACTCGTTGAGGACCACCTCGCCGCCCCGCGCCAGGTCGTCGGCGTCGAGGGCGGGGTGGACGGCGACGCGCATCTTGCGGCCGCCGGAGTAGACGTCGACGGTGCCGTCGTCGTTGTGCGACAGCAGGGTGCCGTAGGCGGAGGGCGGCTGGGTGAGCTTGTCGACCTCCTCGCGCAGCGCGCTGATGTGGTCGCGCGCTTCGCGGAGGGTGTAGGTCAGCTTCTCGTTCTGCGCGACGGCCTGGGCCAGCTGGCCCTTGGTCTCGAGCAGCCGCTCCTCGAGGGTGCGCACCCGCTTGGGGGCATCCTGGAGGCGGCGGCGCAGGACCAGGACCTCTTCCTCGAGGGCATGCACCTGGTCGACGTAGTCGGCCCGCTCGCGCTCGGGGCTCACGTCACCACCCTCGTCGTTGTGCTCGTCGACGGTGACCACCTCCTCGATCGGTCCGGATGCTCGGACCCTACACCGGGTTCGTCAGCGAGCCGCACCCACTATGTGGCGGGTCTGTGACAGAGTTTTTTTCGGAATTGCCGCGTTAATCCGTGGGTTGGCTAGTCTTGACGGAGAGCGAGGCACCATCGAGTCAGGGAGCGAGTCACAGGTATGAAGGTCTGGATCGACCAGGATCTCTGCACGGGCGACGGCCTCTGCGAGGAGATCGCCCCCGACGTGTTCACCCTGCTGGACGACGGGCTCGCCTACGTCAAGGAGGGCGACAAGGTGTTCTCCGACCCGGGCGGCGCCGAAGGGCTCGCCAACGTGCCCGCCGGCCAGGAGGAGGCGGTCATCGAGGCCGCCGAGGAATGCCCCGGGGAGTGCATCTTCATCGAGGTCGAGTAACCCGAGCTGGGATCGAAGAAGGCCCGCGGCCGCTCCGGTGGTCGTGGGCCTTTGCGCGTCCCGACCTAGGCCAGGCACCCGCCCGTGTCCACCGTGTTCGACAGGTCGCCCGCCAGGACCGGGCGCAGCTCGTCAAGGTCCAGGGCGTAGGCGACGCCGGGCTTGTCGGGGGCGATGGCGAAGGCGACGCCGAGGACGTCGCCCCGGCTGTCGACCAGGGCGGCGCCGGAGTCGCCCGGGGCCAGGTCCGACGCCAGGACCAGGACCTGGCGGCTGGTGCGGCCCTGGTCGTAGATGTCGTGGCCCACCGCCTCGATCTTGTCGCCGATGCGGAACGGGCTGATCTCCAGGGGCCCGCCGCCCGGGCGGCCGAACACGCCGCCCGTGTCGCGCAGCCGGCCCGACCGCAGCGGCAGCGCCGGGCGCTCGCCGTCGACCCGGAGCACGGCCAGGTCCCGCTCGGGGTCGAACGCCACCACCCGGGCGTCCGCCGTCGAGCCGTCGGACAGCTCGACCCGGGAGTCGTCCTCCCCCGCCACCACGTGGGCGTTCGTCACCACCAGCTGCGGCGCCACGAAGAACCCGCTGCCCTCCTGGATGCGGTTGCACGCCTGCCCCTCGACCTTGACCGTCGAGCGCCGCACCCGGTCGGCCGTCGCCTGCGACAGCCCGCTCGTCCCCGGGGTCGCCCCGACGTCGGGCGCCGGGCGCAGCGCCTCGAACACCTGCGGGAACGGGTCCTCGCCCACCACCCGCCGCAGCGCCTCCAGCGTGTTGGGCGGGTTGGGGAACCGGTCGGACACCTCGCGGGCGATGGCCGACGAGCGGGCCTGCTCGGACGTCCACCCCGGCACGTCGGCCAGGGTCGGCAGCAGCACCCACAGCACGACCAGCACACCGACGACGCCCAGCACGCCGCCGGCCACCTGGTCGGCGCGTCGGGGCGCGCCCGCCGGCAGCTCGACGTGCAGCCGGCTGCCGAGGGTGAGGCCGAGCGCGTTGCCGACCAGCGCGGTGCCGACCAGCGCGCCCACCTCGATCATCACGATCGTCACGTCGCTGGCGCCCCGCATCCTCGGGAGGATCTCGGGCAGCACCAGGGCCCCCAGCGTCGCCCCCAGCACCAGGCCGAACCACGACGTCGCCCGGGCGATGAAGCCCAGCCGGTAGCCGCCGACGGCGGCGCTCACGGCGAAGACGATGACGAGCAGGTCGAGCATGTTCACCTTCGATGATCCCAGCCGCAGCGCCGCTCAGCCGAGCAGTCTCGCGCTCGTGAGGAATCCGGTGTGGGCCACCATCCGGTGGTCGGGCCGCACCGACTGGCCCTCGATGTGCCAGCCCCGGTTGAGGACCTCGATCGTGTCGACCATCCCGAAGCCCTGCCCGGTCAGCTCGTCGCGCAGCTGGACCGCCTGGGTGATCTGGGGCGTGTAGGCCACCAGCACGCCGCCGACGTGCATGGCCCGGGCCGCGTGCTTGACGACGTGCCACGGCTCGGGCAGGTCGAGCACCACCCGGTCGAGGTCGACCTCGTCGATGCCCTCGTAGGCGTCGCGCACCTCGACCGAGTAGCGGGCCAGGGCGTCGGGGCCGAGGAACGTGGCCACGTTGCGGGTGGCGCGGTTGGCGAAGTCCTGGCGCAGCTCGTAGCCGTGGACCACCGCCCCCGCCCGCACGAGCGTCATCGACAGCGCGCCCGAGCCCACGCCGGACTCGAGCACCCGGGCGCCCGGGAAGATGTCGGCCAGCATCAGCATCGGGCCCAGGTCCTTGGGGTAGATGACCTGGGCGCCCCGGGGCATCTTGAGCACGAACTCGGCCAGCGTGGGCCGGATGGCCAGCATCGCCGCCCCGCGGGTCGAGCGGAACGACGAGCCCTCGGCCGCGCCGATGAGGTCGTCGTGGGCGACCACGCCCGCGTGGGTGTGGAACTCGCCGCCCGCGGCCAGCGTCACCAGGTAGCGGCGCTTCTTGCTGTCGATCAGCAGCACCTGGTCGCCCTCGGCGAAGGGCCGGCTCACGTCGCCGCCCCGGCCTTGCGGGCCTTGCCCCGGCGCCGCCCGGGGCGCACCAGCTCGAC
>DATFRN010000427.1:0-15253 GCA_035263165.1 Acidimicrobiales bacterium | reverse complement strand
GTCGTGACGGGCGCTGATGCAGCTCCCGCCGGCGTCCCAGGCCAGGACCAGCGCCAGGGCGCCGCCGGGGAGCGACCCGCTGGGGTCGCCGCCCACCGGTGACCGTGGTCCCGTGACCTCTGTCCGTGATTCTTGGGCCATGGACTGCCTCGATTGTGGCACCCAACGTCCACCCTCCGCACCGCCCGTGGCGGGTGCTTTCGCCGGGCGACAGACTGGCGGCCATGGCATGGACCCGCTTCTCCCTCGCCGGCGCCGCCGGCGCCACGCTCGACGCCGACGCCGTCCGCTACGGGCCCGGCCTGCCCCCCGAGAGCGAGCTGCGGCTGCTGGGGCACGTCGACGGCCGGCGGGTGCTCGACCTGGGGTGCGGCGCCGGGTCGGGGGCGGTGGCGCTGGCCAAGGCCGGCGCCCGGGTCATCGCCGTGGACGACGACGAGGCCAGCCTGAGCGACACCCGGGAGCGGGCCGAGCGCGAGGGGGTCCGGGTCGAGACCCACCACGGCCCGCTGGCCGAGCTGGCCTTCGTCCGGGCCGACACGATCGACGTCGCCGTGTCGGTCTACGGGCTCGCCACCGTGGCCGACCTCGACCGGGTGTTCCGCCAGGTCCACCGGGTGCTGCGCACCGAGCGGCCCTTCGTGTTCTCGCTCCCCCACCCGGCCTTCGTGCTGCTCGACCCCGGCGGTGCCGAGCCGGTGCTGCGCCGCTCGTGGTGGGACGCCAGCCCGGTGACCTGGTCGGTGGGCGCCGGGCGCGACGAACCCGACCGGGTCGTGACGCTGACCGGCCTGTTCGGGAGCCTCAACCGGGCCGGGTTCGGCGTCGACATGCTGCTCGAACCGCAGCCCGAGCAGGCCACCGCCGGCGAGGCCTGGTCGGACGCCATGCGCTGGGTTCCGCCGACCCTGATCGTGCGGGCCCGCAAGCTGGGGATCTGAGCCCGGCCGGGCCGGGCCGCTCGCCAGGGCGTGCACGGATAGGCACGTCGTCACAGCCACCGTGGTCTGTGCTTCCCGCTCTTGCTGCTTCGCAGCGGGCCGCTCGGGCCACGGCCACGCCTATCGGCGCAGCCTCTTACCCGTCCGCCGGCCGTTCGGCCCACCAGGCCCGCAGGCGGCGCTCGGCCTCCTCCTCGCCGAGGGGGCCCTCGTCCAGCCGCGCCTCCAGCAGCATGGCCAGCGCCTCGCCCACCACCCGGCCGGGGCCGACGCCGAGCAGCTCCATCACCCGGTTGCCGTCGATGTCGGGGCGGATGGCGTCGAGCTCCTCGCGCTCGCGCAGCTCGGCGATCCGGCCCTCCAGCGCGTCCATGCGGGCGGCCAGCATGCGGGCCTTGCGCTCGTTGCGGGTGGTGCAGTCGCACCGGGTGAGCTCGTTGAGGTCGGTGAGCAGCGGCCCCGCGTCCCGGGCGTAGCGGCGGACGGCGGAGTCGCTCCACACGTCGTCGCGGTAGCCGTGGAAACGCAGGTGGAGGAACACGAGCCGGGAGACGTCCGCCACGACCTCGCTTGGGTAGCGCAGCTCGCGCAGCCGGTCGCGGGCCATGCGGGCCCCGACCACCTCGTGGTGGTGGAAGCTGACGCCGCCGGGGCCGATCGAGCGGGTCTTGGGCTTGCCGATGTCGTGGAGCAGGGCGGCCAGCCGCAGCACCAGCCGGGGCGACGCCTTGGCCACCACGGCGATCGTGTGGGCGAGGACGTCCTTGTGGCGGTGGATGGGATCCTGCTCCAGGCGCATGGACCGCAGCTCGGGGAGGAACATGTCGGACAGGCCGGTGTCGGCCAGGAACCACAGGCCGGCGCTGGGGTCGTCGACGACCAGCAGCTTGGACAGCTCGTCGCGGATGCGCTCGGCCGACACGATGTCGAGGCGGCCCCGCAGATCCTGCACGGCCGCCCCCAGGGCGGGGTCGGGCTCCAGCCCGTAGCCGGCGATGAAACGGGCCGCCCGCAGCATCCGCAGCGGGTCGTCGGAGAACGAGACCTCGGGCGCCAGCGGCGTGCGCAGCACCCCGGCGGCCAGGTCGGCGACGCCGCCGTAGGGGTCGATCAGCTCGGGGTCGGGGAGGCGCAGCGCCATGGCGTTGACCGTGAAGTCGCGGCGGGACAGGTCCTCGATCACGTCGTCGGCGTAGACGACGTGGGGCTTGCGGGAGTCCTCGCGGTAGGCCTCGGCCCGGTGGGTGGTGATCTCGAAGGTGGCGCCGCCCTTGCGGGCCCCGACGGTCCCGAACGCCTCGCCCTGCGACCAGACGGCGTCGGCCCAGCCGTCGAGCACCGCCCGGGTCTCGGGCGGGCGGGCGTCGGTGGTGAGGTCGAGGTCGGCCTCGGGCCGCAGCCGGCCGAGCACGAGGTCGCGCACGATGCCGCCGACGAGGTACAGCCGGTGCCCGGCCGCGCCGAACCGCTCGGCCAGCGGGCCGACGTCGGCGAGCACGGGCTGGAGCCGCTCGGGGATCACGTCGTGAGGCTAGTTGGGCAGTTGGACAGCCCTGCGGGCCTTAGTGGTGGACGGCTCGGCGGTGGGCCAGGGAGGCCGCCGCCACCGCATCGCGGCCGGGGCCGCCGCCGGTGGGGGCCTCCGGGTGGAGGTGGGCGCCGCCGAGCGCGGCCATCGTCGCCGCCGTCGAGTCGCGCAGCGCCTCCAGGTCGTAGCCGCCCTCCAGGAACGCCAGCAGCCGGCCCGGCGGGACCAGGGCCGCGAGGTCGGCGGTCATGTCGGCGTAGTCGCCGGCGCTGAGCCCGAGGCTGGTCAGCGGGTCGGCCCGGTGCCCGTCGAAGCCCGCCGACACCAGCAGCCAGGTGACGCCGATCTCCTCGGCCAGCGGGGCCACCACCTCGTCGATCGCCGTCCGGTAGACGTCTCCGGTGGCCCGGGGCGGGACCGGGACGTTGACCGTCCGGCCCTCGCCCTCGCCCTCCCCGGTCTCGAACACCGAGCCGGTGCCCGGGTAGAGCGGGTGCTGGTGGAACGAGACGTAGGTGACCCGGCGGTCGTCGTAGAACACGTCCTGGGTGCCGTTGCCGTGGTGGGCGTCGTAGTCGACGACCAGCACGTGCTCGCCCCGCTCGGCCAGGGCGGCGGCCGTCACGGCCACGTTGTTGAACAGGCAGAACCCCATGGCCCGGGCCGACAGCGCGTGATGGCCCGGGGGGCGCACGGCGCAGAACGCGGCGGTCGCCTCCCCCGCCGCCAGGGCGTCGACCGCGGTGAGCCCCGCCCCCGCCGCCAGCAGGGCGGCGTCCCACGACCCGGGGACGGCCGCGGTGTCCGCGTCGAGCTGGCCGCCGCCGGAGCGGCAGAACCGCTCCAGCGCGGCGACGTAGGTACGGGTGTGGACCCGCTCGATCTCGGTCACCGTCGCCGGCCGGGGCTCGACCGGGACCACCTCGCTGTCGAGGCCCGATTGCACCACGCCGTCGGCCACCGCCACCAGCCGCTCGGGCCGCTCGGGATGGCCGAGGCCCGTCTTGTGGTCGCCGTAGCGGGGATGGGTGACGAACAGCACAGACATTCCGGCCCGACGCTAACGGGCCGGGGCCCGGATGGGGCTGGCACGCCCGGGCGGTGCGCCGTTGCCTACGCTCGTAGCCATGATCTGTGCCGCCGCCGGCCCGACCGGCGCCCCTCCGGGGGCGCAGCGCGCCCGCGCCCGGGGGCTGGCGGTGGCGTCCCTGCAACTGGTGGAGCACCGGCAGTGAGTGTCATGCGCGCGCCGGGTGGCGGCGGGAGGTCGCGGCTGCGGGTGCGGCCGTGGCAGGGCGACCACGCCGTCGCCCACGTCGCGCCGGTCGGCGACTTCCTCGGGCCGCTCACCACCGGCGACGTGGTCCGGTCGCTGGGCGACCTGCGCCGGGCCGGCTACCGCTCGGCCATCACCGCCGCGCTGCACCGGGCCGACCGGCGGCCGTTCGTCGAGGCCGGCTTCGTCGAGACCGAACGGCTCCACCTGCTCCAGCACGGCTTCGACCGCATCCGGGCCGCCTCCCCGCCGACCGGCGTCGAGCTGCGGCGGGGTCGGCGGCGCGACCACCAGGAGGTGCTGGCCGTCGACACCGCCGCCTTCCAGCCGTTCTGGCGGCTGGACGAGGCCGGCCTGGCCGAGGCGCTCACGGCCACCACCAGCGTCCACTTCCAGGTCGCCCGGCGGGACGGCCGGGTCGTCGGCTACGCCGTCTGTGGCCGGGCCGGGCCCCGGGGCTACGTGCAGCGGCTGGCCGTCGACCCCGCCGACCAGCGCCGGGGCAGCGGCGCCGCCCTGCTCTACGACGGGCTGCGCTGGCTGCGGCGCTGGGGCGCCCGCGATGCGCTGGTCAACACGCAGGAGGGCAACGAGCGGTCGCTGCGCCTCTACCACCGCGCCGGCTTCGTGCTGCAGGCCGAGGGCCTGGCCGTGCTGGAGATCTCGCTCGACGGTGAGGCGCCCGACGCCGACGCGGACGCCGCCACGCACACCCGCACCCGGGGCGCCCGGTGAGGCGGGCCGGACGGCGAGCCCTGGCCGCGGCCGCGGCGCTGGCGGCGGCGCTGCTCTGCGCTCTCCCGGCCGGCGCCCAGACCTCGCCCCCGGCGGGCGGCGCGACCGCCGGCACCGGCACCACCACCGGCGGCCCCGAGGTCACGCTGGTCGGCCAGCCGGCGTGGGTGCGCCCCGGCGACCGCTTCGACGTGCGGGTCCAGATCGCCGGCGCCCCGGCCGACGCCGCGCTCCAGCTGATCGTCCACGGCGCCGTCGACTCCCGCCAGGCCTTCCAGCGCACGCTGGACGGCGAGCTCGGCCGGGTGGTCAGCACCGGGCCCCGCACGCCGGTCGCCCAGCTCACCCCCGCCGGCGGGGGCACGGTGACCACCGGCTTCCTCACCGGCAACGGCGGCGTCGACCTCAGCGGGCGGGGGGTCTACCCGGTCGAGGTCCGGCTGGTCGGCGCCGACGGCCGGGCGCTCGGCGGGTTCGTCACCTATCTCGACTACCTCACCGGGCCGACCCCCGAGTTCGTGCCGCTCGAGGTGGCCGTCGTGCTCGACTTCGGCGCCGGCCCGCCGGTCCAGCAGCCCAACGGCAAAGCGCAGGTCGGCGCGGCGACGCTGGCCGGGGCCCAGGAGCGGCTGGCCGTGCTGGGGGACACCACGGGCGTGCCGGTCACCGTCGCCCCCGAGCCCGAGCTGCTCGACGGCTTCGTCACCGCCGAGGGCGCGCCCGCCAAGGTGGTCGCGGACCTGCGCCGGACGATCGGCGGGCGGCCGGCGCTGGCCCGGCCCTTCGTCGACGTCGACCTGGCCGCGCTGAGCCAGGCGGGCCTGATCAGCGAGGCCCGCAACCAGGTCAACGTGGGCATGCTCGCGATGGCGGACCGGCTGCGGGTGAAGCCGACCGGCGGGATCTGGCTGTCGGGCGCCACGCTGGGCTCGGAGGCCGCCCGCGCGCTCGGGCCGCTCGGCTTCGACCGGGCGCTGGTGCCGCCGACCGCGCTCGCCGGCAAGGATGACCGGGTACCCCAGACGCCGGTCCGGCTGGGCAGCGACGGCCCGCTGGCCATGGTCAGCGACGCCGACCTGGCCAAGCACCTCACCGACGGCAGCGGCGTGCTCGGCGCCCAGCGCTTCCTGGCCGAGCTGGCGATCAGCTGGCAGGAGGCCCCGGCCGACCACCGGGGTGTGGCGGTGCGCATCCCCGGCGACGCCGACATCGACCCCACGGCGCTGGCCGCCGCCCTCAACGGCCTGCGCGGCGCCCCCCAGGCGGTCAAGGCCGTGCCGCTCGACCAGCTGTACAAGCTGGCGGCGGGCGGCGGCACCCCCGACGTGGTCGACCTGGCCGACCACGCGGTCGCCCACGGCCTCGGGCCGATCGCCGGCGACGTGCGCAACGCCCGGGCCGGGATCGACGGGCTCAACGGCCTGATCGGCGACGCGGACCGGAGCGCCTCGCTCCAGCGCTCGCTGCTGATCAGCACCGGCGAGGAGACGCCCGACCCCACCCGACCCATCTACGTGGGGCGGGTGAACGGCGGGCTCGCGGCCGTGCAGACCGGGGGCGCGGTGGTGCTGCCGGAGAGGTTCCGGATCACGCTCACCTCCCGGTCCAGCACGATCCCCGTGACGATCACCAACAACCTGCCCCGCGAGCTGAGCGTCATGGTCCAGGTGGACAGCGACCAGCTCGAGTTCCCCGAGGGCCGGCTGATCGCCACGCCCCTGCCGGCCAACACGACCACCCGGCTGGACGTGCCGGTGCGGGTGCGGACGTCGGGTGCGTTCACGATGGACGTGCAGGTGACCAGCCCCGACGGCACGATCGTGCTCGACCGCTCGACGTTCGACGTCCGCTCGACCGCCATCTCGGGCGTCGGGCTGGTGCTGTCGGGCGGCGCTGCGCTGTTCCTCGCCGTGTGGTGGCTGCGCCACTGGCGCAAGGCCCGCCGGTCCCGGCACCTCATCCCCCGGGGCGCGGCGCCGCCCTCGCCGCCGCCGGCCGACCCGGCCCCGGTGGGCGCGCCCGGACCGGGGGGCGCGCCGTTCGGCCCCTGGCCCGGCCCGCCCGGTCCCCCCGGTCCCCCCGGGCCGCCCGGCTCGTCCGGACCGCCCCGGCCCGCCGGCAGCGGCAACGGCGCCGCCGACGCGCCCGGCGAGGGGCCGCCGCCGGCCGCCGAGGGCGACCCGACCGACCCGGGCTACCGGCCCGCCCACCTGGCCGCCGGGCGGCCACACCGCCCGCCGAGGGAGCGGGCCACCCGGCCGCACTAGCGCACTAGGGTCGGCGAGATGCCGGTTCGCATCGTCACCGACTCGTCCGCCGACCTGCCCGCCGAGGACGCGGCCGCGCTGGGCGTCGAGGTGGTCCCGCTCTCCATCCGCTTCGGCGACGAGGAGTACACCGACGGCGTCGACCTGTCGGTCGAGCAGTTCTACGAGAAGCTCGCCTCGTCCGCCGCGCTGCCCGAGACGGCGGCGCCCGCGCCCGGCGCGTTCGAGGCCGCCTTCCGGCGCCAGGGCGAGGCCGGGGCCGACGCGATCGTGTGCATCAACCTGTCCTCGGGCCTGTCCGCCACCATCCAGGCGGCCCAGAACGCGGCCAAGGCGGTCGAGGGCGACCTCGACGTGCGGGTGATCGACTCCCGCACGATCACCTCGGGCCTCGGCACGCAGGTGCGCGAGGCGGCCCGGCTGGCGTCCGAGGGCGGCGGGGCCGACGACGTGGTGGCGCTGGTCGAGGACCTGGTGGGCCGCACCCGGGTCATCGGCGCGCTCGACACGCTCGACAACCTCAAGAAGGGCGGGCGCATCGGCGGGGCGCAGGCGCTGCTCGGCTCGCTGCTGTCGATCAAGCCCCTGCTCGACATCTCCACCGGCGAGGTCGCCGAGGCCGGCCGGGCCCGCACCCGGCGCCGGGCGCTGGAGTGGCTGCGCGACCAGGTCTTCGCCCAGCCCACCGTCGAGCACCTCACCGTGGCCCACGGCATGGCGCCCGACCTCGACGACATGGTGGCGCTGCTCGAGCCCCGCTACCCCGCCGACAAGCTGGCCGTCACCACCATCGGGGCGACCATCGGGACCCATGGCGGACCCCGGGTCATGGGCCTAACGTGGGTGGCGCCGGGCTGATCCGGGTCCTGGCCCGCCGATCCTGACCGCACGTCGGGGGCGGGCCTTGAGTACCGTGGGCGTACCGTGGCAGTGACGCCTCCCCCCTCCGGCCCGTCGCAAGCCGCCGGCGTCTTTGCCGGCGCGCTTCTCGGCGGCCGTTACCGGCTGGACGAGATGCTGGCGTCGGGGGGCATGGCGCAGGTGTGGCTGGGCACCGACGAGGTGCTGCGGCGGGCCATCGCGGTCAAGGTCCTCCACCACCACCTGGCCGAGGACGAGACGTTCGTGACCCGCTTCCGCCACGAGGCGATCGCGGTCGCCCGGCTGTCGCACCCGTCGATCGTCAACGTCTACGACACCTGCAGCGACGACGGCGTCGAGGCGATCGTCATGGAGCTGGTGCGGGGCCAGACGCTGCGCCAGCGGCTCGACGACGCGCCGATCGACCCGTGGGTGGCGGCCAACATCGCCGCCCAGGTGGCCGGCGCCCTGGCCGTGGCCCACGCCGCCGGGCTGGTGCACCGGGACATCAAGCCCGCCAACATCCTGCTGTCCGAGGACGGTCGGGTGAAGGTGGGCGACTTCGGCATCGCCAAGGCCGCCGAGTCGGCCGACCTCACCCAGGAGGGCTCGTTCCTCGGCACCGCCAAGTACCTGGCGCCCGAGCAGGTCGAGGCCAAGCCGGTCGACGGGCGCACCGACCTCTACAGCCTGGGCGTCGTGCTCTACGAGATGCTGTGCGGACGGGTGCCGTTCGAGGGCGACAGCAGCTCGTCCACTGCGCTGGCCCGGCTGCACAGCGACCCGCCCCGGCCCCGGCTGGTCAAGGCGGGCGTCCCCCGCGAGCTCGAGGCGATCACCATGCGCCTGCTGGCCCGCGACCCCGACGCCCGCTTCCCCACCGCCACCGACGTGCGGGCCGCGCTCCTCGGCGCCGGCGCCCAGGACGGCCCCACCACGGGCGAGGCGCCCGCCGCCGGGAACGACGGCCGGGGCGCCGGGGGCCTGCCCCCGCCCCCGCCGCCGGCCGGGGTGGGCCGGACCGGGGCGGCGCCGATGCCGGTGGGGGCCCCGCCGCTCGGCACCCCGCCCGGGGGCGCGCCGGTGCGGTTCCGCGAGAGCGAGCGCAGCTGGCTCGTGCCGACGCTGGTCGTCGTGGTCGTGGCCGTGGCGCTCGGCGTCGCCGGCCTGCTGATCAAGGGGTCCAGCGCCAACCTGTTCGGGGGCGACGAGCCCTCGGGCGGCGCGGAGTCCAACCCTCCGCCCGGGCCGATCGAGATCGCCCGCACCGTCGACTTCGATCCGATGGGCAGCCCGCCCAACGTCGAGCACCACGAGGAGGCGGTGGCCGGCCTCGCCATCGACGGCAAGGACGACACCTCGTGGCGGACCGAGAACTACCGGTCGCAGGACTTCGGCGGGCTGAAGTCGGGCGTCGGCCTGATCCTCGAGCTCGACAAGGCACAGGACATCGGCTCGCTGGAGCTCGACTCGACCAGCACCGGCTGGCAGGCGCAGATCTACGTGGCCGACAAGGCCGGCGCCACGCTCGACGACTGGGGTGACCCGGCGGCGACCATCGACGACGGCAAGGCCGGCACCAACAAGGTCGACGTCGGCAGGAAGGGCGGCGCCGTGCTGGTGTGGTTCACCCGCCTGGGCACCGAGAACCGGGTCGTGGTGTCGGAAGTCCGCCTGCTCCGCTGACCTACGCTGCCGGGATCGCAGCCGATCCCGACGACCGCACGCTCGCCGCCGCCGCCCGGGCCGGCGACCGCGGGGCGCTCGACTCCCTGCTGCGGCGGCACCAGGAGCAGTGGTGGCGGTTGTGCCGGCGGCTGACCGGCAACGACACCGATGCCCGCGACGCGCTCCAGGAGGGGATGATCGCCGTGGCCCGGGGCATCCGCCGCTACGACGGGCGGGCCGCCTTCACCACCTGGGCCTACCGGGTGACCACCAACGCCTGCCTCGACGAGCTGCGGCGACGGTCGCGGCGGCCGCTGCCGGGGGGCGCCACGGTGGCCGGGTTCGTAGCGGGCGGCGACGGGGGTGCGGATCGCGACGAGCGGCGGCCCCCGGTCGACCTGCGGGTCGACGTCGAGTCGGTGGTCGACCGGCTCGACGTGGACGCCGCCCTCGCCCAGCTGCCGGCCGACTTCCGGGCCGCGGTCGTGCTGCGGGACATCTGCGACCTCGACTACGCCGAGATCGGGCGGGTGCTCGACCTGCCGGCGGGGACCGTCAAGTCCCGGATCGCCCGGGGCCGGGCGCTGCTCGCCGACCGGCTGGGGAACCCGTCCGCCGCCCCCGAACGTCCAACCAACAGCCCATGACCCCGTCCTCCCCCTCCCCCGACGATCGCCGCGACGAGCTGGCGTCCGCCCTGCTGGACGGCGCGCTCCCCGCCGGCGAGGCGGACGCGGCCCGGCGCGACCCGGCGGTGGCGGCCCGGGCGGCGGAGATGGCCGCGGCCCGGGACCGGGTGCGCGACGTACCGCCGCTGCCGGAGAGCGCCGGCGACGACGCGCTGGCCGCGGCGCTCGGGGCCTACGACGAAACGGTCGTGACCTCGCTGGCCGCCCGCCGGCCGTCGTCGGGTCGCCGCGGTGCGCCCCGCTGGCTCGGTGCCGCCGCGGCGCTGATCCTGGTGGTGGGGGTGATCGCCGGCCTGGCGGCGCTCGGCCGGTCGGGCAGCCATGGTGACCGGAGCAGCAACACGGCGGCCGCGAGCGGGGGCTCGGCCGAGGAGTCGCCCGGGGCGGCCGGCAGCAGCGGGGCGGACCACGAGTCGGCGACCCGGCCGCAGGCCACCGTCCCCGCGGGTGTCGGCGACCTCGGCGACCTCGGCGACGCGCCCTCGGCCCAGGCGCTGGCCCGCCGGGTGGCGCCCCTGCCGGCGGTCGCCGCCGACAGCGGGGAGCTCACGAGCGCCGCCCCGCAGTCGACCACCCGAGCCGACAAGTCGGCAGAGCTGAGCCTCGCCGGCTGCGCGGCCGGCGACGCCACCCGGGGGCGGTCGGGCGGCACGGTCGTGTCCCACGGGCGGGCCCGGGCCGGCGGCGTCCCGGTCGACGTGTGGATCGTCCGGGCCGGCGATCAGACGCGCGTGGTGGTCCTCGACGCCGACTGCCGGATCGCCGCCGACGAGCCCGCGGGCTGACCGGCACCGAGGGGGCCCGGAGCAGCACCCGGGCGGAAGTAGTCTCGGGCCATGGCGACTGCCACACCCCCTCTCGGCCCGGGCCGCACCCCCGGCTCGATGCCGGCGCCCGACGGCGACTGGCCGGCGCAGGCCGCAGACACGATCGAGCGGTTCGTCGGCAACGTCCGTGAGAAGACGACCGGCCCCGCTCTCACCGCCGCCCGGGCCGTCGTCTACGGCACGTTCGCGTTCGTCATCGGCTCGGCGCTGGTCATCCTGGTCATCGTCGGCGCCGTCCGCTTGATCGACAACTACCTGCCCGACGCCTGGGTGGGCGAGGACCACATGTGGGTCACCTACCTGATCCTCGGACTCGTCTTCCTGGTGGCGGGCATCATCTGCTGGAGCCGCCGCAACGCGGTGCCGGGAAGATAGGACGCCCCGGCCACGTTGAGCACCGCGCAGGTCCGCTGAGGACCGGCGCAACCCGAGCAGGGAACGAGCAGGTACGTGAGCGACAAGCGCAAGGTCATCATCATCGGGTCCGGGCCGGCCGGGCTCACCGCCGCCGTCTACACGGCGCGGGCCAACCTGGCCCCGCTGATGCTGGAGGGCGAGCCCAGCTCGACCAGCGACCAGCCGGGCGGCCAGCTCATGCTGACGACCGAGGTCGAGAACTACCCCGGCTTCCCGGAGGGGGTCATGGGGCCCGACCTCATGATGCGGTTCCGGGAGCAGGCCGTGCGGTTCGGCACCGACATCCGCACCGAGCGGGCGTCCCGGGTCGACCTGTCGGCCCGGCCGTTCGGCGTGTGGGTGGGCGACCCGTCCGCCGCCGAGCCGACCTACCAGGCCGACGCCGTGATCATCTCGACCGGGGCCCAGTCCCTCATGCTCGGCCTCGACCGCGAGACCGAACTGGTCGGCCACGGCGTGTCGACCTGCGCCACCTGCGACGGGTTCTTCTTCCGCGACCACGACATCGCCGTGGTGGGCGGGGGTGACTCGGCGCTGGAGGAGGCGATCTTCCTCACCAAGTTCGCCCGGTCGGTCACGATCGTGCACCGGCGGGACGAGCTGCGGGCTTCCAAGATCATGCAGGAACGTGCGTTCGCCAACGACAAGATCAAGTTCCTGTGGAACCACGTCGTGACCGGCATCGAGGGTGACACCACGCTCAGCGGCGTGACGGTGCGCAACGTGCTGACCGACGAGACCTCGTCGCTGGATGTGACCGGGCTGTTCGTGGCCATCGGCCACAAGCCGAACACCGACCTGTTCAAGGGCCAGCTGGAGATGGAGGAGTCGGGCTACCTCATCACCGGGCTCGGCGGCCGCGCCACGTCGACCAACGTCGAGGGCGTGTTCGCCTGCGGCGACGTGCAGGACCACATCTACCGCCAGGCCGTGACCGCCGCCGGCTCCGGCTGCCAGGCCGCGATCGACGCCGAGCGGTGGCTCGAGGGCCAGGGCGACTGAGCCGGGAACATCGGACGCATCGTCGCTGTTCACATCCGTAGTTCGACCTCATCAGACCACAGCAAAGAAGGTCCCGTTCACATGGCTGGAAGCATCAGCACCCTCACGGACGCCACGTTCGACGAGACGATCGGCGCGGCCACCGAGGCCGTCGTCGTCGACTTCTGGGCCGAGTGGTGCGGGCCGTGCAAGATGATCGCCCCGATCCTCGAGGAGATCGCGTCCGAGCACGCCGGCAAGCTGACGGTGGCCAAGCTCAACGTCGACGACAACCCCGACATCGCGCGCCGCTTCGACGTGATGAGCATCCCCACGCTCATCGTCTTCAAGGACGGCAGCGCCCAGAAGCGCCTGGTCGGGGCCAAGGGTAAGGGTCAGCTTCTCGCTGAGCTGGGCGAGTTTCTGCCCTGACTCCACCACACAGACGTATCCACAACCTGTGCGTAAGGTTGTGGATGACTCTACCCCAGCTTGAGGACCAGCGATCCTCAGGTTGGGGTTTAGTCTTTTTCGGGTCCTTCCGGCGGATGTAGATGTTCCACGGTGCCGCTCACTGTCGGCTCGGGGACATCACCCGGTAGATCCGCTCGAGGTCCTCGAGGTCGGCGAACTCGATGACGACCCGTCCCCGCTTGGGGCCGAGGTCGATCTTCACCCGGGTGTCGAGCTGGTCGGCCAGGAGCTCCTCCAGCTCGAGCAGGCCCGGGGCCCGCAGCCGGCTGCCCGGGGTGCCACCGTCGGGGACGGACGGCTTGCGGTTGGACGGGCCGTTGCGCTGGCGGACCGCCTCCTCGGTCTCCCGCACCGTCAGGCCCTCGGCCGCGATGCGGCGGGCCAGCGTCTCCTGGAACGACCGGTCGGGCGTGCCGAGAAGGGCCTTGGCGTGGCCGGCGGACACCTGGCCGTCGGCGATGAGGCGCTGGACCTGGGGCGGCAGTTGGAACAAGCGCAGGAGGTTGGCGACCGCCGAGCGGCTCTTGCCCACCCGGTGGGCGACGGCCTCTTGGGTCATGTTGAAGTCCTCGATCAGCTGCTGGTAGGCCGCCGCCTCCTCGAGGGGGTTGAGGTCGTCGCGGTGGAGGTTCTCGACCAGCGCGTGCTGAAGGGTCAGCTCGTCGCTGACGTCCCGGATGATGATCGGGATGAACTGGAGGCCGGCCCGCTTGGCCGCCCGCCAGCGCCGCTCGCCGGCGATCAGGGCGTAGCGGTCGGGGCTGAGCTCCCGCACGAGGATGGGCTGGAGCACGCCCAGCTCGCGGATCGACGCGGTCAGCCCGGCCAGCGTCTCCTCGTCGAAGTGGCTGCGGGGCTGGAACGGGTTGGGCTCGATCTGGCCGATCGGCACCTCCAGGACCCCGGGACGGATGGCCGTGCCGGCCACCACATCCTGGGGGATGAGCGCGCCGAGGCCCTTACCCAGCCCGCTGCGCCGCTCCACCACTCACCTCCACGGCCAGGCTGCGGTACGCGATCGACCCGCGGGAGGTGGGGTCGAACGTGATGATCGGCTGCCCGAACGACGGCGCCTCGCTGAGGCGCACGGTTCGGGGGACGATGCTGTTGCACACCTTCTCGCCGAAGTGGTCGCGCACCTCGTGCACGACCTGGTCGGCCAGCTTGGTGCGGGCGTCGTACATGACGAGCACCATCGCGCTGAGCTCCAGGCGGGGATTGAGGTTGCGCTGCACGAGCTGGACGTTGCGCAGCAGCTGGCCCAGGCCCTCGAGGGCGTAGTACTCGCACTGGATGGGGACCATGACCTCGCTGGCGGCGGCCAGGCCGTTGACGGTCAGCAGGCCGAGCGAGGGCGGGCAGTCGATGAGGACGAAGTCGTAGTCGTCCCGCACGGCGTCGAGCGCCCGGCGCAGCCGCATCTCCCGGCTGAAGGCGGGCACCAACTCGATCTCGGCGCCCGCCAGGTCGAGCGCGGCGGGCGCGCAGAACAGATTGCGGACGGCCGTCGCCTCGACGCAGTCCTCGACCGGGAGGTCGTTGAGGATGACGTCGTACATCGAGGCCTGGAGGTCGCGGATGTTGATCCCGAGCCCGGTGCTGGCGTTGCCCTGGGGGTCGAGGTCGACGACCAGGACGCGGTGGCCGAGCTCGGCCAGGCAGGCGCCCAGGTTCACGGCGGTGGTGGTCTTGCCGACGCCGCCCTTCTGGTTGGCGATGGCGATGAAGCGAGGGAGAGGACGCTGGAACGGCGTCGGCGCCGCGGCGACGTCCGCGTCGCCCTCAGGCGCAGCAGCGGGCGTCGAATCGTCGACGACGGCGGGAGGAGGAGGAGTCATGACCTGTGCAGTCTCGTAGGGCCCAGCGGCCGCACCAGGGGCGGCACGCAAGGAGTCGAGTGGCGGAATGGCCGAAATCCCCGGCAAGGTAAACCCCGGCGTTCGGCGAGATCGTGCCCGGCCCCCGGACCGGGCACCGGGCGTGCGCTCGGCCATCCGGCACATGTTCTCGGGCGGAGCGAGCACGGTCAAGCCCTGAAAGGGGTGTTCCACGTGGAACAGGCCCCAACAACCGCCCCGAGCGGCCACCACCGCCAAGGGCAGTCACGAGCGGTGTTCCACGTGGAACACCGCCAACCGGTCCCACGCATGTTCCACGTGGAACGTCGCCGCACCAGCGAACGCGCCAGTCGGCGACCATGCCACAGCGCCAACGCGGCCGGGCGCCCACCGGTGAACGCCGCGCTGGCACCAGCCCAGCCGGCCACCCGCCGGCCCGCGGCTCCCGGCCCTGAGGCACGGCTGCGTCGACCCCCCAGCGAAGCAGCGCCCAAGGGACCAGCAGCGGCAGCCAGTTGACGCCCGCGGTGACAGCAGGCCGAAGCCACCCACTCGCGGCCCACTACGCGACTGGTGAAGGGCCAGCAGTGGGCCTGCTCGGCACACACCCCGGGCGATCGACAGCGCGCCCCACCGTCGGCTGGCCATGCCACGGGTCGAGCACCGGAGTCCGCACCAGCCCGCCCACCTGCACCCGACACCAGCAGCCCGCCACGCACCCCCAGGCAGAGCACCCCACCAGCAGCGAAGC
>DATFRN010000426.1:0-6391 GCA_035263165.1 Acidimicrobiales bacterium | reverse complement strand
TCGGCGCTGTGCCGGTCCGAGACGCTCCTGGCGCTGCACCGGCTGGCGGTCGGGCCCCGGCAGCACGAGCGCATGTGGGGCCGGCTGCGGGACGACTGGGACGCCTTCGTGGTCGTGCCGGTGGACGACCGCTGCCTGGCTCACGCGGTCGAGATCGGGGCCACCTACGGGCTGCGGACCGTCGACGCCGTCCACCTGGCGGCGGCCGACCGGCTGCCGCGGCCGGCGACGTACCTGACGTTCGACCACCGGCAGATCCCGGCGGCCGCCGGGCTGGGCTTCGACGTGCGCTCGCCGCTCGCCGCCTGAGGCCCCCGTCCTCACCAGGACGGGAAACCCCGGGGCGGCCGGTCCCGGGCTTCTCCCCAAGACCGGAACCGGCTCGCCTCTGTGAGCGACGTTGGCCGTGGCGGTCGGCCCGTCACCCCGACGGGGCGCTCTGCGGTGGGCATGAGCGATTGCAGTTTCGCCACGAAAACGCCCGCCGGACAAGCCCCCAGATGACGTGAAATATGTCACATCTCGCTGAGTTGCCGCAGCGCCACATTGCGTGGTGTCGCATGGACCACGGGACGCGGTCGTCGCGGTGCGACTAACCGGGGGCTATCACCGCAGGTAGGTGCCGATGTCACCTTTCGCGTTCGCCCGGCGGGACGCCGCTCCGTGCGCCCGCGGTGACGCCGACGAAGGTTAAGGCTGACACCAAATCGACACATTTGCTGTACACACTGTTTTCCATGGACACGCTGTTCCACGCTGGCGACGGGTTCGAGATCCACAAGGTCGTGGTCGGGCCCATGGACAACAACGTCTACGTGCTCCGCTGCACCGAGACCGGCGACGCCGTCCTCATCGACGCGGCCAACGAGCACGACCGCCTGCTCGAGATGTGCACCGGCCTCGGCGTGCGGTCGGTCATCGAGACCCACGGCCACTGGGACCACATCCAGGCCGTGCCCCAGCTGCGGGACGCCGGCTACCAGGTCCACGTGACGGCCGCGGACGCCGACATGCTGCCGACCTACGACCAGATCCTCGACGACGACGCCGTGTACCAGGTCGGGCGGCTGCGCCTGCGCACGATCCTGACGCCGGGCCACACGCCGGGCTCGATCTGCTTCCTCATGGAGGGGACGCCGGTGCTGTTCAGCGGCGACACGCTGTTCCCCGGCGGGCCCGGCAACACGAGCTTCCCGGGCGGCGACTTCCCCACGATCATCGAGTCGGTCGAGAACAAGCTGTTCACGCTGCCGGCCGACGTCCGGGTCCTCCCGGGCCACGGCGACCCGACCACCATCGGCAGCGAGCGCCCCCACCTCCAGGAGTGGATCGACCGGGGCTGGTGACCGGGGGGCGCCGGTAGCCTGCCGCATGACCATCGCGGCGGTCACCGGCGCCAACCAGGGGCTGGGGCTGGGCCTCGTGACGGGGCTGCGGGCGGCGCTCGGGCCCGACGACCGCGTGGTGCTCACGGGGCGCGACCCGGGGCGGGTGGCGGCAGCCGCGCGTGGCCTCGGGGCGCGGGGCCTGACCGTCGACACCCACCAGCTCGACGTGACCGACCCGGCCAGCGTCGACCGCTTCGCCGCCACGGTCGACGGGTGGGGCGGGCTCGACATCCTGTTCTCCAACGCCGCCGCCCGCATCGGGCGGGACCGGCCGGCGGCGGCGCAGGTGCGGGAGTTCGTGGCCACCAACAACCTCGGCACGACCCGGCTGCTGCGGGCGCTGGTGCCCCGCATGCGGGACGGCGGGCGGGTGTTCGTCGTGGCCAGCTCGTTCGGCACCCTGCGGTCGCTGCCCGACCCCGGCACCCACGCCCGCTTCGACGACCCGGCGCTGACCCTCGACGAGCTGGACGACGTCATGGCCGGCTACGTGACCGCGGTCGAGGCCGGGCGGGCGGCCGACGAGGGCTGGCCGGAGTGGATCAACATCCCGTCCAAGGTCGGCCAGGTGGCGGCGGCGCGGGTCGTGGCCCGGGCGGCGGCCGAGGCGGGCCGCGACCTGTTCGTGGCCGCCGTGTGCCCGGGCCTGGTCGACACCGAGGCGTCGCGGCCGTGGTTCGACGACATGAGCGAGGCGCAGTCGCCCGAGGCCGCGGCGGCTCACCTGGTGCGGCTGGCGGGCGGGCCGCTCGACCCCGACGCCCGGGGCGGGCTGATCCAGTTCGGGCGGGTCCTCCCGTGGCGGTGACGGCCTAGCTTGGGGCCATGGCCGGAGCGCTCCGCTACGACGAGCGGCCCTACGACGAGACACCGCTGCACACCGCCGACCTGCCGGCGACCCCCGTGCGCGACCGGAACATCCCGGCGTCCGCATGGATCGAGGCGCCCGCCGAGCTGCGCACGCTGGGCGACGACCTGCCCGGGCGTCCGGTGGCCGACTACAAGCGCCGCATCGGCCCCTGGCTGCTGTGGCGGGCCGGCCCGGCCTCGGGCGGCGACGCCCGCTACTGGGTGGCCCGGGCCGACGACCTCGACGTGAGCTACACGTTCAGGCTGCACGCCGACGGCAGCGGCGAGGGCCGGGGCCCCAGCGGCGCCACCCACGAGCGCTTCCGCACCTGGAAGGAGGACCTCCGGGACGCCGGCTGAGCTACGCCGGCACCGCCTCGGTCGCCGTGCCGGTCGCCTCGGCCTCCGCTCGCTCGGACCGGACGTGGCCGCGGACCCGCAGGGCGATCCAGGTCCCGGCGGCGGCCAAGGCGAGCAGGACCGGCAGCCGGGCCACCCCGGGGACGCCCACCTCGATCAGCAGCGTGCGGGCGTTGGTCACCAGCAGCAGCGTGCCGATGACCACGCCCAGCACGGACGGGTCGGCGTGGTGCACCAGCCAGGCGGCGATGGGGGCGGCGATGACGCCGCCCACCAGGATGGCCAGCACCAGCGGCGCCTCGATCCCCTGCGTGCCCAGCCCGAAGAGGAACCCGGCGCTGGCCGCCAGCGTGACCAGCAGCTCCGAGGCCGACACCGAGCCGATCACGTAGCGGGGCTCGACCTTGCCCGCCGCCAGCAGCGTCGGGGTGGCCACCGGGCCCCACCCGCCGCCGCCGACCGCGTCGAGGAACCCGGCCGACAGCCCCAGCGGCGTGAGGAAGCGGGCCCGCAGGTGGCCGGGGTCGGTGTGCGTGTGGCCCCGCAGGTCGCCCCGCACCGACCGCACGATCACCAGCGAGCCCAGGCCGAACAGGATCACGGCCACGGCCGGCTTGAGCCAGTCGCCGGTGAGCGAGCTGAGCACGGTGGCCCCGGCGAAGGCGCCCAGCGCGCCCGGCACGCCGATGCGCAGCACCAGCCGCCAGTTCACGTTGCCGAACCGCCAGTGCGACAGCCCCGACGTGAACGTCGTGCCGATCTCGGCCAGGTGCACGCTGGCGGACGACACGGCGGGCGAGAACCCGTTGGAGAGCAGCACGGTGCTGGTGGTGACCCCGAACGCCATCCCCAGGGCCCCGTCGACCAGCTGCCCGATCAGGCCGGCGAGGGCGAAGACCAGCAGGCGCCGCATCGCGCCACGCTACCCCGAATTCCGATCGACCTACTAAGGAAGTCGGAAAGGTAGGCGATCAGGCCCCGGCGGCCAGCGGGCGGCGGGGCTCGGACACCAGCTCGATGCCCGGCGGCAGGTCGGCCTCGACCTCGCCGTCCTCGACCGTGATCGTGGCCGTGCCCCCCACCAGCGGGATCCGCTCGACCCGCAGCCGGTGGACCGACGGCGGCAGCACCGGCGACAGCCACAGCTTGCCCTGGGGCACCCACGGGTCGAAGCGCAGCAGCGAGCGCAGGTGCCACAGCGGCGCCGCCGCCGACGTCGCCCGGGTCTCGGACCGGTCGGGGAACCGCAGCGGGCCCCGCACGTCGTCGCGGTCGAAGCCGCACAGCACCGGCAGCCGCCCGCCGTGGGCCTCGGCCGCGTCCAGCTGGGCCAGGACGATGCGATGGGCCTCGTCCACGAACCCGTAGCGCACCAGCCCGGCCACGCAGGCGGCGTTGTCGTGGGGCCAGACGGCACCGGTGTGGGGGGCGACCGGGTCGTAGCCGCCCATCGACGCCCCCAGCGTGCGCACGCCCCAGCCCGAGAACAGGTCGTCGGACAGCAGGTGCTTGACGAGGACGGCCGCCTTGTCCTCGTCGACGATCCCGGTCCACAGGCAGTGGCCCACGTTGGACGCCAGGGCGGACACGGGCTGCTTGTCGCCGTCGAGGGCCAGGGCCAGCCAGCCGTCGTCCGCCACCCAGAAGTCCCGGTTGAACGCCGCCTTGAGGGCGGCCGCCCGGCCCCGCCACGCCTCCGCGACGGCCTCGTCGCCGGCCTCGGCCGCGAAGTGCGACCGGGCCACGTAGGCCGAGTACACGTAGCCCTGCACCTCGGCCAGCGCCAGCGGGCCCTCGGCCGGGGTGCCGTCGGGCCGCCGCACCGGCGCCGCCGAGTCCTTCCACGCCTGGTGGCGCTGGCCCCGGTCGGTGGCCCGCTGGTACTCGACGTAGCCGTCGCCGTCCCGGTCGCCGTAGGTGGTGATCCAGTCCAGCGCCCGGTCGGCGTGGACCAGCAGCCGGTCGACCACCTCGTGGGACAGGCCCCAGCGCCGCAGCTCGCCGAGCAGCATGACGAACAGCGGCGTGGTGTCGACGGCGCCGTAGCTGATGTTGGCCGGCCGCCCGGTGCCGAACCCCGCCATCCCCACCGGCAGGCGGTGGAGGATGCGACCGGGCTGCTCCTCGGTGCGCACGTCGACCACCTCGCCCTGGAAGCGGGCCAGGGTCTCCAGCGTGCCCAGCGCCAGCTCGGGGTCGACGATGAGGCTCATCCACGATGCCAGCAGGGCGTCGCGCCCGTGCAGCGCCAGGTGCCAGGGGGCGCCGGCGGCCACCACGACCCGCTCGGGGAAGTCGGGGTCGAGCACCTGGAGGCCGCCGAGGTCGGCCGCGCCCCGGCGGATGGCCGCGGCCAGGCCGGCGTGGTCGGACGACACCGGGGGCACGCCCTGCTGCCAGCGGGCCAGCCGCCGGGCCGAGTCGCTGCGCTCGGCCGCCTCGCCCAGCAGGGCGTCCGGCACCAGCTCGGCGCGGTCGGTGATGGGCGACACCGCCAGCGTGAGCGTGCGCGAGCCGCGGGGCGGCACGATCGTCTCCCACCGCAGCGTGCCGGCCACCGCGTGGGCGGTCGGGGTGCCGGTGATGCGGCAGCCGACCCGGGTCGTGCCCTTGCCCCGGACCAGGAGGATCTCGCCGGGGGCGCTGGAGGCGGGCTCGACCGGCTCGACGTCGGGCGGGATCTGGCCCTCCCGCACGGCGGCCACCGTGGCCATGTCGGCCCCCAGCTCGACCTCGACCTCGACGTAGGTGGGCTCGTCGCCGGGGTTGCGGACGTCGATGTCGTCCCGCAGGCCCCGGCTCAGGGTGCGGCGGCGCACGACGATGGGCCCGGCCGGGCCGACGGTCCCGCCGGCGCCGGCCGCCGCGGCCGTCCGGGCCGGGACCGCCCGGCTGACGAACGTCGCCGCCGCGGGGTCGTCGATCACGTGGTCGACCGGTGCCGGCGGGCGGCCGTTGACCCGCAGCACGCAGCGCGACAGCAGCCGGCGGTCGCCGACGTAGAGGCCCCCGGCCCCGCCGGTGCGGGCGCCGTCGACGTCGCCGTCCGGCCCCGACACGCAGAACGACGCGCCCTCGACAAGGGTCACGAGCAGGCCGGGAGCCACCGCCGAGGAACCCATCGCCGGCGACCTTATCCCCGCCGTTCGCCTCCCGGACAGGTATTTCTCCTATCTGCGTAGTGCTATTAGACTGGATCCATGGTCGCCACTCCCCTCTTCCAGATCGAGGACCTCCACGTCCGCGCCGTGGGCGACGGCGGCGGCGAGATCCTCCGGGGCGTCGACCTCACGGTGGGGGCCGGCGAGGTGCACGCGCTGATGGGCCCCAACGGGTCGGGCAAGTCGACCCTGGCCAACACCCTGCTCGGCAGCCCCGAGTACGAGGTCACCCAGGGCCGCATCCTGTTCCAGGGCGACGACATCACGACGTGGGACACCGACGTCCGGGGCAAGGCGGGCCTGTTCCTGGCCTTCCAGTACCCCCAGGCCATCGCCGGCGTGTCGGTGATCAACTTCCTGCGCCAAGCCCTGTCCGCCCGCAAGGGCATCGACCTGTCGGTGCTCGAGCTGCGGCTGGCGATCATGGAGTGGATGCAGCGGCTGGACATGGACCCGTCGTTCGCCGACCGCTACCTCAACGAGGGCTTCTCCGGCGGCGAGAAGAAGCGCAACGAGATCCTCCAGATGGCCATCCTCGAGCCCGAGGTGGCCATCCTCGACGAAACCGACTCCGGGCTCGACATCGACGCGCTCAAGGTCGTGGCCCGGGGCGTCGATGAGGTGCGCAGGGAC
>DATFRN010000425.1:0-16899 GCA_035263165.1 Acidimicrobiales bacterium | reverse complement strand
GCTGGGACGCCGTGCGCGCCGCCTACCGCCGCCGCATCCGGGCGGCCCACCCCGACACGCAGGGCGTGGCGTCGACCCCAGAGGCGGCCCGGCTCAACGAGGCCTATGCCGTGCTCAGCCGGGCCAAGCGGTCCGGGCGCCTCGACGCCCCGCCGCCGTCGCCGCCCCCCGAGCCGCCCCCCGAGCCGCCGCCGGTCGGCCTGGCCCTGGTGGGCAACGACACGATCCTGCTGGCCGCCCCGCCCGACGAGGCGTTCGCCCTGCTGCTGGAGGCCGGCCACCGGATCGGCGAGGTCAGCTACGTCGACCGGTCGTGCGCCATATTCGAGGTCGTGGTGCGCCAGGACGGCGAGACCTGCTCGCTGCTGGTCACCCTCCAGGGCCGGGCCCATGGCACCGAGGCGTTCCTCACGCTGGAGGCGCTGGAGCGGGCGGCCAGCCTGGCCCCCGACCGCGTCGTGCGCCGCATGGTGGCGGCGCTGCGCCGGGACGGCATCCTGGGCGCATGAGCGACGCGAAGGAAATTCCCATCGAGGACCTGCCCACCACCGACGAGGGCTGGCGCGAGCGGCTCGACCCCCTCCAGTTCGACGTGGCCCGCCACGGCGGCACCGAGCGGGCGTTCACCGGCATCTACTGGGACAACCACGAGGACGGCACCTACCGCTGCGTCGCCTGTGGCCAGGCCCTGTTCTCGTCCAAGACCAAGTTCGACTCGGGCACCGGCTGGCCCAGCTTCTGGGAGCCGCTCGGCGACGACCGGGTCACCCTCCTGCGCGACACCACCCACGGCATGGTCCGCACCGAGGTGCGCTGCTCCCGCTGCGGCTCCCACCTCGGGCACGTGTTCGAGGACGGCCCCAACCCGACCGGGCTGCGTTACTGCATGAACTCGGCCAGCCTCGACCTCGACACCGACACCGACACCGAGGCCGCGGCCGCGGCCGACAGCGACACCGACGAGGCGCCGGCCTGACCCTCAGGCCGGGCTGGGCGTCGTCTCGACGCCGAGGTCCAGCCGGTCCCGGACCTCGTCCCACAGCGCGGCGTAGGCCCGGGCCCCCCGGCTGCGGGGCGCGCTGATCACGACCGGCGCGCGGGCCACGCCCATGAGCTCGACCTCGGTCGCCGCCGGGATGGCCGCCCGCACCACGTCGCCCCGCCCGTCGGGCAGGGTCTCGACCACCTCGCGGTGCAGCCGCTTGCGCCGGTCGACCATGGAGAAGAAGGCGACGATCTGGGGACGGCGGTCGACCTCGGCGTCGAGGAACGTGGCCAGCTGCTCGAACGTGCGCAACGTCAGCGTCGAGGGGATGAGCGGCACGAGCAGGGCGTCGGCCGCGTCGAACACGCTCTCGGAGACCAGCGAGATCGACGGCGGGCAGTCGAGCACGACCAGGTCGTAGTAGTCCTCCAGCGGGGCCAGCACCCGCCGCAGCCGGCGGGTGGGCTTGCCCGTGTGGTCGAGCTCGAGGTCCATGTGGCGGTAGGAGAAGTCGGCCGGCAGGAGGTCGAGGCCCTCGACGTCGGTGCCCCGCAGCACGGCGGCGACGTCGCTGCGGCCCCGGACCAGCTTGCGGCCCCCGCCCCGCACCTTGGGCCGCACCCGGAACAGGAACGAGGCGGCGCCCTGCGGGTCGAGGTCCCACAGCAGGGTGCGCAGGCCGTCCCGGGCGGCCAGCGCCGACAGGTTGACCGCCGCCGAGGTCTTCCCGACGCCACCCTTGATGTTGTAGGTGGCGACGACCTTCATCCCCGGCCCCGGAAGGTGCCCCGGACCAGCTTGCGCCGCTCGGGGGCGGCGAAGGCGGCGAAGCGCTCGGCGAAGCCGTCCCGAGCCTGGTGCTGGGCCTCGCCCAGCCGGTCGACCAGCACGCCCAGCGCCAGCAGGGCATCGGGGCCGCCGGCCTGACCGGCCAGCTCGACCGCCAGCTCGCGCAGCTGGGCGGCCTGGACCTCGGCGTCCTGGTGGTGGCCGAGCACGTCCTGGAGGCCCTTGAGGCTGGTCACCATGGGCTTGACGGTGTCGCGGGGCCACAGGCCGCCGAACAGCTCCAGCAGGTAGCGCAGCTCCTTGCCCCGCTTGCGCAGCTCGTGGAGGTCGTCGGCCGGGCTGTCGGCGTCGATGGCCGAGCCGAGGTCGACCATCGTGGCGTAGACCTTGCGGATGCGGCGGCCGGCCACCTCGTCGAGCGGCCGCTTCCCGTCGGGGCGGTCGCGGGCGGGGCCGAGGTCGCCGGCCAGGAAGGCCCGGTACCCCGTCCACGCCTGGCGGTAGTTGGCGCCCCGCAGCTCGCGCTTGAGCACCCGCAGCGCCCCGGCCCGCCGCTTGACCAGCAGCTCGCGCACCGGGACCAGCGCCTCGAGCCGCTCGGGCGGCAGGTCGGCGGCGAGGGCGTCCCAGTCGAGCAGCTGGACGTCGAGGTCACGGGCCGGCCCGGTCACCGCCTGGACCCACTTGAGGGCGTCGCGCTGGACCTTCAGCGGACCGGGCGGGAACGCCTTGCGGAGCTCCCGCAGCACCGACCGGCTGCGCCGCACCGCCACCCGCAGTTGGTGGAGGAACTCGGTGTCGAGGTCGGCCAGCGTGCCGGGCATGTTGGCCTCGACGATGCCGGCCAGGTCGTCGAGCACGGCGACGGCGGCGCGGTCGGTGCGCTGGCCGGGCCGGAGCTCGATCCGGGGCTTGGAGCGGATGCCGGCGGGGTCGCCGCCGGCGGCGGCGATGGCCTCGTCGGCCATGCTGGCCGGGGCGTCGCGCAGGCCGGCCTTGCCGGTGAGCAGGTCGACCACCCGCTCCAGGGGCTTGGGGTAGCCGAGCACGCCGGTCACCTCGACCCGCGCCGCCAGCGGGACCGGCCGGCCACCGGTGTCGAGGGCGGCGTGGGTGGCGAGCCGGAGCCGCACGACGGTCTTCTCGTCGGCGTTGCGCACGTGGAGGGACTGCACGTCGGCCTGGACCTTGGCCAGCGGGAGCAGCGCCCGCATCTCGACCACCGGGCCGAGGTGGTCGCGCAGCGCGCCCTCGGGCAGGTCGTCGACCAGCCAGCGGCGGGACCGGGCGACCTCGGCCCGCACGGTGGCCGCCCCCGGCTGGGGGCGCAGCACCAGCGCCGGGGCCGGACGGTCGGGCTCGAGCACCAGGTCGCCGCCGGCGTCACGCACCCGGCGGTCGGCCGTGTCGATCACGGTGAAGCTGCGGCGGACGGGCGCCTCGGCCTCGATGTCGAACCGGCGACGGAGCAGGTCGAGCAGCGCCGGCGGGTTCAGCCGGTCGGGCAGCGTGTACGCAGTCGTCGGAACATCCAGCCCCATGGTCCGCCGAGTTTGCCATGCGGCGCGGGTGCGACGGCCAGTCGTGGCCCCACCACGCTGCTCGCTGGCAGCGTGGGCGGATGGGCACGTCGTCACAGCCACCGTGGTCTGTGTCTCCCGCTCTTGCTGCTTCGCAGCGGGCCGCTCGGGCCACGGCTACGCCTGCCGGCGCAGCCTCTCAGGTGTAACGGTCGAGCACCGCCAGCGCCGAGGCGCCGTAGCCGCCGCCGAACAGCGTCGCGTGGACCAGGAGCGGCTCCAGTTGCCAGAGCGCGAGGCGGTCGCGCCATCCCTCGGCGAGCGGGTGGGCCTCGCCGTAGGCGGCCACCGTGGCAGCCGGCAGCGGCCCGAACAGGGCGAGCATGGCCAGGTCGACCTCGCGGTGGCCGCCGTAGGCCGCCGGGTCGACCAGCCAGGGCTCGCCGCCCGCGCCGACGTGGACGTTGCCCGACCACAGGTCGCCGTGCACCCGGGCCGGCGGCTCGGGCGGGCCGGCCCGCTCGGGAAGGCGGGCGGCCAGGCGGTCGACCAGCCCCGCGGCCCGGGGGTCGAGAGCGCCCGCGTCGACCGCCCGCCGGGCGAACGGGGCCACCCGGTGGGTCAGCCAGAACTCGGCCCAGCCGGCGGCGCCGGGGGTGTTGCGCTGGGGCAGCGGGCCGATGAAGCCGTCCCGGTCGGCGCCGAAGCCGGGGGCGCCGGCCCGGTGGAGCGTGGCCAGGCGCCGGCCCAGCCGATCGTCGGTGGTGGCGGTGCGGGCGCCCGGCTCGATCCAGTCGAGGACCAGCACGTCGGGCGCCTCGGCCACCACCCGGGGCACGGCCACGCCCGGCACCTCGCCCAGCCAGGCCAGGCCGCGGGCCTCGGCGGCCAGCAGCCCGGCGGGCAGGCCGGCGCCGCTCTTGGCGAACACCCGGCCGCCGCCGTCCAGGTCGACCCGGGCGACGGCGCTGATGCAGCCGCCCCCGACCCGGTGGGCGGCGACCGCCTCCCGGCCGGTGACCCGGGCGACGGCGGCGGCCAGCGCCCCGACCTCGGCGTCGCCGCCGGCCGGCATTCAGGCCCGCCGGGCCGCCAGCTCGTCGAGCAGGCCCCGGCACGCCCGGTCGAGGACGTCGTAGACCTCCTCGAACCCGTCGGGGCCGCCGTAGTAGGGGTCGGGGACCTCGTCGATCACGCCGGCGTCGGGGCCGAAGTCGGTCATGCGGTGGACCTTGGCCCGGGCCGCGTCGTCGGGGGCGGTGCGCAGCAGGTTGCGCTCGACCGCGGCGTCGGCCACCAGCAGCAGGTCGAAGTCGCGCCAGTCGTCGGGGGTCACCTTGCGGGCCCGCAGGCCCCGGATGTCGAGGCCGCGGCGGTCGGCCTCGGCCACGGCCCGGCGGTCGGGCGGGCTGCCGCCGTGCTCGGCGCTGGTGCCGGCACTGTCGAGCACGATGGCGCCGGCCATGCCGGCCTCGTCGACCAGGCGGCGCATGACCGCCTCGGCCGTGGGCGACCGGCAGATGTTGCCCCAGCACACGAACAGCACCCGCACCGGCGTCATGAGCGCAGCAGTTTACGGAGGCCCGAGCTCGATCAGCGCGGGGTCGTGGCTGAGGTGGCAGGTGGCGGGGCCGAGCGCCCGCACCCGCGCCAGCGACTCGGCCGCGGGGGCGGCCCAGTCGGGGCCGAACGCGTTGCCGGCGCTCGGCACCCCCGTGCGGACCTCCTCGGCCCGGTAGGCGCACTGGGCCGCCAGCACGACCCGGCCCCCCGCCGCCTCGACCACCACGGACTGGTGGCCGGGCGTGTGGCCGGGGGTGGCCAGCAGGCGCAGGCCGGGGGCGATCTCCTCGTCCCCGTGGACCAGGCGCAGCCGGTCGGGGGGGATGGCGGCCCACTCGTCGATCGTGTAGTCCGGCGCCCCGGCGGCCGCGTGCTCGGCGGCCTGGACGTAGACCGGGGCGGCCAGCGCCGCCTGCTGGCCGCAGTGGTCGAAGTGGAGGTGGGACAGCACGACCGCGGCGACGTCGCCCGGGTCCACGCCGGCGGCGGCCAGCGCGTCGGCCAGCGGGGCGACCCGGGGGCGGTACCACTCGTCGATGAGCGGGTGGCCGGAGCCGATGCCGGTGTCGACCAGGACGGCGCCGTCGGGGTGGCGCACCAGCCAGGCGTGCACCGGGAAGGGCGCGAAGCCGGCGTGGTCGGGGTGCCACTCGGGGACCGCCTCGACGACCGCCAGCGTGAGCCGGTCGACGGCGGGCAGGGTCGGGAGCGGCACGGGGCGACGGTAGCGGCCGCCCCGGCCGGGGGCTCTACGCTGCGTGGCCACGTTCCGTCGCCGCTGCGCAGGAGGCATGCCGGTTTGATCACCCTGGTGCTGGGCGGCACCCGCTCGGGCAAGTCCGAGGTGGCCGAGTCGCTGGCCGAGGCGGCCGCCGCGGCCGCCGGCGGCGGCGTCGCCTACGTGGCCACCGGGCCGTCCGGCGAGGGCGACGCGGCGTGGGCGGCCCGGGTGGCCCGCCACCGGGCCCGCCGGCCGGACGGCTGGACGACGGTCGAGGCCGGCCCGGGCGCGGACCTGCCGGCGCTGCTGGCGGCGCTCGAGGGCCCGGCGCTGGTCGACTCGCTCGGCACGTGGCTGGCCGGCCGGGAGGACCTGGCCGCCGACGCCGGCGCCCTGTGCGCGGCGCTGGCCGCCCGCCGGGGCGACACCGTGGTGGTGTCGGAGGAGGTCGGGCTGGGCGTCCACCCGCCGACGGCGGTGGGCCGGGCCTTCGCCGACGCGCTCGGCACCCTCAACCGCACGGTGGCCGACGCCGCCGACCGGGTGCTCCTGGTCGTCGCCGGGCGCGTCCTGCCCCTCGACCGGCCCCCGGGGGCCGGCTGATGCGCTCGGCGCTCGGGTTCCTCACCGTCGTCGGCGGGGCGGCGCCCCCGTCCCGGCGGGCGCCGGCCTGGTTCGGGGTGGTCGGGGCGCTGGTGGGGCTGGCCGTGGGCTGCGCCTGGTGGGGTGCGGCGCAGCTGTGGCCGCCGGTGGTGGCCGCCGTGCTGGCCGTGGCGGTCGACGCCGGCCTGACCGGGATGCTGCACCTCGACGGCCTGGCCGACAGCGCCGACGGGCTGCTGCCGCCGCTGCCGCGCGACCGCCGGCTGGCCGTCATGGCGACGCCCGACGTGGGGGCGTTCGGGGTGGTCGTGCTGATCGTCGTGCTGGCGGCCCGGGTGGCCGCCCTGGCCACGCTGGCGCCGGAGCCGCTGCTGGTGGCCGGCCTGTGGGCGGGGTCCCGCGCGGCCATGGCGGTGGCGCTGGCGACGCTCCCCTACGCCCGCCCGGACGGGGCCGCGGCCGGCTTCGGGGCCGAGCGGGGCGCCACCGGCCCGGCCGTGGCCACGCTGGTGGTCGCCCTGGCCGTCGTGGTGGCCGCGGCCGGCGGGGTCGCCGGCGTCGCCACCGCGCTGGCCGCCGCCGCCGGCTTCGCCGCCGTGGTGGCGCTGGCGCTGGCCCGCCTCGGCGGCTACACGGGCGACGTGCTCGGGGCCGCCGGCGTGGTCGCCGAGACCGCCGGCCTGCTCGTGGCGGCCGCCCGGTGGTGAGGCGCTGGCCGGGGCGCGCGCTGGCGGCGGCCGGCGCATTGGCGCTCGACCGGGCAGTCGGCGAGCCGCCGGTGCCCGGGCGGTGGCACCCCGTCGCGCTGTTCGGCGCCGGCGCCGCGGCGCTGGAGCGGCGGCTGTACGACGACCGGCTGGCGCCCGGGGTGGTGCTGGCCTCGGCCGGGGCGGTCGGGGCGGCGGCCGCCGGGGCCGCGGTGCGGTCGCCGCTGGTCGCCGGCTACCTGGCCACCGCCGGGCGGGGCCTGCACGACGCCGCCGGGGCCGTCGGCGCGGCCCTGGAGGCGGGCGACCTGGACCGGGCCCGCGCGCTGCTCCCCCACCTGGTCGGGCGCGACCCCGCCGGCCTCGACGCCGCCGCCATCGCCCGGGCCGCGGTCGAGTCCGTGGCCGAGAACACGACCGACGCCGTCGTCGCCCCCGCCCTGTGGACCGCGGCCGCCGGGGCGCCGGGCGCCTTCCTCCACCGGGCGGCCGACACGCTGGACTCGATGGTCGGCTACCGCGACCCCCGCTACCGCCGGTTCGGCACCGCCGCCGCCCGCCTCGACGACGCCCTGGCCTGGCTGCCGGCCCGGGTCACGGCCGCCCTGGTGGCACTGGTCCGGCCCCGCCGTGCCGGGGCGGTGGCCCGGGCGGTCCGGCACGACGCCCGCCACCACCCGTCGCCCAACGCCGGCGTGGCCGAGGCCGCCTTCGCCGCCGCCCTGGGCCTGACGCTGGGAGGCGGCGCCAACCGTTACGGCGAGGTGGTCGAGGCCCGGGCCCCGCTGGGCGCCGGCCCGGCCCCCGCGGCCGGCGACGTGGCCCGGGCGGTCGCCCTGTCCCGCGACGTGACCTGGGCGCTGGCCGGCCTGCTCGCCGCGGCCGGCGCCGCGGGGCTCGCCGCCACGGCCCGGGCCCGGCGGCGCCGGTGAGTGCGGGCCCGCCCCCGGCCGTCCCGCCGCCGGCCGACCATGGCGGCGACGGCGCCCGGGTGGCCGCCGCCCTCGGGCTCGACCCCGGCGCGGTCCTCGACCTGTCGGCCAGCCTCAACCCGGCCGCCCCCGACGTGGCCGCGCTGGCCCGCCACCACCTCGGCGCGCTGCGCCGCTACCCCGACGTCGACGCGGCCGAGGGCGCGCTGGCCGGCGCGCTCGGGGTGGCGGACGGGCGCCTGGTCCTGACCGCCGGCGGGTCGCAGGCCATCGCGCTGGTGGCCGAGCAGGTGGGCGCCGGGCGGGTCGACGACCCCGACTTCGCCCTCTACCGCCGCCACCTCCCCCGCACCGACCCCGGCGCCCCCCGCTGGCGCTCGGACCCCCACAACCCGAGCGGCCGGCTGGCCGGCGAGCACGAGGAGGCCGGGGTGTGGGACGAGGCCTTCCTGCCCCTGGCCGCCGGGACGTGGACGCGGGGCCGGCCCGGCTGGGCGCTCGGCTCGCTGACCAAGGCGTTCGCCTGCCCGGGCCTGCGGCTGGGCTACGCCGTCGCCCCCGACGGCGACGCGGCCGACCGCCTCCGGGCCCGCCGGCCGGCGTGGGCGGTGGGCGGCCTGGCCTGCGCGCTGGTGGACGGGCTGATGGCCCGGGCCGACCCGCCGGCCTGGACCGCCGCCGTGACCCGGGCCCGTGCCGACCTGGTGGCGGTGCTCGGCGCCCACGGCTGGGCGACCGACGCCGCCGACGCCCCCTGGGTGCTGGTCCGCAGCGCCGCCGGCCTGCGCGACGCCCTGGCCCGCCAGGGCGTGGTCGTGCGGGACTGCACGTCGTTCGGCCTCCCCCGCCACGTCCGCATCGGCGTCCCCGACGCCGACGGCCTGGCCCGTCTCGACCGCGCCCTGGCCCGCCTCCGCTGACGTCGCCGGCCCGTGCCGGCTGGGTGGTGGGCGTGATGCATCATGTGGCCGTGCACCGCCAAGGCTTCGCCGCTCCCCGCCCGCTCGCCGCGCCGCTCGACACCGTCGTGTTCGCGGCCTCCGTGCTGCTCGACGACGGCCCCGCCGGGCCCCGGGCCGGGGCCCGGCGGCTGGTCGCCGGCCTGGTCGGGCAGGGCGTGCGGGTGTGGGTCGTGGACCCCGCGGCGACGCCGGCCGCGCTGGCCGGGCGGCTCGGCGAGGCCGGCTTCCCGCCCGGGTTGGCCACCGGGGCCGTCGCCCCCGGGGCCGCCGCCGGCGACGCGTCCCGCGGCCGGTCGGTCGTCGTCACCCGCCGGGCCGGCGAGGCCGGCGACGCCGCACCCACCGGCGCGCCCGGCTGGCACACGGTCGTCACCGGCGACCGGCCGGTCCACCGGGCCGTCCTCGACTGGCTCAGCGGCCGGGCCGGCGCCTTCGCCGCGGCCGCCCGGCTGTGCGGCCCGCTCGACGAGCCCGCGATCACCGCCGCCCGCCACCACCACCTGCGGCTGACCAAGCCGGCCGGGTCGCTCGGCCGGCTGGAGGACGTCGGCGCCCTGCTGGCCGGCATCGCCGGCGCCGACCCGCCGCCCCGCCCGGCCCCCGCGGCGGTGGCCGTGTTCGCGGGCGACCACGGCGTCCACGCCCAGACCGTCACCCCCTGGCCCCAGGAGGTGACCGCCCAGATGGTGGCCAACTTCGTGGCCGGCGGGGCGGCCATCAACGTGCTGGCCCGCCAGGCCGGCGCCGAGGTCACGGTGATCGACGTGGGCGTGGCCGCCGACCTGCCGCCCGCCCGGGGCCTGATCGACCGCAAGGTCCGGCGGGGCACCGCCGACCTCACCACCGGGCCCGCCATGTCCGTCGAGGACGCCCGCCGGGCCCTCGACGTCGGCGCCGAGGTGGCCGCCCGGCTGGTCGACGGCGGCGCCCGCTGCCTGGTCACCGGCGACATGGGCATCGCCAACACGACGCCGGCCGCCGCGCTCATCGCCACCCTCACCGACCGGCCCGCCGCCGCGGTCACCGGGCGGGGCACCGGGATCGACGACGACCTGCTGACCCGCAAGACCGCCCTGGTGGCGGCGGCCGCCGCCCGGGCCCGCTACGCCCACGGCGCGGCCCCGCTGGAGGTGCTGGCCGAGGTGGGCGGCCTGGAGCACGCCGCGCTGGCCGGGTTCGTCGTCGCCGCCGCCGCCCTCCAGGTGCCGATCGTGGTCGACGGCGTCATCGCCGACTCCGCCCTGCTGGTGGCCAGCCGGCTGGTCCCCGGGGTCGAGGCCTGCGTGCTGGCCGGCCACCGGTCGGCCGAGCCCGGCGCCACCGTCGTGCTCGCCACCCTCGGGATCGAGCCGCTGGTCGACCTCGGGCTGCGCCTCGGCGAGGGCACCGGCGCGGCGCTGGCACTGCCGCTGGTCGAGGCGGCCGCCCGGGTGCTGGACGAGATGGCGACGTTCGACCAGGCCGGGGTGTCCGACAAGGGCTGACCGCCGTTCCGCCCGGGGGCATGCCGCCTGCGGCGGCGCTGCGCTGGGTAGCCTGGGAACCTCGTGTCCGACCGCTTCCACGAACCCGAGAAGTCCTCAGCTGGCGACCCCCGGCGGATCTTCATCCCGGCGCCCACCGGCGGTAGCGCCGGCCGCGCCCCGAGCGCGCCGCCGGCCGCCCCGCCGCGCCCCGGTGGCCCGCGCCGCAGCCCGCCGGCCGGCCCGCCGCCGGGCCCCGGCCCCGGCCCCGGTCGCGGCGGTCCCGGCGGCCCCGCCGGGCGCGGTCCCGGTGGCCCCGCGCCCGCCCGCGCCCCCGGTCCCCGGCGCGGCCTGCGCCGCCCGCGGCTGCGCAGGGTGCTGCTCGGGCTCGCCATCGTCCTGGTGCTCGCGCTGGTCGGCAGCTTCCTGTACGCCCGCAGCATCTTCAACAAGATCGACCGGGTCGACGTCAGCAGCTCGCTGACCTCGGCCAGCCACGGCACCAACTACCTCGTCGTCGGGTCCGACTCCCGGGCCAACGTCAAGAAGGGCGACGCCGGGTTCAACGGCTCCGAGGTCGCCGGCCAGCGCTCCGACACCCTGATGATCCTCCACCTGGAGGGCGGCAAGGTGACGATGCTGTCGATCCCCCGCGACCTCTACGTGCCGATCGCGGGCACCGGCGGCAGCCAGAAGATCAACGCCGCCTACAACGGCGGGCCCACGCGGCTGGTCGACACGATCAGCCAGAAGCAGGGCCCGCTGCAGATCCCGATCGACCGCTACATGGAGGTCGACTTCGTCAGCTTCGCCGGCCTGGTCGACGCCCTGGGCGGCATCACCATCGACATCGAGCACCCGGCCCACGACACCAACCTCGGCCTGAACCTGCCCAAGGCGGGGGCGGTGAAGATGGACGGCAAGACCGCGCTGGCCTACGTCCGCTCCCGCCACTACGTCGAGACGATCGACGGCCGCCAGGTCGAGGACCCCACCGGCGACCTCGGGCGCATCAAGCGCCAGCAGCAGTTCCTGTCGGCCGTGTTCGCCAAGCTGTCCAAGACGAAGAACCCCTTCACGCTGGCCCACGCGGCCAACGGCATGACCGGCGGCCTGCGCATCGACGACAAGATGTCGCTGTTCGACGCCCTGCGGCTGGGCTGGGGCATGCGGGGCATCAAGCCGAACACCCTCAAGCCGCTGCCGGTCGACAACGCCCGCAACGCGTCCGGCGCGGTGCTGATCCTGCGGCAGCAGGAGGCCCAGCCCATCCTCAACCAGGTCCGCTAGGAGCCCGCGCGGTCAGGGCACGTCATCGCGGCCACCGTGGTCTGTGTTTCCCGCTCTTGCTGCTTCGCAGCGGGCCGCTCGGGCCACGGCTACGCCTGTTGGCGCAGCCTCTGCTAGCCCAGCAGCGCCCCCGGGTTGAGGACGCCGTCGGGGTCGAGCGCGGCCTTGACGGCCCGCATGGCCGCCACCTCGGCGGGGCTGCGGTCGCGGGCCAGCCAGCGGCGCTTGGCGGTGCCGATGCCGTGCTCGGCGCTGATCGAGCCGCCCCGCTCGACCACCAGGCCGAGCACGAGGTCGTCGACCTCCTCGTCGTCGTCGGGCGGGCCGACGACGTTGACGTGGACGTTGCCGTCGCCGACGTGGCCGAACAGCAGCAGCCGGGCGCCGGGGCGGGCCGCCGCCACCCGGTCCCGGACGTCGGCGCAGAAGGCGGCCAGGTCCCCGATCGGGAGCGTGACGTCGAGCTTGTGGACCGGGCCCAGCGCGGTCCCGGCCTCGGAGTGGGCCTCGCGCCAGCGCCACAGCCGGGCCCGGTCGGCGCCGGTGGTGGCGACCGCCGTGCCCGCCCCGCCGCCGGCGCCCTCGGCGTCCTCGAGGGCGGCGGCCAGGGCCGGGAGCGGGTCGTCGGGACCGCCCGCCTCGACCAGCAGGTAGGCGCCGGCGTCGGGCGCCACCGGCGGCGTCGCGCCCAGGTGGCCGGCGACCAGCCGCAGGCCGGGGCCGTCCATCAGCTCGAGCGCCAGCACGTCGGGCACGGCGGCCCGCACCGCGACGGCCAGCGCCACCGCCGCGGCCACGTCGGGCAGGGCGACGAGCGCGGTCGCCCGCTCGGCCGGCGGGGCGACCAGCCGCAGCCGGGCGGCGGTCACGATCCCCAGCGTGCCCTCGCTGCCGCACAGCAGCTGGGCCAGGTCGTAGCCGGTGTTGTCCTTGACCAGCCCGCCCAGCCGGCTGACCACGGCCCCGGTGCCGAGCACCGCCTCGACGCCGACCACCTGGGCCCGCATCGCCCCGTAGCGCACGACGTGGATGCCGCCGGCGTTGGTGGCCACCATGCCGCCGACCGTCGCCGAGTCGCGGGCGCCGAGGTCGACGCCGAAGGCCAGCCCCGCCGCCGCGGCGTGGGCGGCCAGGCCGGCCAGGGTCACGCCGGCGCCCGCGGTGACCTGGGCGGCGGTCGTGTCGACCGGCCCCAGGTCGGCCAGGCGCCCCAGGCTGACGACGACCTCGCCGGCCAGCGGCACGCCCCCGCCGACCAGGCCGGTGTTGCCGCCCTGGGGGACCAGCGCCACGCCGTGGCGGCGGGCCAGGGTGACCACCTCGGCCACCTCGCCGGTGTCCCCGGGCCGGACGACGGCCGGCGTCGCGCCCCGCCACCGCCCGGTCCAGTCGACCGTGTAGGAGGCGGTCAGGTCGGGGTCGTCGAGCACCTGGCCGGCCCCGACGGCCGCCCGGCACCCGGACAGGAAGGCGTCGACGGCGCCGGCCGGCCGGCTCACGGGGCGGCCGGGACGATCCGGCCCCGGGCCTCGGCCAGCGTGAGCACGACGCCGCCGCCCACGTCGGCCCGGCCCCGCAGCACCACCTCGTCGCCGTCCTCCAGGAACGTGCGGCGCACCCCGGCCACCTCCAGCGGCTCGGCGCCGTTGCGGGTGAGCTCGATGAGGCTGCCCTCGCTCCCCCGCTCGGGGCCCGACACGGTGCCGGAGGCGAACAGGTCGCCGGTGCGGAGGTGGGCGCCGTTGACGGTCATGTGGGCGACCTGGGCCGGCATCTGCCAGTAGACGCCGGCGAACGACGTGCGGCTGATCGTGGCCTCCTCGGTGGCGCCGGCCGGCCGCAGCGCCACCTCCAGGTCGAGCGCCAGGCCCCAGTCGGCCGCCGGGCGCAGGTAGGGCAGCGGCTCGGGGTCCTGGGGCGGGCCGGGCACCCGGGCCCCGGCCAGGGCGTCGAGCGGGGTGACCCAGGCCGCCATCGTGGTGGCGAACGACTTGCCGAGGAACGGGCCGAGGGGCTGGTACTCCCAGGCCTGGATGTCGCGGGCCGACCAGTCGTTGACCAGCGCCACCCCGAAGACGTGATCGGGCGCCTCGGCGATCGGGACGGGGCGGCCCGGCGGCGATGGCGTGCCGACGACGAAGCCGACCTCCAGCTCGATGTCGAGGCGGGTGCTGGGCCCGAAGGCCACCGCGTCGCCGTCCCGGCGCTGGCCGCCGGGACGGGGCACCGGCGTGCCCGACACGACGACGGTGCCGGCCCGGCCGTGGTAGGCGACCGGCAGGTGGCGCCAGTTCGGCAGGAGCGGCTCGCCCTCCGGGCGGAACAGGCGGCCGAGGTTGGTGGCGTGCTCGAGCGAGCTGTAGAAGTCGACGTAGTCGGCCACCTCGACCGGCAGGTGGGCGGCGGCGTCCCCGGCCGGCGCCAGCAGCGGCTCGACGGCGGCGCGGTGGGCGGGGTCGCACACGGCCTCGGTCAGCCGGGCCCGGACGTCGCGCCACACCGCCGGCCCGGCGGCCAGGAAGGGCCCGAGCGACGGGCCGTCGAGCAGGCCCGCACCGGCCCGGTCGAGCCCGGCGACGCCCCCGGCCACGGCCCCGGCCAGGTCGAGCGCGGCGTCGCCGATCCGCACCGCAGGCCGCGGCCCGCCGGTCCCGGTGGGCGTCACGAGCCCATACGGCAGGTGTTCGGCCGGGAAGCCCGACCCGTCAGCCCCCGGCACCCAGGAGGTCAGCGCCATGGCCCGACCTTAGGTTCACGCCAGGTTGCGGGACGTGAGGGCCTCGGCGGCCGACGGGACGTCGGGGGTGCCGATGGCGGCCAGGAGCTCGCGGGCGTGGCCGATGCGGGCCAGCAGGCCCTCGGCGTCGGGCTCGGCGGCGGCCAGGATGCGGGCCACCAGGGGCGGTTCCTCGCCGGCGCGGGCGGCGCCGGCGGCGGCCAGCAGGTTCACGATCCCCTGGGCGGCCCCGCCGCCGTCGTCGGCGCCGTAGGCGTGGGCCGGCCCGCCCGCCGCCTTGAGCGCCAGGCCCCGGTCCGCGCAGCCGACCAGGATCCGGGCCAGCCAGGTGTGGTCGGGCGTGGCGTCCCGGCTGGCGGCCTCGCAGCGCACCTTGACCCGGGCGGCCACCCCGGCCACGGCGTCGAGCGCCTGCTCCATGGGGTCGCGCCGGGTGATCTCGACGTAGCGCACCACCCGCCCCGGCGGGGACGGCACCGCGGCGGTGCCGGGCGCTTCCACCTGCACCAACCCCCGGGCCCCGAAGGCCCGGCGCCAGGCGGCCGGTCCGTCGCTGCCGACGATGGCCAGCGCGGGGGGCCGGGTGACGCCCGCGGCGACGCAGGCGTCCAGCTCGCCGAGCCGGGACACCGGGCACACGAACGGACCGGCCCATCCGGCGTGGGGGCCGGCCAGCACGTCGGCATGGGCCGCCAGGGCGTCGGCCATCGGCCGGCGATCGGCGGAGAGCAGCCCCTCGTTGTCGAACAGGTTGTCGAGCACCGCGCTCAGGGGTGATGGCAACCGTTGCACCTCCGAGAATCGGAGGTTACTGTCCGTCTATCGGTGCGCACAGGGCGTTGTGCCTTGTGTCACACAACTGTCACAAGACTCTACTCAGGGAGCCGAGACCTCGGCGCCGCCGATGCCCGAGCAGTCCAAGACCGTCGATGCGGCCCTCAGCGTGCTCACGCTGCTCGCCGGGGGCGACGACCAGCCCACCGCGGCCTCGCTGGCCCGGCGGCTGGGCATGTCCCGCACGGCCGTCGCCCGGCTGCTCGCCACCCTGGAGGCCCACGGGCTGGCCCGCCGCATGGGGCGGGGCTGGGGGCCGGGCCTCGGCCTGCTGACCCTGGCCTCGGGCATCGAGCCCCGGCTGCGGGGCCTGGCCCGGGCCGAGCTCGAGGACCTGGCCCGCCGGTTCGGCGAGACCGCGGTGCTGAGCGTGCGGGAGGGCGACGAGGCCGTCGCCGTCGACCAGGTCGTCGGCGGGGCCGGCGTGGTCCGCATCCACTACCGCATCGGCACCCGCCACCCGCTGCGGCTGGGGGCCAGCGGCCGGGCGCTGCTCGACGAGCACGCCGGCGAGGTCGTCGTCTCCGAGGGCGAGCTGGAGCCGGGCGTACGGGGCGCGGCCGCCGCCGTGCTCGGCGCGGGCGGGCGCCCGGTCGCGAGCATCGCCCTGGTGGCGCCGGCCCACCGGTTCCCCGCCGAGGGCGAGGCGACCGAGGCCGTGGCGGCCGCCGCCCGCCGCATCACCGAGGGCCTGGCCGGGCCCCCCTCGGCCGGCCCGCCCGACACGGTCGCAGGAGGTCGCGATGCCGTACTACCAGCGGGTCGGTGAGGTCCCGCCCAAGCGCCACACCCAGTTCCGCACGCCGAGCGGCGGCCTCTACGCCGAGGAGCTCATGGGCTCGAACGGGTTCTCCGCCGCCTCCTCGCTGCTCTACCACCGGCGGCCACCGACGGCGCTGGTGGGGGCGGAGACCGTCGCCCCCGCCGACGAGGACCTGCGGCCCAACGAGCCGCTGCTCCCCCACCACCTGCGGACCGACGACGCGGCCGCCGGCGGCGACCTGGTGACCGGGCGCCGGGTGCTGCTGGCCAACGAGGACGTCCGACTGGCCGTCGCCCGCCCCGACGCGCCGAGCGGGCTGTACCGCAACGCCACGGGCGACGAGCTGGTGTACCTCCGCTCCGGCGGGGCCCGGCTGGAGTCGTCGTTCGGCGTGCTCGACGCCCGGGCCGGCGACTACGTGGTCGTGCCCACCGGCACGACCCACCGCTGGATACCCGCCGCCGGCGGGCCGGTCCACGCCCTGGTGCTGGAGGCCCGGGGCCACGTCGGCCCGCCCGAGCGCTACCTGTCGCCCCAGGGCCAGTTCCTCGAGCACAGCCCGTACTGCGAGCGCGACCTCCACGCCCCCGACGAGCCGCTGGTGGTCGCCGGCGGCAACGGGGACGGTGGTGGCGACGAGCCGGCCGAGGTCCTGGTCCGCCAGCGCGACGGGCTGACCCGCTACCGCTACGCCCACCACCCCTTCGACGTCGTCGGCTGGGACGGCTGCCTCTACCCCTACCGGCTGTCGATCCACGACTTCGAGCCGGTCACCGGGCGGGTCCACCAGCCGCCGCCGGTCCACCAGACCTTCGCCGGCCCCCGCTTCGTCGTGTGCAGCTT
Source organism: Acidimicrobiales bacterium (assembly GCA_035263165.1). GTDB lineage: Bacteria > Actinomycetota > Acidimicrobiia > Acidimicrobiales > VFJN01 > ZC4RG19. The sequence continues at coordinate 187 of DATFRN010000425.1, read as the reverse complement.
CGTGCCCCGCAAGCTCGACTACCACCCGCTGGCCATCCCGACGCCGTACAACCACGCCAACGTCGACTGCGACGAGGTCCTCTACTACTGCGCCGGCGACTTCACCAGCCGCAAGGGCGCGGGCATCGGGGAGGGGTCGATCACCCTGCACCCGGGCGGGTTCGTGCACGGGCCCCAGCCGGGCAGC
>DATFRN010000424.1:0-6826 GCA_035263165.1 Acidimicrobiales bacterium | reverse complement strand
CACCCGGGTCGCCGCGCTCCGCCGCGACCACGAGCGCGACGCGGAGGCGGCCCGCGCCGGCTGGCAGACGCTGCGGTTCCTGTACGAGCAGGTCGTCCACCACCCGGCCGACGTGTGCGCGGTGGTGGCCGACGTCCGCGCCGTCCGCGCCGGCCTCGGCCGCCACGGTCGCTCGACGCGGGGGTGCAACCGATGACCGCTACCCGACGAGCCGGGCCTGGTCCCGGGCACGCGCCTGGCCGCCGCCGGGGCATCGCTGCGGCCGTGCCGTCAGGGCGGTCGCTGCCCGACGAGCCGGGCGTGGTCCCCGCCACCCGCCTGCCGGTCGCTCGGGCATCGCTGCGGCCGGCGCGTGGCCGGCGCCCGCCGCCCATGGGCGCCCGCTGCCGGGCGAGGCGGACCCGGAAAGGGGCCGCCGATGACATGCGCCCGCCGCCGGGTGGCGGTCAGAGGCCGAGGGAGCGGCCGATGATCTCCTTCATGATCTCGGTCGTCCCCCCGTAGATGCGGGTGATGCGGGCGTCGGCGTAGGCGCGGGCCACCGGGTACTCGGCCATGTAGCCGTAGCCGCCGTGGAGCTGCACGCAGGCGTCGACCACCCGGCCTTGCAGCTCGGTGCACCACCACTTCGCCATCGACGCCTCCTCGGCCGTCAGCTCGCCGGCGTTGAGCGCCACCACGCAGCGGTCGATGAAGCTCTGGGCGATCTCTATCTCGGTGGCCATCTCGGCCATCCGGAAGCGGCTGTTCTGGAACGTCCCCACGGGCTGCCCGAACGCCGTTCGCTCCTTGACATAGGCCAGCGTCGCGTCGAACGCGGCGCGGGCGGCGGCCACGCCGGTGGCGGCGATGGACAGGCGCTCCTGGGGCAGGTTGGTCACCAGGTAGCGGAACCCCTGGCCCTCCTCGCCCAGGCGGTTGGCCACGGGCACCCGCATGTCGTCGAAGAACAGCTCGGCGGTGTCCTGGGCGTGCATCCCGATCTTGTCGAGGTTGCGCCCGCGCTCGAAGCCGTCCATGCCCCGCTCGACCACCACCAGCGAGATGCCCCGGTGGCGCGCGCTCGGGTCGGTCTTGACCGCGGTGATCACCAGGTCGGCGTTGATGCCGTTGGTGATGAACGTCTTGGCCCCGTTGACCACGTAGTCGTCGCCGTCGCGGCGGGCCGTCGTGGCCATCGAGGCCAGGTCGGACCCGATGCCGGGCTCGGTCATGGCGATCGCCGTCACCAGCTCGCCCGAGCAGATGCCCGGCAGCCAGCGGGCCGCCTGCTCGTCGTCGGCCAGCGACAGGAAGTAGGGGAGGCAGATGTCGTTGTGCAGGGTCCAGCCCAGGCCGGCGGCGTTGACGCCGGCCCGCTGGATCTCCTCGGCGATGACGAGGTTGTAGCGGAAGTCGTCGACCCCGCCCCCGCCGTGCTCGGGGGGCGCCGCCATGGCCAGGAACCCGTGGGCCCCGGCGCCGGTGAACAGCGAGCGGTCGACCAGCCCGGCGCGCTCCCACTCGTCGTTGTGCGGGGCCACCTCGGCGGCGATGAAGCGGGCCACGCTGGCCCGGAACTGTTCGTGCTCGTCGTCGAAGAGGCTGCGCCGCACGGCGCCGACCGTAGCCGTGGTTCGGGGATCACCCGGGGTGCCCGTGCCGGTTAGCCTTGATCCGTCTCTGACCGGAGAGGTGAGGGGTCACCTACGACATGAGCGAGACCGCGGCCCGGCCGTCCGACACCGACCTGGTGGCACGGCGGGCGCCTGGGGGATCGGAACGTCCGGACGACGCGCCCGCGGGCCGGACGGGCGGCAAGCGCGGACCCGGGCGGCCCCGGCTGCAGCCGCTCGCGCAGCAGCGGCGGGGCGTCCTCGACGCCGCGCTGGTGGTGTTCGCCCGCCACGGCTACCGGGGGGCGACGATCGAGCAGGTGGCCCGGCTGTCGGGTACGCCCCGCCCGACCGTCTACGAGCTGTTCGGAGGCAAGGAGGACCTGTTCGCCGCCGTGGTCGACCAGGCCGCCGAGCGGGTGGTGGCCCGACTGTCGGCCAGCTTCACCGAGTCGGCCGACATGGCCCTGCACCCCTTCGTCCGCCACAACTTCGCCGCGGTGTTCGACCTGTTCGCCGCCGACCGCGACGCGGTCACCGTGCTGGCCACCGCCGAGCAGGGCGCCAACGACAAGAGCACCGCCGCGCCCCGGGCCATGCGCCGGCGGGTGCTCACCGAGGTCACCGCGTTCACCCGGTCGCGCTGGGAGGAGCTGGGCGTCGACACCGGGTTCGCGGCCGAGCTGATGGCACTCATGTTCTTCCGCATGGCCGAGACGTTCGCCCAGCAGGAGGCCGAAGGCGGCGACTGGGACCGCGAGGCGCTCATCGACCTGCTGACCGAGTTCACCATCGGCGGGATCGAGCGCCTCTGGGCCCACAAGGACGTGCTGGTGCGGGCCGGGCGCCGGGCCGGCGGCGGCCGACCGGGGTGAAGCTGCCCGTCCCGCCCGACCGCGGCCCGGTGGCCGTGGTCGTCGGGGGCGGCGGGCCGCCGGGGGTGCGTCCCGACCAGCTGGGCCCGCTGGGCGACGACCCGCTGGTGGTGGCGGCCGACTCGGGCCTCGAGGGGGCCCGCCGGCTCGGGCTGGCGCCGAGCCTCGTGGTGGGGGACATGGACTCGGTCGACGCCGCCGCGCTGGCCGAGGCCGAGGCGGCCGGGGTGCCGGTCGAGCGCCACCCGGTGGCCAAGGACGCCACCGACCTCGACCTGGCCGTCGACGCCGCCCTGGCCCGCGGGCCCCGGCGGCTCCTGGTCGTGACGGGGGCGGGCGACCGGCTCGACCACACGCTGGCCGTGGCGCTGTCGCTCGCCGCGCCCCGGCTGGCCTCGATGCCGACCGAGGCGTGGATCGGCCCCGCCCACCTCTGGGTGGTGCGCGACCGGCTCACGCTGGAGGCGCCGCTCGGCACGCTGGTCAGCCTGGTGCCGGCCCACGGCCCGGCCCGGGGCGTCACCACCACCGGGCTGCGCTACCCGCTGGCGGGCGAGGACCTCGACCCCGGCACCACCCGGGGCGTCAGCAACGAGATCGCCGCCCCCCGGGCCACGGTCGCCCTCCGGGAGGGCGTGCTGCTGGCCGTCATGCCGGCCCCGCCCTGACCACCGTGGTTGGGCGCGGCCGCAGTAGGGATGTAACGATCGGCCGGTGGACGTGACGGCCGACCTCGTCGCCCCTTGCCCGCCCGACGAGCTGTACGCCTGGGTCGACGACCTCGGCCGCTACCCCGAGTGGCTCGACATCGTGCCCCGGGCCCGCCCGGCCGACGCCCTGCCCGGGGACCCCGGGCCGGCCTGGGCCGTCGACCTGCGGGGGCGCCTCGGTCCCTTCGCCCGGTCGAAGCGGCTGCGGATGGTGCGCACGCTCCACGACGGCCCCCGCCGGGTGGCGTTCGAGCGGCGGGAGGACGACGGCCGCGACCACGCCCGCTGGCTGCTGTCCGCCGACATCGACGCCCTCGACGACGGGGCCAGCCGGCTCACCATGCGGCTCCACTACGGCGGGCGGCTCGGCGGACCGGTGGTCGAGCGGCTGCTGGCCGACGAGATCCGCCGGTCCAAGCCCCGGCTGCTGGCGCTCGTCGGCACCCGACCCGCCTGACGGGGATTAGCCGGGCACGGCCCGGGCGGGCGGGCGGCTCGGCGGGCGGGTGGTCGAGCGGCTGCTGGCCGACGAGATCCGCCGGTCCAAGCCCCGGCTGCTGGCGCTCGTCGGCACCCGACCCGCCTGACGGGGATCAGCCGGGCACGGCCCGGGCGGGCGGGCGGCTCGGCGGGCGGGTGGTCGAGCGGCTGCTGGCCGACGAGATCCGCCGGTCCAAGCGCCGGCTGCTGGCGCTCGTCGGCGCCCGACCCCCCTGACGGGCACTAGCCGGGCACGGCCCGGGCGGCATAGCGGCCCTCGCGGGCGTCGAGGGCCAGGGGGAGCCCGAACGTCGCCGACAGGGAGGCCGCCGTCAGCACCGACGCCAGCGGGCCCTGCGCCCGCACCTGCCCGTCCCGCAGCAGCAGGGCGTGGGTGAACCCCGCCGGGATCTCCTCCACGTGGTGCGTCACCAGCACCGTCGGCGGCGTCGTCGGGTCGGCGGCCAGGCCGGCGAGCCGGCCGACCAGGTCCTCCCGGGCGCCGAGGTCGAGCCCCGCCGTCGGCTCGTCCAACAGCACCAGCCCCGGCGACCCCCACAGCGACCGGGCCAGCAGCACCCGCTGGCGCTCGCCCGACGACAGGGTGCCGAACGGCCGGTCGCCCAGCGCCCCGGCGCCCATGCGGTCGAGCAGCGCCAGCGCCGCCGCCCGGTCGTCGGGGCCGTAGGTGTGCCACCAGGTCTCCAGCGCCGCCTCCCGGGCGGCCATCACCACGTCGACCGCGGCGACCTCGGGTCGCAACAGGTCGGCGAACGCCGGGCTGACCAGCCCGATCCGGGCGCGGTGCCGGCGCACGTCCACCCGCCCCAGCCGCTCGCCCAGCACGTCGACCGTGCCCGCCGACGGGTGCAGGTACAGCGACGCCACCCGCAGCAGCGTCGTCTTCCCCGACCCGTTGGGGCCCAGCACCACCCATCGCTCGCCGGCCCGGACGGTCCAGTCCACGGCGTCGACCAGCGCCCGGCCGTCCCGCACCACCCGCACCCCCGACAGACGTAGCGCGACGCCGCCGGCCGGGGAGGAAGGGGGCGACGAGCGGGACGCGGCCACGGCGGGCGACGCTAGCGGCTCGTCGTCGGCTCTCACCCTTACGAGGTATGCGGTCTCGTCATAAGTTCGCAATCTTCGTAACGGTTCCGTATGGTTTTCGCCCCATGCGCCGACAACTCCGGTTCACGACGCTCCTCCTGGGGACCATCGCCATCGTCATCGCCACCGCCGGCTTGGCCGCGGGGGCGGCGGGCCAGACGCACCCGGTCGACCTCCGCGACGTCCGCCGCCTGGCCGCCCGGCACGCGCCGGACGGGGCCAGGGACGCCGACGTCCCCCGCCCCGACCAGCGCCCGCCGGCGGTGACGACGCCCTCACCCCCGCCGCCGCCCACCACGACGACGGCCCCGCCCACCACCGCGCCGCCGACGACGGCCCCGCCCACCACGGCGCCGCCGCCCCCGGCACCGGCAGCGGCCCCCAGGGCCGGCGGCGGCCTGGTCTGCCCGGTCCAGGGCCCGGTCAGCTTCGTCGACTCCTGGGGCGCGGCCCGCGCCGGCCACGGCCACATCGGCGTCGACATGATGGCCGGCTACGGCACGCCCACGGTCGCCCCGATCGGCGGCACGCTCGAGCAGCGCGAGATCTCGGGCGGCGGCCTCACCTGGTTCCTCCACGGCGACGACGGCACCACCTACATCGGCATGCACCTGTCGTCCTTCGCCCACCAGGGCGGGGGCTGGGTGGCCGCCGGCACCGTCATCGGCTACGTCGGCAACACGGGCAACGCCGCGGGCGGGGCGACCCACCTCCACTTCGAGGTCCACCCCGGCGGCGGCGCCGCGGTCAACCCCTATCCCTACGCGGCGGCCGCCTGCTGACCCGGTGGCCGACCTTGACCCGTCGGTCAGTCGCGGGCCCACGATGGGCCTGCGCCCGCCGCCCGCCGCTAGGTTGGCGCCGTGCGCATCGGCATCCTGGGTGGAACGGGTCCCGCAGGCAAGGCACTGGCCGCCCGGCTGGCGTCCGTGGGCTTCGACGTGGTCGTCGGCTCGCGGTCGAAGTACCGGGCGATGGAGGTCGTCGACAACCTCCTCGAGCAGTGGCCCGGCCGCAGCCTGACCATCGGGGCGGGTGACAACACCCAGGCGGCCGCCGCCGAGGTCGTCGTCATCGCCACCCCGTGGGACGGCGCCACCCAGACCGCGGTGTCGGTCGAGGACCGGCTGCGGGGCAAGGTCGTCGTCTCGATGGCCAACGCCCTGACCAAGCTGGGCAAGGAGTTCCAGCCGCTGGTCCCGCCCCGGGGCTCGGTCGCCGCCAGCGTGCAGGCGGCCGTGCCCCACTGCATGGTGGCCGCCGCCTTCCACCACGTCCCGGCCAAGGAGCTGGGCGACCTGCGCGAGCCGATCGAGAGCGACGTGCTGATCTGCTCCGACCACGCCACCGCGGTCGAGGTGACGAGCGACATCGTCGGGCGCATCCCCAACATGCGGCCGCTCAACGCCGGCGAGCTGGCCATGGCCACGCCCATCGAGTCGTTCACCGCGGTGCTGCTCCAGCTCAACATGCACTACAAGACCCGGGTGGCGCTGAAGCTCACCGGCATCCCCGAGGGTGCCGTGCCCAGCGTGGCCGCCAGCCCGGCCGAGGCCGCCGGCGGCAAGGCGGGGAAGGACAAGGCCCAGGCCAAGCCCAACGGGTCCGCCGCCGCGGCCGCCCCCGCCCGGGCCGAGCCGACCGCGTGACCGCCGCCGCCGTCCCCGGGGGCGAGGCGCCCATGCGGCTGTACGACACGGCCCGGGGCGACGTCGTGCCGTTCACGCCGGGGCCGGTGGTCACCATGTACACGTGCGGCATCACGCCCTACGACGCCACCCACATCGGGCACGCCGCGGTCTACCTCACCTACGACGTGCTCCAGCGCCGGCTGCGGGACCGGGGCCACGAGACGCGGGTCGTCCGCAACGTCACCGACGTCGACGACGACATCCTGCGCCGGGCCCGCCAGCTCGGGGTCCACTACCTCGACCTGGCGGCGGCCGAGACCGCCCGGTTCGACGACGACATGCGGGCGCTGGAGATGCTCCCGGCCTGGAGCGAGCCCCGGGCCACGTCGGCCATCGCCGACATCCGGGGGTTCATCGGCATGGTC
>DATFRN010000423.1:0-7550 GCA_035263165.1 Acidimicrobiales bacterium | reverse complement strand
GGCGCCGTCGAACGAGAACAGGCGGAGCGCCTTGGCCCCCTTGGCCGCGCCGGCCTCGTCGAGCAGGTCGGCCAGGCGCACCCCGGTCCAGTGGACGTCCTCCACCCGCCAGCCGGTGACGCACTGGAAGTCCTTGGTCAGGCGGGTGGCCGGCCGCTCGCGCAGGTCGGCCAGGGTGAGGTTCAGCGGCCGGTCGACCATGCCGTCGACCTTGAGCCGGTAGTCGGCGGCCGTCTTGTTCGGCACGGACCCGGTGACCGTGTAGATGCGGAAGTGGCCGGCGGTGGGGATGAACGAGGTCAGGCCGGTGGGGTCGCGCTCGGTGACCGGGGCCAGCGCCCGCTCGATGCCGCCCTGGATCTGGTCGCCGAAGGCCAGGCCGACGGCGCCGAAGCCGAGCATGCCGAGGACGATGCGCCTCCCGATCGGCTGGCCGCTCTCACGCTGCGAGGCCACGGTCCGAGGCTACGGCCGGGACCCCCCGATGGCGCGGTCGGGGCCGGTTGTTCAGGGTTCCGTCACATCCTCGGCCGGGACGGGGTCGACGTGTCTCCGCAGGCGGACCAGGCGGTCGTCCCAGCGCCGGCCGGCGGCGGCGGCCCAGGCGGCCAGGTCGTCGAGGGGCCCGGTCCGGGCGGTGAAGCGGGTCTCGCGCCCGGCCCGCTCGGCCGCCACCAGGCCGGCCTCCCGCAGCAGGCCGAGGTGCTTGGCCACGGCCTGGCGGGTGACGGGCAGGGCGCCGGCCAGGGCCGTGGCGGTCACCGGGCCCCGCTCGGCCACCGCCCGCAGCACCCGGCGCCGGGTGGGGTCGGCCAGGGCGGCGAAGACCGCGTCGGGCGGGTCAGACCCGGACGAGGGCGTGGGCGGGGGCACGGGCGGCCAGGAACAGCAGCTCGAGGCCGAGGAGGCGGTGGTCCCACACGGCGTGCGCCCACCCGGGGGTGCGGGCGGCCCGGGCGGCGCGGGTCCCGGCCTCGGCCCGGATCGGGGCGGCGGCCGGCAGGGACTCGGTGACGACCACCCGGGTGCCGCCGCCGGTGCGGGGGGCGACCACCACGGCCACGGTGGAGGCGTCGCCCTCGTCGTCGGGGCGCCACCAGGTCCACACCAGCCGGCGGGCGCCGCCGGCGCCGGGGTCGCTGACCTCGTCGATGCGGACCCGGCGGGTGGCGGCGTCGGCATCGTCGAGCCACAGGGCCCGCTCGCCGGGGTCGGCCACCGCCCGCCAGACGTCGTCGACGCCGGCCTCGAGGTCGACGCTGCGGGTCACGTGCTCGGGCTCGGGGTCGTGCTCGTCGGGCATACGCGCAACTCTACAGTTGCGATTGCCCCGCCGCACCCGTAGCCTCATCCGCAACCACTCAGTTGCACGAATTGGAGGCCGGCAGGTGCTCATCCCCACCGTCATCGAGACCACCAACCGGGGCGAACGGGCCTACGACATCTACTCCCGCCTGCTGCGGGAGCGCATCGTCTTCCTCGGCACCGCCCTGGACGAGAGCGTGGCCAACCTGATCATCGCCCAGCTGCTCCACCTCGAGGGCGAGGACATGGACCGGCCGGTCAACCTCTACATCAACTCGCCGGGCGGCGACATGACCGCGCTGTTCGCCGTGTACGACGCCATGCAGTTCCTCGGGCCCCCCGTGCACACGGTGTGCGTCGGCCAGGCCTGCTCGGCGGCGGCGGTCCTGCTGGCCGCCGGGGCCGAGGGGCACCGCACGGCGCTGCCCAACGCCCGTATCCTCATCCACCAGCCCCACGGCGGGGCGCAGGGCCAGTCGACCGACATGGAGATCCAGGTGCGGGAGATGGTGGCCATGCGGGAGCGGATGATCGACATCCTGGTCGAGCGCACCGGCCAGACCCGGGAGCGGATCGTGTCCGACATCGACCGCGACTACATCCTGCGGGGCGACGAGGCGGTGGCCTACGGGCTGGTGGACGAGGTCATCGCCCACCGCCGTCCCCGGCCGGTGGCGGGGTTCTCCCGTCCCGACGAGATCGACGCCCCCGCCGCCACCGGCTGACCCGTCCCTCGGCCCCGGCCGGGTCGCCCCGGTCCTCCGCCGGGGGCGGGTCGGCGTCGCCGTCCGCGCCGGGGGTGGGCCCGGGGGACTGGTCCACCTCCGACCACCCCGGCGTGGTGTCCTCGGGGGCGGCGGGCATCGAGGCCGGCATGACCGTGCCCCGGCTGGTCACGACGACCAGGGCCCCGCCGGGCTCGGCCCGGCCGACGGCGGTGCCGAGCGAGCGGCCGGCCGCCTCGACCAGCCCGCTGCCCTCCTGGGCCACGAACGTGACCAGGGCGGCGGCGCCCGGGGCGGCGTCGGGCTCGTACAGCGCCACGTGCAGGTCGTGGTCGGAGAACGTGTTGCCCCGGGCCATCGACCACAGCACGGTGACCGTGCCGGCGCCGGTCCGCCGGTGGCTGTTGGGCACCGACCACCACCGCAGCTTCACCCGGCGCCGCTCGGCCCCGCCCCGGCCGCTCAGGTAGCCCTCGGCCAGGGTGAGCTGCTCGTCGGCCCACTGCTCAACTGTCACCGCGTCGAGGCTACGGCCAGACTGGCCGGCGATGGGCACCACGCTGCGACTGCACGCCGCCGGGCTCGACCTGGCCGCCGACGCCTACGGACCGCCGGACGCGCCGCCGGTCCTGCTCTTCCACGGCGGCGGCCAGACCCGCCACTCGTGGGACGGCACCGCCCGCATGCTGGGCGACGCCGGCTGGCGGGCCACCACCGTCGACCTCCGGGGCCACGGCGACAGCGACTGGTCGCCCGACGGCGGCTACGGGCTCGACACCTTCGCCGCCGACGTGCGGGCGCTGGCCCGGGCCGCCGGTGCGGCCGGCGCCGAGCCGGTGCTGGTCGGGGCGTCGCTCGGCGGGCTGGCGTCGCTGGTGGCCATCGCCGACGCCGACGACCCGGCCGCCGTGGCCCGGGGCCTCGTGCTGGTGGACGTGGCGCCCCGGCTGGAGCCCGAGGGCATCGCCCGCATCGGCGAGTTCATGGTCGGGCACCTCGACGGGTTCGCCAGCCTGGAGGAGGTGGCCGACGCCGTGGCCGCCTACAACCCCCACCGGCCCCGTCCGAAGGACCTGTCCGGGCTGCGCAAGAACGTGCGGCTGCGGGAGGACGGGCGCTGGCACTGGCACTGGGACCCGGCGTTCGTGGGCGGCGGCGGCCCGATCGACGAGCCCCGGTCGTACACCAACGAGGACCGCCTGGAGGCGGCGGCCGCCACGCTGGCCCTGCCCACGCTGCTGGTCCGGGGCCGCCAGAGCGACGTGCTCTCGGAGGAGGGCGCCCGCCAGTTGCTGGCCCTGGTCCCCCACGCCCGTTACGTCGACGTGGGCGGCGCCGGCCACATGGTCGCCGGCGACCGCAACGACGCCTTCAACGACGCGGTGCGGGGGTTCCTCGACTCGCTACCGTCCGACTGACCAACGGTGGGGCGTAGGGATGAAGCGTCGCCCGAGCAGCTCGACGTGGCGTGGGACAACCTCGACCGCAACCTGCGGGCCGCGGGCATGGGCGCCGCCGACCTGGTCAAGGTGACGCTGTACCTGGTGGGCGACATCGACGCCGGCGCCCGCCGCGAGGTCATCGCCCGCCACCTGGGCGACCACCGGCCGTGCATGACCCTGGTCGTGCCGGCCGCGCTGGCCACGCCCGAGATCCGGGTCGAGCTCGACGCCTGGGCCAGCCGCGGCAACGACTAGGCCGGGAGCCAACCGAGGCGGGCCGGTCAGCCGATCTTGAGCTCGGAGTGGTACACCCGCCGGGGCGCCAGCTCGACGTCGATGGTCTCGGCCATGGCCCGGAACACGTCGGCCACCTCGCCGTCGGGCTCGACCGCCACGATCGGCCGGCCGGCGTCGGCGCCCTGGCGCAGCTCGGGCACCAGCGGCACCTGGCCCACCAGCGGCACACCCAGCCGGGCGGCCAGCTCGGCCCCGCCGCCGGCGCCGAACAGCTCGTAGCGCTTGCCGTCGTCGCCGGTGAACCACGACATGTTCTCGATCACGCCCTTGACCTCGAGGTTCACCTTCTGGGACATGAACGCCGCCCGCTGGGCCACCCGCTGGGCGGCCGGCTGGGGCGTGGTCACCACGTAGACCTCGGACCGGGGCAGGAACTGCGACAGGCTGAGCGAGATGTCGCCGGTGCCCGGGGGCAGGTCGACCACCAGGAAGTCGGGGTCGTCCCAGAAGACGTCGGTGAGGAACTGCTCGAGCGCCTTGTGCAGCATCGGCCCCCGCCAGATGACCGGCTGGTCCTCGGCGGCGAAGAACCCCATCGAGATGCAGCGCACGCCGTAGGACTCGGGCGGCACCAGCATCTGGTCGATGACCACCGGGGCGTGCTGCACGCCCAGCATGCGGGGGATCGAGAAGCCCCACACGTCGGCGTCCACCACGGCCACGTCCCTGCCCCGGGCGGCCAGCGCCACCGACAGGTTGGTGGTGACCGACGACTTGCCGACGCCGCCCTTGCCCGAGGCGATCAGCAGCACCCGGGTCTTGCTGCCCGGGTCGGCGAACGGGATCTCGCGGCCCTCGGCGTGGCCGTGGGAGGCCTGGCTGCCGGCCGTGGCGGCGGGGTCGCCGTGGAGCCTGGTCCGCAGCGCCGCCCGCTCCTCGTCGGTCATCACGCCGAAGTCGAGGTCGACCTCGTCGACGCCGTCGAGCGTGCGCAGCGCGCTGTGCACCCGGCTCTGGATCTCGTTGCGCAGGGGACAGCCGGCGATGGTCAGCGCCACGGTCAGCGAGACCCGGCCGCCGTCGACCTGGACGCCCCGCACCATGTCGAGCTCGACGATGCTGCGGTGCAGCTCGGGGTCCTGGACCGGGCGGAGCGCCTCGATGACCTGGGCTTCGGTGACGGGCATGGGGCTCCCAGCGGGGGTGAGGGGCTGGTCAGGGGATTACCACTACGCAGATAGGTAGAATACCGGGCGTGGACCGGCCGCCCCTCTCCCCGACCGACTTCGCGTCGGCCGTCACGGCCATCACCTCGGCCTTCGGTGACCCCACGCGCCGCGAGATCTACCTCTACGTCCACGCCCACGCCGACGGCGTGACGGCCGGCGACGTGGCCGAGCGGTTCGACCTCCACCCCAACGTCGCCCGCCACCACCTCGACAAGCTGGTGGCCGGGGCCTACGTCGAGGTCACCGTGGCCCGCCCCGCCGGCGGCGGCGCCGGGCGGCCGTCCAAGCGCTACCGGGTCGTGGCCTCCGACATCGCCCTCGACCTGCCGCTGCGCCACGACGACGTGCTCGTCGAGCTGCTGGGCCGGGCGCTGGCCGAGCTGGGCCACGAGCGCTCCGAGCGGCTGGCCGAGGAGGTCGGCATCGCCTACGGGCAGGCCATGGCCGCCTCGATGTCGCCGGGGTCCGACCGCCACCGCTCCTTCCAGGCCGCCCTGCACGCGGTGGCCGACGCCCTCACCGCCCACGGCTTCGCCGCCCACGCCGAGCGCCACGGCGACGAGCTGCGCATCGTCAGCGAGCACTGCCCGTTCGGCGGCGTCGCCATCGAGCACCCCGTCATCTGCGCCGTCGACCGCGGGATGGTCCGGGGCATGCTCGGCGCCCTCTACGGCCAGGACCTCATGACCGAGACGGCGCTGTCGCTGCCCACCGGGGCCGAGCACTGCGTCACCGCGGTCCAGGGCAACTAGCGCCCGTGGCGCCCGACGGTCGCGCCTACCTCGACCACGCCTCCACGTCGCCGCTGCGACCCGAGGCGCGGGCGGCGATGGTCGCCGCGCTCGACGCCACCGGCGACCCGGGCCGCATCCACGCCGAGGGCCTGACCACGCGGGTGGCGGTCGAGGAGGCCCGGGAGGCGGTGGCCGGCCTGGTCGGCGCCCGCCCCCGCGAGGTCGTGTTCACCAGCGGCGCCACCGAGGCGATCGCCGCCGCCTGCTGGGGCGCGGCCACCCGGGGCGGCCACCAGGTGGCGTCGGCCGTCGAGCACTCGGCCGTCCGCCAGGCCGCGGCCCGCCACGGCGACGTCACGCTGGTCGGGGTCGACGGCCGCGGCCGGGTGGCGGTCGACGACCTGCTGGCCGCCGTGCGGCCCGACACCGCGCTGGTGCACCTCCAGTGGGGCAACCACGAGGTGGGCACCGTCCAGCCGGTGGCCGAGGCCGTGGCCGCCTGCCGGGAGCGGGGCGTGCTCGTCCACGTCGACGCCGCCCAGGCGGTCGGCCACGTGCCGGTGGGGTTCCGGGACCTCGGCGCCGACCTGCTGTCGGTGAGCGCCCACAAGCTGGGCGGCCCGGCGGGGGTGGGGGCGCTGGTGGTGCGCCAGGGGCTGCGGCTGCCGCCCCTGCTGGTCGGGGGCGACCAGGAGCGGGCCCGGCGGGCCGGCCTGGAGAACGTGCCCGCCATCGCCGGCTTCGGGGCCGCGGCCGCCGCCCTGGCCGACGGCGGCCGGACCAGGCTGGCCGCCGAGGAGGCCGAGCAGCGCCGGCTCAGCGGCCGCATCCTGGCCGCGGTGGCCGCCGGCGGCGGCCTGGCCGGCCTCACCGTCTACGGCGAGCCCGACGCCGGCTCCCCCGGCCGCCTGCCCCACATCGTCTGCCTCGGCGTGGCCGGCATCGAGCCCCAGGCGGTGCTGCTCGGCCTCGACCGCGCCGGCGTCGCCGCCCACTCGGGCAGCGCCTGCTCGTCAGAGTCGCTCGAGCCGTCGCCGGTGCTGGAGGCCATGGGGGTGGACGCCCACCACAGCCTGCGCCTGTCGGTCGGCTGGTCGACCAGCGACGCCGACGTCGACCGGCTGCTGGACGCGCTCCCCGTGGTTCTGGCCGACCTGCGGGCCCTGTCGACCACCGTCGGCACCCGTACGGACGCCCGCTGACTCTGGCATGATCGACGCAGTGCGGCGCCGCCACTCTCCCCCGTGCCGATGAAGATCCATGTCGTGCGCCACGCCGCCGCCGGACACCGCGCCCAGTGGGACGGGCCCGACCCCGAGCGGCCGCTCACCGGCAAGGGCCGCCACCAGGCCGCCGCCATCGCCGGCCTGCTCGCCGGCGCCGGCATCGCCCGGCTGGTGAGCAGCCCCTACGTCCGCTGCGTGCAGACGCTGGAGCCGCTGGCCGCCGAGCTCGGCCTGCGGGTGGAGGTCGACCCCCGCCTGGCCGAGGGCGCCGGCGGCGAGGCCGCGCTCGACCTGGCCGCCGAGCTGGCCGCCGACGGCGACGCGGTGCTGTGCAGCCACGGCGACATCATCCCCGAGATGCTGCACCACCTGCGGTGCGACGGGACCCGGTTCAAGGAGCCGCTGACCTGGCCCAAGGGCTCCACCTGGGTGTTGACGGGCGACGGCCGCCACTGGGCCAAGGCCCGCTACGTGCCGCCCCCGTGACCGGCTTCCGTGGACGGAAATGGTTGGGAGTCAACCAGTTTTGTCCACGGAAAGGCCGAGACGTTGGCGGACCTGCGCCGTGAGCTGGCGGAACTCGGGCGGTGGGTCGAGGGCGTCGAGCCGGCGGATCTCCGCCCTCGCCGTCTGGGGCCGTCCGAGCTGGTCG
>DATFRN010000422.1:0-3813 GCA_035263165.1 Acidimicrobiales bacterium | reverse complement strand
GTCGTGCACCTCGACCAGCACGTCCAGCCCGACGTCGAGCGCCAGCGTGTGCAGCTCGCCCAGCTCGTCGTCGTCGAGGGCGGCGGCGATGAGCAGCACGGCGTCGGCGCCCATGAGCCGGGCGTCGCACACGTCGGCCGGCGCGACCGTGAAGTCCTTGCGCAGCACCGGCAGCGCGCACCCGTCGCGGGCGGCGGCCAGGTCGGCGGGCGAGCCCCCGAAGAACTCGGCGTCGGTGAGCACCGACAGGCAGGTGGCCCCGCCGCGGGCGTAGGCCGCGGCCAGCGCCGCGGGGTCGAGCCCGGCGGCCAGGTCGCCCCGCGACGGCGAGCGCCGCTTGACCTCGGCGATGACGCCGACTCCGGCCGCGGCCCGCAGCGCGGCCGCGAACCCCCGGGTCGGGGGCCGGGCCCGGGCCTCGCTGACCAGCGGGGCCAGGTCGCGGTGATCGGCGGCGGCGGCCGCCCGGTGGGCGGCGAGGATGCGGTCGAGATAGGTCGCCACCGCGGCCCCGCTCAGGCCCCGCCCTTGGCCTGGATCACCTCGAGGGCCCGCATGTCGGGCGGCCCGGCCAGCAGGCCGCCGCCCAGCTTGCCCCCGACCTCGGCCATGGCCGAGCTGCCGACGTGGGCGTCGAAGGCGGCCTGGTCGGCGTAGACCTCGTAGAACCAGATCGTGTCGGCGTCGGTGGTGTCGGCGTGCATGACGTACTGCACCGTGCCGTCCTCGCCGGCGGTGGCGTCGACCAGCGGGGAGAGGGCGGCCACGGCGTCGTCGCGGCGCCCGGGCGCGGTGGTGATCTTGACCAGGTACACGATCTGGGACATCCGGCGACCCTATCCCCCGCCGCGTCAGGGCTTCCTGCTCATCGCCCGCAGCGGGGCCAGGATGAACAGGCCGAGAGCGATCACCAGCACGGCCCCCGCCAGGGCCAGCAGCCGGGGGGCGGTGAACACGAAGGCGGCGCAGCCGATGGCGATGGCGGCCAGCAGCGTGGCCGGCGGCAGGAGCGCCCACCAGCCCTCCAGGGCGCGGGTGGGTCCGAAGGGCCGGTCGTCGTCGAGGTCGGCCCAGTCGGGGCGCTCGGGGGCCGGGGCCGCGTCGCCCGGGTGGGCGCCCGCCCTCCAGGCCGGCTCGGCGCCCGGGCCCCGGGCCAGCTGGCGGTCGTAGGCGGCCCGGCGGATCGGGTCGCCGAGGACGTGCCAGGCGGCGTTGAGGTCCTGCATGCGCAGCGCGTCGCCGCCGAAGTCGGGGTGATGGTCGCGGGCGGCCCGGCGGTAGGCCGCCCGCACCTCGTCGGGGGAGGCGGTCGTCGCCACCCCGAGCACGTCGTAGTGGGACGGCGAGGGCATGGCGGGGGGCATCTCAGGCCTCGATCGGCAGGTCGACGACCGTGGCCCCGCCCGGCTCATCGGCCGCGGCCGGCGGGGTCACCGCCCGGCCCACGAGGGCCAGCGCCACCTGCCCGCCCGCCGGGCCCGGCGCCACCGAGGTCACCCGGCCCGCCTCGGTCCCGGCCACCACCACCGGGTCGCCCAGGCTGACGCCCCCGCCCGGCACGACCAGGCCGAGCACCCGCCGGGGCACGTGGCCGCCCCGGCTGTCGATGCGGGCCACCAGCTCCTGGCCCGTGAAGCAACCCTTGGTGAAGCTGACCGACGCCGCGATGACCCAGGCGCCGGCCTCGGCGGGGATGGTCGCCTCGGTCAGCTCGGCGCCCATGGCCGGCACGCCGCTGCGGATGCGGAGCGCGGCGTAGTCGTCGGCGGAGGCCGGGGTCACGCCCGGCGGCGGGGCTGCGTCCGGGCCGAGCAGGTCGACGCCCTCGACCCCCGGCCACCCGGCCGGCACCACCAGGCCGCCGCCGGCACCGGCGCGGGCCGCCGCCTCGCTCGCGCCCGGCCCCCGGACGGCCACGGCCCGCCAGTCCAGCGGGTCGACGTCGGCCTTGGTCCGCAGCAGGAAGCGCCGCAGGCGGGCCAGCACAACCTCGCCGTGCCCGCCGTCGACGTCGAGCACCACCTCGTCCTCGGCCACGCGCGTGACCCGCAGCCAGGCGTCGACCTTGCCGGTCGGCGCCAGCAGGAACGACGGCGTGGTGCCCCCGGCGGCCAGGCCGGCCACGTCGGCGCTCAGCTGACCCTGGAGGTAGGCCGGCGCGTCGGGGCCCGCGACCCGTACGGCGTCGCGCCCGATCTCCACCGCCCCGAGGCTGCCCCGCAGGTCCATGGCCGACAGTCTGGCGCGAAAACGCCCAAACGACCCCTGTCGCTGGGCGTGGTGAGCCGCTACCCTTCGCGGCGACCCTGGTCCGCAGCGAGGCGACCCCGGACTTCTCCCCCCGGGAGGGCGACACGTGATCGACCGTTCCCTCGTGCTGCGCGAACCGGAGCGCAGCCCGCTCGACATCGACACGGGCATCGCCCACGAGGCCCGTGTCTACGACTACCTGGTGGGCGGCTCGACCCACTTCGCCGTGGACCGGCGGGCGGCGGCCCGCAGCGCCGAGGCGGTCGGCGGACCGGCCGTGGCGCGCGCCGCGGTCCGCGACAACCGGGCGTTCCTGGCCGCCGCGGTCCGCCACCTCGTCGACGCGGGCGTGCGCCAGTTCCTCGACATCGGCACCGGCATCCCCGGCGACGGCAACGTGCCGGCCGTCGCCCGCGCCGCCGCGCCCGACGCCCGGGTGGTCGCCGTCGACAACGACCCGATCGTGCTGGCGCTGGCCCATCTGCTCCCCGACGGCCCGGCCGGGCGGACCGCCTACATCGACGCCGACCTGCGTGACCCCGAGGACATCCTCCGGCGGGCGGCGGCCACGCTCGACCTGGCCCAGCCGATCGCGGTCGTGCTGGGCGCCGTGCTCCACCACCTGGGCGACGGCGCGCGCCCCCACGCGCTGGTCGGCCGGCTGCTGGCACCGCTGGCCCCCGGCAGCCATCTGGTGGTCAGCCACCTCGGCGCCGACCTCCACCCGGAGGCGACCGCCGCGCTGGCGGACACGGTCCCGCCCGACGCCCGCTACCGCCTCGTCCCCCGCCGCCGCGCCGACGTGGGGCGGTTCCTGTCCGGCCTCGAGGTGATCGGGCCGGGCGTGGTGCCGGTCGACGGTTGGCGGCCGCCCGGCGGCCGGACGCCGACGGCGGCCTGGCACTACGGCGCCGTCGGCCGGGTCGGCTAGGTGTGCTCCGCGGGGAGGTTGTCCCTGAGGGTGCGGGTGGGGGTTGCCCAGTCGAGCGCGCCGTGGGGTCGGTGGTGATTGTAGAAGTGGACGAAGCCGTTGTAGCCGTGGGCTCGTTGGGTCTCTGAGGTCCAGGGCCGGATGTAGGCCCACTCCTCGAGCAGGATGCGGTGGTAGCGCTCCACTGTGCCGTTGGTTTGCGGCCGCCGTGGCCGTGTCTTGCGCACGGCGGTGCCGGTGGCCGCGCACGCCTGGTGCCAGTGCCCGGAGCGGTAGCAGGAGCCGTTGTCGGTGATGACGCGCTCGCAGTGGCCGCCGAGCGTGGCGAACCAGGCCGCGGCCCGAGCCCAGAATTGCGCCGCGCTGAGGGCCCGTTCATCGTTGAGGATCTCGGAGTAGACGAGGCGGCTGCGGACATCGAGCGCGGTGTGGATGTAGCGGTAGCCCGCGCCGCTATGGCCGTGGGTGCCGTCATTGCCGCGGCCACGGAGGCGCCAACCACCACCGGAGGGGATGGCAGCGATCTTCTTGATGTCGACATGGACCAGCTCGCCGGGGCGGGTCATCTCCATCCGGCGGATCGGGGCCCTGGTGATCCGGTCGAGGTGATCGAGGCGGTTCAGCCCATGACG
>DATFRN010000421.1:0-2963 GCA_035263165.1 Acidimicrobiales bacterium | reverse complement strand
CGCTCGGGCAGGCGGCGGACGGTGGCGCGGGCGCTGGGTGAGGCCATCGCACGATTCTGGCCGCCGCGCCGGCTCCGCCGGCAGCCATTTCAGGCGTCGACGTAGATGAACCCGTAGGCCTCGTCCCGGCACGGGATGCCGGTGTCGGCCAGCGCCGGCGCCCAGTCGCCGGTGACCTCGGGGTTGGAGTCCTCCATGCCGTGGTCGGCCACGAGGAAGAACGCGGTGCGGTCCCACACGCCGGCCCGCTCGACCGCCTCCAGGATGCGGCCGAGCCGGGCGTCGCTGTCGTGCACGCTGGCCCGGGCGATCTCGGCGTAGGGCCCGCTGTGGTGGAAGGCGGCGTCGGTGAGGGTGAAGTTCACGAAGCAGTAGCGGGGCATCGTGCCGCCGCCCTCCCACACGTCGAGCGCCTGGGCCAGCCCGGTGTGGTCGATGCGGGAGGAGATCTCGTAGGACTTCTCGGGGCGGACGAACCGCTCGGTGGCGAAGGGCAGCTCGTCGGCCCGGGGCGGGTGGGCCAGCGTGCCGCCGGTGCGCAGCACCTCGAAGGTCGACTCGTCGGCGCCGACGTCGCACGGCTCGTTGATCGACACGGTGCGGGCGCCGGGGAAGGCCCGGTGGACCGCCTGGTGGATGGTCTCGACGTCGGGCGACAGGGTCTGCATCGACCACGGCCAGGTGGCCGGCGAGTTGGTGACGACCTGCTCGCCCCGGGCCCGGTCGTACCAGGCGTTGTGGAGGATGCCGTGGTGGCCGGGGTGGACGCCGGTCTGGATGGTGGTGTGGTTGGCCAGCGTGACCGAGGGGAGGCTGGCCATGGCGCCGTGGCCGAGCCCGGTGCCGGCGTCGAGCAGCCGGGCCAGGTGGGGGACCTCGCCGGCGGCGATCATGTCGTAGAGGACGTTGGCGTTGGTGCCGTCCCACAGGAAGCCGACGACGTGGTCGGGCGGCGGCTGGTCGGGGTCGAGCAGCTCGTCGAGCACCCGGCCGTCCTGGCGGGCCAGCGTGGTGCCGGCGCCCAGCAGGGCGAGGACCGTGGGGGCGACGTCGACCAGCCGGCCGGCGGCGGGGATCAGCCCCTGGCGGCGGACCCCGGCGCCCGAGAGCACGAACGGCGCCCGCACCTGCACGATGCCGAGCGAGCCGTGCTCGCCCCGCTCGCCGCCCTGGTCCTCCCAGTTGTGGGCGGGGGTGTGGAGGCAGACGACGTCGGGGGCCGCGGGGTGGTCGAACACCTGGGCGACGTGCTCGTGGGCGTGGGGGTAGGACTGCTGGGTCCGGGTGGGCCAGCGGTGGTCGAGCTCGTCGGCCAGCGGTGAGAACCGGTCGGTGGCGGTGTCGCCCAACGGGTTGCGGCCCTCGACGAGGGTCTCGACGAACGTGCCGTCGTCCCGCCGGAACCGGACCCGCCCGTCGACGGCGCGCACGTCGTACCCCCCGGGCACGTCGGGGTCGCGGGTGGCGACCATGTCGACGATGGGCTCCAGCGCGGGGTCGAGCAGCGCCGCCGCCACCCGCCCCACCCGGTCGGCATCGGGCACGAGGACCATCCCGGCACGCTACCGACCCCGGGTGACCGCCACCTGGCGCGCGGGCCAACGGCGTCGGTCACACCGGCAGCACGTCGCAGCGCAGCCCGGCGCCGGCCAGACGGATGTCCGCCGTCACGAGCGGCCACCCCGTCGCCTCGGCCAGGGCGACGTACAGCCCGTCGTAGAACGAGACGTTGTGGCGCAGCTCCCAGGCCCGGGGCATGTAGTCACGGTGGTCGTGGCGGTGGGTCACGTAGTCGTGTGCAGCCCGGAGGGAACGGGCTGCAGCGTCGGCCGGGAGGATGTTCCGCAGGACGAGCCGCCGCAGCGCCTGCCCGACCTCGGCGTCGATCAGGTGGGGTGCGGCGCCGCCGTCGAGCAGCAGGTCCTGGATCCCGAACCCACGCTTGGTGGTGTCGGTCACGGCCACGACGAGCGCCGAGGCGTCGATCACCAGCATGCTAAGGACGGTCGGTGTCGATGTCGGCGATGATCTGATCAACGTCGATCTCGAGCGGGGGCCGGCTTGCCAGATCGGCCCGCAGCTCGGCCGTCACTTCGGCGGGAGTGCGCCGGCGGCCCATCTCGGTGACCCGAGCGAGCATGTATGCCTGGATCGACTGCCCCGCCTCCCGGGCGCGGCGGCGGATGGTCTCGTAGACGTCCTCGGGAACGTCACGGATCTGGATCAGCGCCATGCATGCATTTTACCAGCATGCATGCATGGCGCCGATCCGGAGGGGGAGGGGCTCAGTGGGAGCCGTGGACGTGGTCGCAGAGGCGGGTCTCGCCGTCGGGGATCTGGCCGCCGCTGACGCCCTCCAGGGCGGCGAACGGGCCGCACTCGTGGGGGACGACCCAGACGTGGATCATCGGGACCGGGTCGAGGCGGAAGCTGTCGCCGGGGCAGGGGAGGGACGGGTCCGCCGTGGTGATCACGTACCAGGCGTCGGTGGATCCGCCCCAGCACAGGTCCGTGTGCTCGTGCCACTGCATCATCGGGCCGCCGACGTCGGGCACATCGGCGAGCGCCGTGCCGTGGTCCAGCATGAACATGGCCGCCACCAGCGTGCGCTCGCCGGTGCACGGGTTGATGCGGTAGACGAGCGACTCGGGGTGGGCGGGATCGAGCGTGAACTCGTCGTCGATCATCGTCCAGTTGACGAAGTGCTCGTAGCCGGTGCTGGAGTCGCCGATCGAGTGGTAGCCGAGCCGCTCGGCGGTGGCCGTGTCCCCGAACCGGGGGAGCTTGGTCAGCGTGTCGGTGACCAGCGCCTCGGCCGCGTGCTGCTGCTCGGCCGTCACACCGGGGAACCCGCTCAGGTCGACCGGCAGCGTCGCCGTGTAGGGATGGCCGCCCTGGGGAGCCGGCTGGTCGTGGTCGTGACCGGGGTCGCCCGTGCAGGGGAGCCCGGGCTCGTCGTCGCC
>DATFRN010000420.1:0-19816 GCA_035263165.1 Acidimicrobiales bacterium | reverse complement strand
CGCCGGGGCCGGACCGGGCGACAGGCGAGACCCCGCCGGTCCCGGTGGCGGGGCCGGGCCGGGCGATAGGCGAGACGGCGCCGGGGCCGGACCGGGCGACAGGCGAGACCCCGCCGGTCCCGGTGGCGGGGCCGGGCCGGGCGACAGGCGAGACCCCGCCGGGGCCGGGGCCGGGGCCGGGGCCGGACCGGGCGACAGGCGAGACCCCGTCGGTGCCGGGGCCGGGGCCGGGCCGGGCGACGGCGTCGATGGCGGCGGTCAGGTCGCCCTCGTCGGGGGGCGGGGCGGCGCCGCGCCGTTGCGGCGGGCGGCGGGGGCCGCGGCCTGGCTGTCGACCGTGATCCACCACGTCGGGGACCTGGGCGCCTGTGCCGCCGACCTGGCCGCCGTGCTGGCGCCCGGGGCGCCGGTGCTGATCCGCAGCGCCTTCCCCGGGCGGTATGGGGGCATCCCCGTCGTGCGCTACTTCCCCGAGGCCCGCCGGGCGCTCGACCGGTTCCCCTCCGTGGCCGCGGTACGGGCGGCGTTCGAGGGGGCCGGGTTCCGGTTCGCCGGGTTGGCGCGGGTCGACGCGCCCCCCGCCGAGCTGGCCGCCTGGCGCGAGCTGCTCCCCCGCCAGCGGCACGCCGACACCGTCCTGGTCGGGCTGAGCGACGCCGAGTTCGCCGCCGGGCTGGCCGCCGTCGACGCCGCCATCGCGGCCGGGCGCCGCCGCGAGGTCGTCGGCATCGACCTGCTCACCTTCGCCGGCCACCGGTAATCGGTTTCCCCCTCGCCGGGGGCGTCCCCGAGACTGGCGCCCATGCCGATCGTGCCCGACACCAAGGACTGGACCTGGGTGATCGACCGCCCGTGCCCCGAGTGCGGGTTCGAGGCCGCCGCCGTCGCCCGGGCCGAGTTGGGGCGGCTCGTGCGCGAGAACGCCGCGGCCTGGCAGGCCGTCCTGGCCCGCCCCGAGGGCCTGGCCGAACGCCCGTCCGACGACCGCTGGTCGGCGCTCGAGTACGCCGGCCACGTCGAGGACGTCTACCGCATCTACGACGGGCGCCTGGCCCTGATGCTGGCCGAGGACGACCCCGGCTTCCCCAACTGGGACCAGGACGCCACCGCAGTCGAGCGCGGCTACGGCACCGCCGACCCCGCCCGCCTCTCCGCCGCCCTCGGCGCGGCCGGCGCCTCCCTGGCCGACCGCTACGACGCCGTGGCCGCCGCCGGCGACCAGTGGGACCGCACCGGGCGCCGCAGCGACGGGTCCGACTTCACCGTCGAGAGCCTGGGCCGCTACCTGGTCCACGACCTCGTCCACCACCTCGACGACGTCGAGCGGGGCTTCGCCGCCCTCGGGGTCGACCGTGGGTGACCTGGCCGCCGACACCCTGATCGAGCCGGCCGGCGGGCCGGGCCGCTATGGCGCCAAGCTCAGCGCCGACTGGAACATCTGGGGCCCCAACGGCGGCTATGTGGCGTCGCTGGCGCTGCGGGCCGCCGGCCTGGCCACCGGCCGGGAGCGCCCGGCCAGCATCGTCGCCCACTTCCTCGGCGTCGCCGAGTTCGACCGGGTCGACCTCGACGTCGAGGTGCTGAAGGCGTCCCGCTTCGCCACCTCGGCCCGGGTGCGCATGCGCCAGGGCGACCGCCCGATCCTCGAGGCCCTGGTGTGGGGGGTCGATGGCGGCGGCGCCGGCCTCGAGCACGACGCCGCCCCCGCCCCCGACGTGCCGCCGGTCGAGGCGGTGCCGTCGTTCGAGGAGCGGGTCGCGGCACTGCCCGAGGAGGAGCGCCGGCCCTCGACCTCGTTCTTCGACAACCTCGACCAGCGCCCGATCGACTGGCTGGAGACGTTCCCCCCGCCGGGACCGGCCGACCCCCGCAACCGGGCCTGGATCCGGTTCCGGCCCACGCCCCGCTTCGACGACCCCTGGGCCGACGCGTGCCGGTTGGTCATCCCCATCGACACCTTCGGCTGGCCGACCGCCTTCCGGGTCTACGCCCACCTCGACCCACCGCCGCCGGTGGTGGCCGTGACCGTCGACCTGTCGGTGCGCTTCCACCGGCCGGCCGGCGGGGACTGGCTGCTCAGCGAGGCCGTCTCGCCCCTGGCCTCCGGCGGGCTGGTCGCCGCCGGCGGGCGGGTGTGGGACCAGGGCGGGGCGCTGGTCGCCTCCGGGGGCCAGACGATGCTGTGCCGGCCGGCGGCGTGACCGGCAGCCCCTAGGCTGGGTGGGTGCCCGGCCCCCTGACCACCACCCTTCAGCCCGACCTCGACGAGCGGCTCGACCAGCGCACCGACGAGGACCTCGAGACCGGGCGGCCCAAGGTGGCCCACATCGTGAAGACCGAGCCGGGCGAGTCGGCGGTGGCCAAGGTCACCGAGGCCCGCATCTACGGCTACCCGATCGAGGCCCTGTGCGGCGAGGTGTTCGTGCCCCAGCGCGACCCCACCAAGCTGCCCATGTGCTCGGTGTGCAAGGAGATCTACGACCTCTACCGGGCCACCGACGAGAACCTGAACGAGAC
Source organism: Acidimicrobiales bacterium (assembly GCA_035263165.1). Classification (GTDB taxonomy): domain Bacteria; phylum Actinomycetota; class Acidimicrobiia; order Acidimicrobiales; family VFJN01; genus ZC4RG19. Next base: position 17,299 of record DATFRN010000420.1, on the reverse strand, counting down.
GCCGAGCTCCTAGAGAGCGTCCGCGGTGAGGCGCCGGGGCAGCCGGCCGGCCGCCACCACGCCGAACAGCGCCACGCCCAGCGTGATCAGGAAGGCGATCGTGAGCGACGAGCCCGTGGCCCAGTCCCGGGCTTCGCCCAGCGCCACCAGCACGCCCGCCATCCCCGTGCCGAGCGACACGCCGAGGACGTCGCTGAGCTGGAGCGACGCGCTCGCGCGCCCCTCCTGGCCCGGCGCGGCCGTGCCCAGCACCGTGACCGACAGGACGGCGTAGCTCAGCCCGATGCCGAAGCCGCCCAGCGTCCACGCCGCCACCAGGAACCCGACCGGCAGCGGGCCGAGGGTGACCGTGGTCAGCGCGATGCCCGCGGCCAGCACCGCCAGCCCCCGGCGCACCAGCCAGCGCGGTCCGCGGGTGTGGACGAGCCGCTGCTGGATCCACGCCCCCGCCGTCCAGGCCAGCGTGCCGCCGGTCAGCGCCAGGCCGGCCACCCACGTCGGCGAGTGGTGGGCGTCGGTCACCGCGAGCGAGACGTAGGCGTCGGTGCCGAAGAAGGCGAAGGTGAGGATCCCCCGCAGCCCCACCGCCGCCGGCAGGCCCGGGTGGAGGCTGAGCGTGCCGGTCGGGACCAGCCGGACGAAGGCCCACACCGCAGGCGGCGCCCCCACCGCCACCAGCACCAGGGCCAGGAGCGGGGCGCCGGCGCCCAGCCCGGCCAGCACCAGGGCCACGCCGGCCACCAGCACCAGGGCGTCGACCCGCATGTCGCCGTGCTCCCGGTCGTCGCCGCCCCCGGCCGCGCCGGCGGCCGCCGGGCCCCGGTCGCTCAGCGCCGGCAGCGCCAGCAGGGCGGCCACCAGCACCAGCGGCAGCAGCGACAGGAACACCAGCCGCCACGAGGTCCACGCGGCCAGGGCGCTGGCCGCGGCCGGCCCGACCAGCCCGGGGATCACCCAGGCCGACGAGAACACCGCGAACAGCCGGGGACGCAGGTCCGCCGGGTAGTCCCGGCCCACGGTCGTGTAGGCCACCGCGGGGATCACGCCCGCGCCCACGCCCTGGGCCACCCGCCCGGCCACCAGCATCGGCATCGACACCGCGGCCCCGCCGACGGCCAGCCCGGCGGCGAACAGGGCCAGGCCCACGGCGAACGGCAGCCGGGTGCCCCGCCGGTCCGCGGCCCGGCCGGCCAGCACGATGCCGAGCAGGCTGCCGAGGAAGAACCCGGAGAACACCCAGCCGTACAGGCCGAGCCCGCCGAGGTCGTCGGCCACCACCGGCATCACGGTGGCGATGGCCAGCGACTCGAACGCCACCAGCGTGATCGTCAGCACCAGCGCGATCGTCAGCCGCCGCCGGGCGGGCGCCCAGACGCCGTCGGCCGGGGCCGGGGGCGCGGCGGCGAGGAGCGGATCGGTGGCCACGTCGGTCATGCTTGCTGGGCCAACGCACCCGGTGCTCACGCGATTCCCGATGCTCACCCCACCCACCGCCCCCCACGGACGCGAGGACGCCCTCGTCCGCAGCCTGCTGACCGGCATCGCCGTGTTCCGCTGGCTGGCCTGGGCCTGGATGGCGACGCTGCTGGTCGTCAACCGCCACGAGCTGGCCCGACCCCAAGCCCGGCCGTGGCTGGCCCTGGTGCTCGTCGGAGCGGCGCTGGTGGTCACCGTCGCCGACACCGCCCTGCTCACCGCCGACCCCGCCCGCCTGCTGACCCTGCCGGTCGTGGCCGCCGAGGTGGCGGTGGCCTGCGCCATCGAGGCCGGCGACCAGCTCGTCTACAACGGCGTCGCCCACCCCCAGACGCTGTCGTCGGCCTGGCCGCTGGCCGGCGTGCTCATGGCCGGCATCGCCTTCCGGTGGCGGGGCGGCGTGCTGGCCGGGGTGGCGGTGGGCGTGGCCCGGGGCCTCGGCGACCTGGCCGGCCCCCAGGGCTGGACCAAGAGCGCCACGGTCGGCGTGCTGTCGGGCATCGTGCTCTACGCCCTGGCCGGGCTGGTGGCCGGGTTCGTCACCACCCGGCTGCGGGAGGCCGAGCGCCGCATCTCGCTGGCCCAGGCCCGCGAGGAGGTGGCCCGCACCCTGCACGACGGCGTGCTCCAGACCCTGGCCGTCGTCCAGCGTCGGGCCGGCGAACCCGACCTGGTGCGCCTGGCGCACGACCAGGAGCGGGAGCTGCGGGAGTTCCTCTACGGCACCCGGGGCGCGCTGGGCGGCGGCGGCGACCTCGGCGCCCGGCTGCGGGCGGCGGCAGCCCGGTTCGAGGACCGCTTCGGCGGCACCGCCCGGGTCGTGCTCGCGCCCGACACCCCGCTGCTGCCGGACCGCACGGTCGACGCCCTGGCCGGCGCCGTGGGCGAGGCGCTGGCCAACGCGGGCAAGCACGGCGGCGCCGCCACCGTCACCGTCTACGCCGAGCCCACCGACGGCGAGCTGTTCTGCTCGGTCAAGGACGACGGCGCCGGGTTCGACCCCGAGGCCACCGCCGAGGGCACGGGCCTGGCCCGGTCGGTGCGGGGACGCATCGCCGAGGTCGGGGGCCGGGTCGAGGTCGACGGCCGCCCCGGGCGGGGCACCGAGGTCCGGTGCTGGGTCCCCGCCGGGCCGGGATCTACGCTCTCTCGCCGATGACAGACCTCCGTGCCGTCCGGGTGGTGGTGGCCGACGACCATCCCATCTGGCGCTCCGGGCTGCGGGCCGACCTCGGGTCGAACTTCCACGTGGTCGGCGAGGCCGGCGACGCCGACGAGGCCATCGAGCAGGTGCGGTCGCAACAGCCCGACCTGGTCGTGTGCGACCTGCACATGCCGGGCGGCGGCGGGCTCAAGGTGGCCCGGGCCTGCGGCGAGGACGTGCCGATCGTGATGCTCACGGTCAGCGAGCAGGAGCGCGACCTGCTCGACGCCGTGTCCGCGGGGGCCAACGGCTACCTGGTCAAGAGCACGCCGCCCGACGAGCTGCGCCGCGAGCTGTGGCGGGCCGCCCAGGGCGAGCCGGTCTTCTCCCCGGCGCTGGCGTCGCTGGTGCTGGGCGAGTTCCGGCGCATGGCCAAGGCGGCCGGCCCCACCCAGCCCCTGTCGGACCGGGAGCGGGAGGTGCTCCAGTACGTGGCCCGAGGCCACACGTACCGCGAGATCGGCGAGCAGCTGTTCATCGCCGAGAAGACGGTCGAGAACCACGTGCGCAACATCCTCGGCAAGCTCCACCTCAACCGGCGCCAGGAGCTGGTCCGCTATGCGCTGGAGCACGGCATCGAGTGAGGGGCGGCGGCACCTCCGACTGGCGGGGCGCCCTGGGCGAGGCCCGGCTGCTGGTCAGCGGGTTCGGCAAGTGGGGCGGCGGCATCTACGACCTGACCTCCGGCACGCCGGTGGCGCTCGACGACCTGGCCAGCTCGGGCCTGGCGCTCGGCGGGGGGCGGCTGTGGCGGCTGCTGCGGGGCCCGGGCGAGCAGACCTCGACCGGCGAGCTTCTGGCCTACGACGCCCGGGGCGTGCGCAGCTACCAGCGGCTCGACGCCGTGCGCGACCCCCACGACGTGGTGTGGTTCGCCGGCGCGCCCCACGTGACCTCGTCGTGGGACGACGCCGTGTGGCGGGTGGGCGAGGGCGAGCCGGTGCGGGTGTGGCAGGGGTCGCCGGTGCCCGACGCCTGGCACGTGAACTCGCTGGTGGTGGTGGACGGGGCCCTGCACGTGTGCGCCTTCGGCCGCTTCGACCGCCACCGGGGCTGGCGGGACGAGGAGAGCGCCGGCTTCGTCCTCGACCTGCGCACCGGGCGCGACGTGCTCACCGGCCTGGCCCACCCCCACACCCCCCGCCGCCGGGGTGACCGCTGGTACGTGTGCGAGTCGACGCCCGGGGTGCTCAGCGAGCGCGGGCCCGACGGGGCGCTGCGGCGCACGGTGGAGATCCGGCGCTTCACCCGGGGCCTGGCCCTGGTCGGGCCGTGGGCGCTGGTGGGCGGGAACGCCCACCGGGGCCGGGACGACGACCGGGGCGAGGTCGTCGTGGTCGACCTGCGCAGCTTCGAGGTGGCCGACCGCATCCCGCTGCCGTGCCTGGAGGTCTACGACATCCTCCCGGTGCCGCCCGCCGTGGTCCGGGGCGTGGCCACCGGCTTCGCCGCCAACGCCGCCCGGGCCGTCGAGCAGCACCGCACCGGCACCCGGCCCCCCGAGCGCCGCCCGGCCCCCGACGACGCGGCGGTGCGCCTGGTCACGCCCCGGGCCGCGGCCGGCCTGGCGGCGGCCGGCCGGGCCCTCGGCCCCGGCCGGGCGGCCGGCTGCGGGGTGCGGGGGTCGCTGCCCGCAGAGATGCCCGCCGGCGGTGTGGCGACGGCGACGGTCGAGGTGGTCAACCGGTCGGGCGGCCCACTGGCCACGGTGCCGCCCCGGCCCATCAAGCTGGGCGCCCGCTGGCGGCCGCTCGACGGCGGGGACGACATCGACAACCCGCTGGTGCCGCTCGCCCGGGTCCTGCCCGCCGGCACCCGCACGACGGCCGACGTGCCGCTGGAGGCGCCGGACGAGCCGGGCCGCTACGACGTGCGGGTGGCGCTGCACCAGCCCGGCACCGGCTGGTTCGGCGCGCGGCTCCAGGCCGAGGTCGAGGTGCTGGAGACCGTCCCGTCAGCCGGACTCGGGCCGGAGGGTGGGGAAGAGGATGACGTCGCGGATGGCGGGGCTGTCGGTGAGCAGCATGACCAGCCGGTCGATGCCGAGGCCGAGGCCGCCCGTGGGCGGTAGCCCGTACTCGAGCGCCCGCACGTAGTCGTCGTCGACCACCATGGCCTCGTCGTCGCCGGCCGCCTTGGCCCGGGCCTGGTCCTCGAACCGGCGCCGCTGCTCGTCGGGGTCGGTCAGCTCGGAGAAGGCGTTGCCCAGCTCGCGGCCGGCCACGATCGGCTCGAACCGCTCGACCATGCCCGGCTGCTCGCGGTGGTCCCGCGCCAGCGGCGAGACCTCCTTGGGGTAGTCCATGACGAACACCGGCCCCCACAGCTCGGCCTCGGTCGTCTTCTCGTAGACCTCGAGGATGAGCTTGCCCGGGCCCCAGGACTCCTCGGGCTCGACGCCGTGCTCGGCGGCGATCGCCCGCAGCTCGTCGAGCGGCATGCGCACGTCGAGGCGCACGCCGATGCTCTCCTCGATGAGCTCGATCAGCGACGCCCGCCGCCACGGCGGGGTGAGGTCGACCTCGCGGCCGCCGTAGCTGACCACGGTCGAGCCGGTGATCTCCTCGGCCAGGTGGGCGACCAGGCTCTCGGTGATCTCCATCATGTCGCCGTAGTCCGCGTAGGCCTGGTACAGCTCCAGCATCGTGAACTCGGGGTTGTGGCGGGTCGACAGCCCCTCGTTGCGGAACACCCGGGCGATCTCGAACACCCGCTCGAACCCGCCCACGACCAGCCGCTTCAGGTACAGCTCGGGGGCGATGCGCAGGTAGAGGTCGATGTCGAGGGCGTTGTGGTGGGTGGTGAACGGGCGGGCCAGCGCCCCGCCGGGGATGGGGTGGAACACCGGCGTCTCCACCTCGACGAACCCCCGGTCCTCCAGGAACCGCCGGGTCAGCGACAGCACCCGGCTGCGGGCCTGGAAGGTGGCCATGCTGTCCTCGTTGGCCCACAGGTCCGCGTAGCGCTGCCGGTAGCGCATGTCGGTGTCGGTGATGCCGTGCCACTTGTCGCCGAAGCCGCGGCGGGCCTCGGCCAGCAGCTGCCAGGTGGCGACCCGGACCGACAGCTCGCCCTTGTTGGACCGCACGACCTCGCCGGTGGCCACCACCCAGTCGCCGAGGGCCAGGCCGGTGAGCCCCTTGTAGTCCTCGGTGCCCTTGGCGGTGGCCATGAGCTGGATCGCCCCGCTGGAGTCGCGCAGGGTGGCGAAGGCCAGCCGCCCCATGTCCCGCGACAGCATCACCCGGCCGGCGACCGTGGCCGTGACCTCGCTGCCGGCCCCGGCCTCGAGGTCGGCGAAGCGGGCCTGGAGGTCGGCGGCGCGGTCGCTGACCTCGACCCGGTAGGGCAGCCGTCCGGCGGGGACTTCGTCGGTCACAGGTTCTTCTCGTAGATCAGGCGCAGGCCATGGAGGGTCAGCCACGGCTCGTGGTGGGTGATCGTGGCCGACAGGGGCGTGATCAAGCCTGACAGACCGCCGGTGGACACCACGTGGGCTTTCTCGCCCAGCTCGGCCTCGATGCGGCCGACCATGCCGTCGACCAGGGCCGTGTAGCCGAAGATGACGCCCGACTGGATCGACTCGACGGTCGAGCGGCCGATGACGTTGCGGGGCTCGACCAGCTCGACCCGGCGCAGGGCCGCGGCCCGGGCGAACAGGGCGTCGAGGCTGATGTCGATGCCGGGGAAGATGGCCCCGCCCAGGTACTCGCCCTTGGCCGAGATGGCGTCGAAGGTGGTGGCGGTGCCGAAGTCGACGCTCACGATCGGGCCCCCGAACAGGTCGAAGGCCGCCACGGCGTCGGCGATGCGGTCGGCCCCCACCTCCTTGGGGTTGTCGTAGAGCACCGGGATGCCGGTGCGGATGCCCGGCTCGATGACGACCGGCGTCGAGCCGAAGTAGCGCTCGCTCATGCGCCGCAGCGCCCCGGTCACCCGGGGCACCGACGAGCACAGGGCCACGCCGGCGATGTCGTCGTCGAAGCTGAACCCGTGGAACCCGAGGAACTCCTGCACCACCAGGGCGTGCTCGTCGGCGGTGCGCTCGGCGTTGGTGGCGACCCGCCAGTGGTCGAGCAGGTGGGTGTCGGCCAGCCGGCGGCCCACGTTGTGGGCGTCGTCGGGCTCGAGGTCGTAGAGCCCGATGACGGTCTGGGTGTTGCCGACGTCGACGGCCAGGAGCATCACGGCGACGGAGGCTACCCAGGCACCACGTCCAACCCGATATCCAGGACGGGGGCCGAGTGGGTGAGCGCGCCGATCGAGACGAGGTCGGCACCCGTCGTGGCGTAGGCGCCGATCGTGTCCAGCGACACCGTGCCCGAGATCTCCAGCAGCGGCCGTCGCGGGTGGCCGGCCCGCACCTCGTCGACCACCGCCCGCACCTCCTCGGGGGTCATGTTGTCGAGCAGCAGGGCGTCGGCGCCGGCGGCGACCGCCTCCCGTACCTGGTCGATGTCGCCGCACTCGACGTGGACCGTGCGCCCCGGCCAGCGGGCGTGGGCGTGGGTCACGGCGGCGGTGACGCCGAACAGCTCGAGGTGGTTGTCCTTGAGCAGCACCCAGTCGGACAGGTTGCCCCGGTGGTTGGCGCCGCCCCCGGCCCGCACGGCCGCCTTCTCCAGCGCCCGCAGGCCGGGCGTGGTCTTGCGGGTGTCCCACACCCGCAGCGTGCCCCCGGCGGCGACCACGGCGTCCAGAAAGCGGGCGGTCAGGGTGGCCACGCCGGACAGGTGGCCGAGGAAGTTGAGCGCGGTGCGCTCGGCCGTGAGGATCGGGGCCAGCGGGCCGGTGACCCGGGCGAACTCCTTGCCGGCGGTCAGCCGGTCGCCGTCGTCGGCGGCCCACTCGACGTCCAGTCCCTCGTCCAGTTGCCGGAACGCTTCGGCCGCGCAGCGGCGGCCGGCGAGCACGCCGTCGGCCCGGGGCACGAACAGCGCGGTGGCCTCCAGCGCCGGGGGCAGCAGCGCCGAGGTGAGGTCGCCGAGCGGCGTCAGGTCCTCGGCCAGGGCGCGGGCCACGGCCTCGCGCACGGCGGTCATCGGGGGGTGGGCGTCGTACACGGCCCCCCAGTGTGGCGGATGGCAGACTGCCGGCCATGCCCGCCGTGACCAGCGTCACCCGGCGCGCCACCGCGCTGGCCGCCGCCCTCGCCCTGGTGGCCGCGGCCGCCTGCTCGTCCGGTTCCGGCAGCGGCGCCGCGGGCTCGGGGACCACGGCGCCGGTGCCGGCCGGTCCCCCGTACGCGGTCGGCCGGCGGGCCTACACGCTGGTCGACGGGTCCCGGCGCACGCCGGCGGTGCCGGCCGCCCACCTGGCGGCCAAGCCCGACCGCACGGTGGCCGTCGAGCTGTTCTACCCGGCCACGGGCGAGCCCGGCCCCGCGCCCCCGGCCGACCCGGCCACGCCGGTGGCCGCCCGCGAGAACGCCCGACCGGCGCAGGGCGGGCCGTTCCCGCTGGTCGTGTTCGCCCACGGGTTCAACGGCACCGGCGACGCCTTCCGGGGCTTCGCCGAGCGCTGGGCCCGCCACGGCTACGCGGTGGCGCTGCCGACGTTCCCGCTCAGCCGCAAGGGCATCGCCTACTCGCCCGACTACGTCAATCAGCCGGGGGACGTCAGCCTCGTCATCGACCGGATGGCCCACGCCCTCGGCGGCGCCGTCGACACGAGGAAGGTCGTGGTCGGGGGCCACTCGCTGGGGTCGGCCACCATCTTCGGCGTCGCCTACAACTCGTGCTGCGTGGACCGGCGGGTGGCGGCCGTGATCTCGGTGTCCGGCGGGCCGCTCACCTACCCCCACGGGAACTACGACCACCACCCCACCACGCCGCTCCTGCTGGTCCACGGCGAGAAGGACACGACCGTGGCCGTGGGGGCGGGCAACTACATCTTCGACCAGCGCTGGGCCCGGCCCATGTGGTACCTGCGGCCGGCCGCGGCCGACCACGTCGGCGTGTTCGTGGGCGAGCCCGGCCGGCTCTTCGAGGAGGCGACGCTCGCCTTCCTCGACGCCCGCCTGCGGGGCGAGGCGGCCGGGCTCGACAAGGTGGCCGCGGACGTGAAGGCCAGCGGCGTGGCCGACTGGCAGGTCAATTGAAGCCGCGGGCGTCCTGCTTGAGGGCGGTGTCGACGCCGAGGGCGGCCGCCACCACCAGGCTGCGCAGGGGCTCGTCCAGCTGGCGGTGGATCTGCACCACGTAGTTGTCGGCCGTGGTGAACATGGTCTTGGCCAGGCCCTCCCACGTCTTGGTGATGCGGGCGATCTCGGCGCCGGTGTGGTCCTGGATGTTGAAGTTCCAGGCCCGCCAGTTCTCGGCGTTGATCGAGCCCCAGGTGTGGCCGCCGGCCTCCAGGGCGAACCGGATCTTGCCGATGGCGTTCTGCTGGACGATCGTGCCGACCTCGGCGCCCTGGGCGTTCTGCACGATGACCCGCGACTTGAGCACCTTGGCCGGCCGGGTGAGGGCGAGCACCACCGCGCCGGTGTGGTCGACGACCTGGAGCTTGTGCGTCATGAACTGGTCGTAGGACCCGAGCAGCCGGATGGCCTTCTTGGCCATCGACTGGCCGACCTGGCGGACCGCGCCGATCTGCTGGCCGTGCTGGTTGTAGATGGCGTACTCGTTGTTGACCTCGATGAGCTTGGCCTTCTGGTTGACCACCAGGACGGCCTCGCTGAACAGCGTGCCGCCGCCGGCCGGGGCCTGGCCCGGGGCGATGCCGGCCCGCTGGACGTCGCCGACGACCTTGCTGCGGTCGCGGTCGACGGTGGGGACGTTGCCGCCCCCCGGCGGGTCGACGCCCTGGCGGCCGTGGGAGGCGACGTGCTCGGTCCAGCGCGTGCCGTCCCACCAGCGGGACTCGTGGCGCCCGAAGGGGTCGGGCAGCCAGGCAGGCGGGTGTTGTGCGACTTCCGGCATGACCGACGATCGTACCGACGCGCGCGAGGGCCCCGGTACGCGCCCTGAAGGGTGTTCAGCGCCCGGCCACGTAGCGCAGGCGCTGGGCTTCGTCGAGCGCCGGGAAGTCGGTGCGGGCGTGGGCGCCGCGGCTCTCGCTGCGGCCCCGGGCGGCGGCGGCGAGCGCGTGGGCCATGGTCGCCAGGTTGCGCAGCTCGGCCGCCGGGGCGCCGGGCGCCGCCCGGGTCGCGACCTCGCCCGCCGCCGTCGCGGCGCCGGTGGCGGCCGCGAGCGAGGCCGCCGAGCGCAGCACGCCGGCGTGGGCGGTCATCGCCCGCTGGAGGTCGGCCCGGGCGGCCGCCACGCCGGGATCGGCCTCGCCCGCGGGTGGCGGCACGTCCGGGAGGGCGGGGAGCGGCTCGCCGAGGATGCCGTCGCCCCGGCCGTTGCCCGCCGGCGGGGCCAGCACGCAGCGCATGGCCCCGGTCGCGCTCGGGCCGTCGGCGCCGCCGGCCACCGCCTCGACCACCCGGGGGCCGAAGACCATGCCGTCGAGCAACGAGTTCGACGCCAGCCGGTTGGCCCCGTGGACGCCGTTGCAGGCCGCCTCGCCCGCCACCCACAGGCCGGGCAGCGAGGTGGCGCCGTCCAGGTCGGCCACGATCCCGCCGCACAGGTAGTGGGCGGCCGGCGCCACCGGCAGCCAGTCCGTGGCCGGGTCCAGGCCCACCTCCGCCAGGGCCGCGTTGATGGTCGGGAACCGCTCGGCGAAGCGCTCCAGACCGGTGGCGTCCAGCCAGGCGTGGTCGACGCCCTGGTCGGCCAGGACGGCCATGATCGCCCGGCTCACCTTGTCCCGTGGCAGCAGCTCGTCGACGAAGCGCTCGCCCCGGGCGTCGCGCAGCAGGGCGCCGTGGCCCCGCAACGCCTCCGACAGCAGCGGCCGGGGCATGGCCGGGTGGTGCAGGGCGGTCGGGTGGAACTGGACGAACTCGACGTCGGCCACCGCCACCCCGGCCCGCAGCGCCATGGCGATGCCGTCCCCGGTGGACTCCGCCGGGTTGGTGGTCACCGAGAACAGCTGGCCGGCGCCCCCGGTGGCCACCAGGACGTGGCGGGCCCGGATCTCGGCTCGGCCACCGTCGGGGCGGAGGGCCACGACCCCGGCGCAGCGGCCGCCCTCCACCACCAGGTCGAGGGCGAAGGTGTGCTCGTAGAGGGCGGCGGCGGTGTCCTGCACGGCCTCCGCCAGGGCCCGCTCGACCTCGACCCCCGTCGCCGCCCCGCCGGCGTGGACCACCCGGGCGTGGGAGTGGCCGCCCTCCCGGGCCAGCATCAGCCGCCCGGCGGCGTCGCGGTCGAAGATCGCCCCCAGGGCGATCAGCTCGAAGACCCGGTCGGGCCCCTCGTCGACCAGCACCCGCACGGCGTCGGGGTCGCACAGCCCGGCCCCGGCGGCGAGCGTGTCGGCCAGGTGGAGGTCGGTCGAGTCGGGGTCGCCGCCCAGCACGGCGGCCACGCCGCCCTGGGCCCAGCGGGTGGTGGCCTGGTGGAGCGCGGCCTTGGTCAGCACCCCGACCCGCAGGTCGTGGACGTCGGCCGCCCGCACGGCGGCCGAGAGCCCGGCCACGCCGGACCCGAGGACCAGCAGGTCGAGCGGATGGTCGCTCAGTTGGCCGGGACCTCGACATAGCGGTGGGGCGCGGGGCCCCGCTGCTCCGCCGCCAGCAGCTCCGCGGTCACCGCGTCGACCTGGCGGTTGGCGGTGTCGACGTGGACGACCAGGGGCTCGTAGGCGACCAGGTCGGCCTCGTCGTAGTCGGCGTAGGAGATCACGATGACCCGGTCGCCGGGCGCCACCAGCCGGGCGGCGGCGCCGTTGAGGCACAGGTCGCCCGAGCCCCGGACGCCGGCGATCGTGTAGGTCTCCAGCCGGGCGCCGTTGTCGATGTCGACGATCGCCACCTGCTCGTGCTCGAGGATGTCGGCGGCCTCGAGCAGGTCGGGGTCGACGGTGACGGACCCCACGTAGTGCAGGTTGGCGTCGGTGACGACGGCGCGGTGGATCTTGGACTTCAGCATGCGGCGACGCACTGCTGCGCATCCTCCTTGGGTGGGCGCCCTCACCGGGTCACCCCCACGTTGTCGATGAGCCTGGCCCTGCCGAAGCGAACCGCGGCCAGCAGTCGAAGATTCCCGGTCAGCACCTCCGGGACGGACAGCAAGTCTGCGTCCACCACCTCGGCGTAGTCCAATTGCGCGAGCGGCTCGGCCTCGATGATCTCCCGCATCAGCGTGCGGACCACGGCGGGGTCGGTCTCGCCCGCCCCGATGGCGGCGGCGCCGGCCCGCAGGGCGGTGTTGAGGACGGGGGCGGCCTCCCGCTCGGCGGGGGTCAGGTAGACGTTGCGGGACGACATGGCCAGGCCGTCGGGCTCCCGCCGCGTGGGGCAGGCGACGATCTCGACCGGCATCGACAGGTCGGCCACCATGCGGCGCAGGACGGCGACCTGCTGGTAGTCCTTCTCGCCGAAGTAGGCCCGGCACGGCCCCACGATCGAGAACAGCTTGGCCACCACCGTGGCGACACCGGCGAAGTGGGTGGGGCGGGCCGCGCCCTCCAGCGGGGCCGACACCTCGGCCACGCTGACCGTGGTCAGGACCGGCTGGGGGTACATCTCGCCGAGGGGCGGCGTGAACAGCAGGTCGACGCCGGTCCGGGCGCACAGGGCCGTGTCGCGGCCGAGGTCGCGGGGGTAGGCGTCGAGGTCCTCATCGGCCCCGAACTGGAGCGGGTTGACGAAGATCGACACGACCACGACGTCCTCGGCGGCCCGGGCCCGCTCCATGAGCGAGGCGTGGCCGTCGTGCAGGTAGCCCATGGTGGGGACGAAGCCGACCCGGCGGCCGGCGGCCCGGGCCTCGTCGAGGGCGGCCCGGACGGCGGCCACGGTGGTCACGGTGTTCACGGCTCGTCCCCCGGCTCCTCCCCCGGCTCGGCCGCGGGTTCGGTCTCGGCTGGGCGCTCGGCGGCCAGGCGGCGGGCGGCGTCGGCCAGGGCCCGGTAGGCGGCCCGCTCGCCCTCGGGCAGCGCCGCGAGGTGGTGCTCGATGGTGGCCTCGTCGCCCCGGGCGGCTGGGCCGGTCAGCGCCGCGGCCGGGCCCAGGTCGCGGACGTTGTCGAGCGTCTCGGCCGCCAGGTCGAGGTAGGCGTCGAACGGCACGCCGGCCGCCGCGGCGAGGCGCTCGACCTGGCCCATCAGGGCGACCAGGTGGTTGGAGGCCACCACCGCGGTGGCGTGGTAGAGGGCGCGGTCGGCGTCGTCCACGGCGAACGGCCGGCCGTCGAGCGCCGCCACGATGCGCCGGGCCTCGGGGTCGCCCGCCACCGCGTACCAGGCGCCGACCAGCCGCTTGGCCCCGATCTCGGGCGTGGGCAGGGCCACCAGCGGGTGGACCGACGCCCGCCGGGCGTGGGGGGCGAGCACGTCCAGCGACCGGGAGCCGGCCAGGTGGACGAACAGCGTGGTGGGGCTCGGCTCGACGGCGGCGGCGACGGCCGGCAGCGTGTCGTCGGGGGTGGCCAGCACCACCATGTCGACACCCACCGCCGCCTCGCGGGGGTCGTCGCGCCGGCCGACGAGCGGCGCCACCTCCCAGCCGGCGTCGCTGAGCGCCCAGGCCAGGGACGTGCCGGCCCGCCCGGGGCCGATGATGCGCACCGCCGGGGGGATCACAGGGCCTCCAGCGCCCCCCGCCGCTCGACGGCGCCCTCGGCGGCGTCGACGGCCTGCCGGTCGGCGAGGTCGGGGGCCAGGTCGTGCAGCGGGGCGACGACGAAGCGGCGCTCCCACAGGCGGGGATGGGGGACGGTGAGGTCGGGCTCGTCCACGCTGGCACCCTCGACCCACAGGACGTCGACGTCCAGCGTGCGGGGGCCCCAGCGCACGTCGCGGACCCGCTCGGCGGCCGCCTCCAGCCGGTGGCAGACGCCGAGCAGCTCGCGGGGGGTGCGGTCGGTGCGCAGCTCGACCACCAGGTTGAGGAACGGGCCCTGGTCAGGGCCGCCGACGGGGGCGGTCTCGTAGACCGGGGACGTGCGGACCGGGCCGAGCTCCTCCAGGGTGGCGACGGCCTCCCGCAGGTAGCGGGCGCGGTCACCCAGGTTGGAGCCGAGGCCCAGGTAGGCCCGCGGGGGCCCGCCGTCGGCGGTTCGCTCGCTTCGCTCGCTCACGTCCTCTCCCGGGTGATGCGCACGCCCGACGTGTCGAGCACGTGGGGCACCGGCGGCCGCAGCTTGCGCACGGCCACGGTGACGGCGGCGATGGCGGGGTCGACGGCGAGGGCGGCGTCGGCGACCCGGGTGGCCAGCCGCTCCAGCAACGCCACGTGGCCGGCCCGCACCGCGGCGACCACGGCGTCGCACACGGCGCCGTAGTCGACGGTGTCGCGGAGGTCGTCGCTGGCGCCGGCCGCGGCCAGGTCGACGGCGAGGTCGAGGTCCAGCTCGAGGGGCTGGTCGGCCTCCCGCTCGAAGGGCAGCACGCCGACCCGGCCCACCACCCGCAGGCCCCGCAGCTCGATCCGGTCGGAGCCCCGCCCGCCGCTCATGGCCTCACTCACCCGCCCGCCCGGGTCACTCGCCCGGGTCGCCGCCGGCGCCGGCCTCGCCGGCCTCAGCCGCATCGACCTCGGACGCCGCCTCGGCGGCGGTTCGCCGCGGCGGGTCGGGCTGGTCGCGCAGGTCCTCGGCGGTGGCCACCAGCTGGCGGCCGAGGGGTCCGAGCTGGCGGCCGGTGAGCCGCTCGGTCACCGAGATCGCCTGGGGGCCGTAGGGCACCAGCCGGGCCCACAGCAGGTAGCCGGCCACCAGGCCGCAGACCCGGTCGCCGACCTCCTCCTGGTGGACCAGCAGCTTCTCGCCCCCGGCCAGCAGGTCGCGCAGCTCGACGTAGAACTGGTGCTGGAACCCCACCGGGTCGTCGTGGGGACCCTGGGGCCGGTGGAGCCAGGCGACGCCCAGCTCGTCGTAGTTGTGCAGGTTGTGAGTGGCGGCGATGAGCGAGATCACGTGGGTGAAGCCCTGCTCGCGGATCCAGATGATCTCCTCCTGCCGGCGGACGCGCCGGTGGTTGGGGCCGTAGCCGCCGGGCCGCTCGCACACCGCCAGGCGGTCCTTGAGCACCCACACGAAGTTGCGGGGCGTGATGCCCTGGGCCCACTTGCCCTTCATCGGTGCCACGAGCTCTGCTCTCTCTTTCTGCCCTTCCGGCCGGCGGTCATGCGGCCGGCACCGCCACCGTCTCGATCGCCGCCCGGGCCCGCACGGTCGCCGCCACGTCGTGCACCCGGACCATCCCCGCCCCCCGCCACAGCGCCCACACCGCGGTCGCCAGCGAGCCCTCCAGCCGGTCGGCGGGCGGCGGCACCGCCCCGCCGGCGTCGGCCCGCGCCGCCAGCGTGCCCAGCATGCCCTTGCGGCTGGTGCCGACGAGGACCGGATAGCCGGTGGCCACCAGCACGTCGAGGTTGGCGAGCAGGTCGAGGTTGTGGTCGAGGGTCTTGCCGAAGCCGATCCCCGGGTCGATCCACACCTCGGCCACGCCCGCCGCCCGGGCCGCGTCGGCCCGCGCCACCAGGTGGTCGCGCACCTCGGTGACCACGTCGCCGTAGGCCGGCGCCGCCTGCATCGTGCCGGGCTCGCCCTGCATGTGCATGGCGACGAAGGCGACGCCGCCGCCGGTCGCCGCCACCACGGGGGCCAGGCGGGCGGACACGTCGTTGACCATCCGGGCCCCTGCGGCCACGGCGGCCTCGGCCACCGCGGCCTTGCGGGTGTCAATGGAGGTGGGGACCCCCTCGGCCGCCAGCGCCTCGACCACCGGGACGACCCGGCGCAGCTCCTCGGCCTCGGGCACGGGGTCGGCGCCCGGGCGGGTGGACTCGCCCCCGATGTCGACCCAGTCGGCCCCGGCGGCCCGCAGCTCGAGCGCCCGGGCCACGGCGGCGGCGCGGTCGAGGTAGCGACCCCCGTCCGAGAACGAATCGGGGGTCACGTTCACGACGCCCATGACCTGCCCGATACGCCGGGGGACGCTGACCTGCACGGTCGCACATCCTAGGCCGACGGCAGAGCGTGGTAAGCGCTCTCTCCGCGTCAGCATGCACGCATTCCGCGGTCGTTCCGGGTCACGCCCAACTCGGGCGCCGTCCTGGCGGCCGACGCTCCGCCCGGCAGGTGAAGCGGGCCGCCGCTGCCCGAGGAGGTGGGCCGGCCGCCGGACCTGGCGGGCCGCCGGGCGCACCGACCCCGGCTGGACGGCTCAGCGCTGACCGATGATGAACCGCATGGCCTCCTCGCGGGAGGCCACGCTGGTCCGGAACAGGCCGCGCACCGCGGAGGTGACCGTGGTCGAGCCCGGCTTGCGGACGCCGCGCATGGTCATGCACAGGTGCTCGGCCTCGACCACCACCATCACGCCCCGGGGCTGGAGCGTGCGGTCGATCTCGTCGGCCACCTGGGCCGTCAGCCGCTCCTGGACCTGGGGCCGCCGGGCGTAGGCGTCGACCAGCCGGGCCAGCTTGGACAGCCCGGTGATCCGCCCGTCCTTGCCGGGGATGTAGGCCACGTGGGCCTTGCCGATGAACGGGATGATGTGGTGCTCGCACACCGAGTACAGGGCGATGTCCCGCACCATGACCATCTCGTCGTGGCCGGCCTCGAACGTGACCGACAGGTGGGTGTCGGCCTCCTCGTGGAGGCCCGAGCAGATCTCGGCGTACATCCGGGCCACGCGCTCGGGCGTGTCCCGCAGCCCGTCACGGTCGGGGTCCTCGCCGATCGCGTCCAGGATCTCCCGCACCGCCTTGGCGATGCGCTCGAGGTCCATCGGCGTGTCGAGGGCCGGGAACTCCCGCGACGGCGATGGCCACTCGTCGGCCATCGGTTCGCTCACGTGCCGGACGGCCGAGGCCGCAAGCCGTCCCGCCAGCGGCGCAGCTTGTGGCGCAGCGACTCGGTGGCGGAGGGGGCCCGCACCGGCCGCACGTCGGCCGGCTCGCTGGCCTCGGCCACGGTCAGGCCCACCAGCCGCTCGTCCTCGGGGCGCCGGGGCCGCTCGAGCTCGTCCATCGGCACGTCGATGCCGGCGCCCTTGTCGATGTCGCCGAAGACCTCGGCCAGGTCGCCGTCATCGAGGGTCTCCTTCTCGACCAGCGCCGAGGCCAGCCGGTCGAGCGTGGACCGGTGGGTGGAGAGGATGAACCGGGCCCGGTCGTGGGCGTGGTCGACCAGCCGGGCCACCTCCTCGTCGATCTGGCCGGCGATGTCGTCGGAGTAGGTCGGCTCGTGGCCGTAGTCGCGGCCGACGAAGACCTCGCCCGCCTTGGTCCCCAGCTGGCGGGGGCCGAGCCGCTCGCTCATGCCGTAGGTCGTGACCATGGCCCGGGCGATCTCGGTGCAGCGCTCGATGTCGTCGCTGGCCCCGGTGGTCGGTTCGCCGAACACCAGCTCCTCCGAGGTGCGCCCGCCCAGCAGCATCGTCATCGTGTCGATGAGCTCGGACCGGGTCTTCAGGTACTTGTCCTCGGTGGGCAGCGCCAGCGTCCAGCCCAGCGCCCGGCCCCGGGACACGATCGAGACCTTGTGGATGGGGTCGGTGCCCTCGAGCACGTGCCCGACCAGCGTGTGGCCGCCCTCGTGGTAGGCGATGACCCGC
>DATFRN010000419.1:0-8851 GCA_035263165.1 Acidimicrobiales bacterium | reverse complement strand
TAGCCGTCGCCCCGCCGGCCGAGCGTCCAGTTGCCCACCTGCCGCACCTCGTCGAACCGCTCGGTCGGGAAGTAGGCGTGGGTGAACGGCAGGTAGGAGAACGCCTCCAGCGGCCCCGGCCCCGGCGAGGCGAACTTCGGGGCGTAGAGGTGGATCGCGGTGTCGCCCACCTGGGCGCTGCGGGGCATGGCCCCGGTGCCCGACCAGTAGAGGTCGGCGTCGACCCAACGGTCGCCCGGGCGGGGCTCGTTGCCGGGCAGGGTGGTGAACACCACGGCGTTCTCGTCCAGGGTCGCCTGCCAGGCGTGGTACTGCTGGCCGAAGCACCCGGGCCGGTAGTCCTGAGCCGTCGACAGCATGGCGTCGGGGCTGCGCCAGGTCACCGTGTCGACCGAGCTCAGCAGCCCCACGTTGATCTGGCAGCGCAGGCCGTAGGCCAGCGACTGCGCCACCGCCGGGTCGCCGCCGGCGATGTCGACCAGAGGTTTGAACGGCTTGAACAGCTCGGTGTCGAACAGGTGGTGCTCGTCGATGGTGGCCAGCGTGATCGGCACGGTCTGCCAGGCCGTCAGGGCGCCCCGGTCCCACCAGAACTCGATCGAGTCGGGGTCGTCGTAGGCGACGCCGGGCACGGCGGAGGGCGGGTCGGGGCTGAACGGCTGGTCGAGGTCGATCGGCGCGCCCATGTGGGTGTGGTCGACGAAGGTCCGCCTGCTGGTGGCCACCCGCCGGATCACCTCGGGCAGCCGGTAGCGGGTGGACGCCGCCAGCAGCACGGCCCCGGTGTCGTTCCGGGACGGGTAGGGCAGGCGGGTCGTGCCGAACAGGAGCTTCATCGTGCCGAAGACGTCCTCGTCGGTCGCCCGGCTCTTGTCCTTCATGTACGAGCGGCCGTGGGTGACGCCGTTGTTCCCCCGCACCTGGTGGATGGCCAGGTCGTAGAGGAACAGGTCGAGCACGACCGCCGCCCGCCGGGCCAGGTCGGGTTCCGCGTACTCGGTGAGCAGGGTGAGGGCCTGGATGTCCTCCTGGTAGTAGACGTCGCTGTGCCACTCGGAGAAGCCCCAGGTGGCCTTCTCGTCGAGCCAGGCCTCGACCCGGGCCCGGCCGTCGGCCGCCTCGGCCCGGCCGGTCTCGCCGGTGATGGTGAACGTGCGCCCGGGCAGCGCCCGGCCGGCCAGGTACTCCAGCGTGTGGAAGATGATGCGGTGGTTCTCGCTCCAGAACCACTTCTGGTCGATCACCCCCGCGGGCAGCGGGTCGGTGAACCAGTAGCGGAAGCCGAGCAGGCGCTGCTCGATCGCCGCCCGCAGCTCGGGCGTGATGTCGTGCCGGTGGCCGTACCAGAGGGCGACCAGCTGCATCATGTCGAAGTCGCTGGTGTCCTGGAAGGCGTCGATCTTGGCGAACACCGCGGCGAAGTCGTCGGGGCGGATGGCCGAGGCGTCGAAGCGGAAGTGCGGGTCGCGGTCGGCCCGGGCCAGGTGGGCCAGCACGCTGGTGGGCGAGGTGGGGGTCAGCTGGCCGGTGGCGAAGCGCAGGAAGTCGTCCTGGCTGGCCCGCCAGGCCCGGGCGTCGACGTAGCCGTCGCCGGCCCCCAGCGGCCCGCCCGCGCCGCCGGCACCGGGGCCGGCCGCCCCGCCGCCCACGCCCCCCGGGACCCGGCACGCCACCGCCGTCACCCCCAGCACCATCGCCAGCACGGCCGCCACACGTCGCACGGTCGATCCCCTTCCCGTCGGACCCCGGCCCCCTCCGACGCTAGACGGCCCTGTGCCCGGGCGCGACGCCGGGCGTCGCTCACCGGGGACGCCGGGCCTCGGCGTCGGCCGCCACCGCGTCGAGCAGCGCCCACGTCGCCTCGGCCGCCGGGCCCCAGTCGAGGGCGGCCCGGCGCTCCTCGACGTGGGCGCGGGCCCGGGCCAGCGCGGCGCCGTCCAGGCCGTCGATCGTGGCCGCCAGGTCGGCCGCCGTCCGCCCGTAGGGGATCGCCAGCCCGCCCAGCACCTCGGCCAGGTAGGGCCACGGCGACGTCAGGGCCGGGATCCCCGCTCCCACGGCGTCGGCCGCCTGGCCGGTGGTGAGGTAGGTGCCGCCGTCGAGTGGGAAAGCCAGCACGTCGATGGCGGCCAGCCGCCGGTCGTACTCGTCCCGGGGCACCTCGGCGTAGGGCAGCGCGGTGATCCGGGGGTCGTCGGGGACGGACTCGCCGTCGAGGCACAACACCAGCAGCTGGGCGTCGGGGCGGCGGGCGGCGTGGAACCCGTCCAGCAGGAGCTGGGTGTCCTTGCCCGGCCGGGGCGCCCCGACCAGCCCGATGCGCAGGGCGCACGGCGCCAGGCCCAGCTCGGCCTCGGCCTCGGTCCGCGCCCGGTCGCCGTCGCCCCGCTCGGCCATGAGCGGGCCCCAGTGGCCGTGGGGGATGACCACGTGGCGGGCGCCCGAGGCGAACTCGTAGCGCCCGAGGATCGCCCGCCGGCCCCACTCGCTGTGATGGATGACCCCGGCGGCCAGTGGCGCCCACGGGCGGTAGAGCTCGGCGTCGTCAGGGGCGGCGTGGGGGGCGAGGTTGTGCTGGGTCCACACCACCGGGATGCCGGTGCCGGCCACGGCCGCCGCCACCCGCCCGGCCCGGCGGGCCGACGGCCCCGTCAGCCACTCGGGCCAGTGGAGGTGGAGCACGTCGGCGCCCCGGAGGGCGCTCGCAAGCCGCCCCGGGTCGTCCAGCAGGTGGTAGGGCACGGGCCGGACGTCCACCCGGTCGGCGAGCGGGGCGTACAGGCACTGGTGGTACCAGTGGTGGGCGGCGGTGGAGACGACCCGCAGCTTGGGCGTGACGGTCCACCGGAACCGGACCGCCTCGGCCGGGGCGAGCTCGACCTGATGGACCGCCCGCAGCTCACCCTCGACCGACCGCCACTCGGCCAGCCCGTCCACGTCGACCGTGGTGACCCGGGTGCCGGCGGGGCCGTCGGCGGTGACGCGGAGGGGCCGGCCCGGCGCTTCGGGGACCAGCAGCGCGAGGGCTCCGGGCGGCCGGTCGGCGAAGGCGAGGTCCTCGTCGACCACCAGCGTCCGGCCCTCGACCCGGTAGCGGGCCCGGCGCCGCCCGGGCAGGAGCTCGGGGGCCTCGCCCAGGGGGGCGGAGGTCGACCAGAAGCCGTCGTGGTCGACGTCGAGGCCGCCCGGCCGGTGGGCGACGGCGGCGGCCGGCCCGCCGGGGGCGTAGCGGGTGCCGCCCCGCCAGGCCAGGGGGACGAAGCAGGCCAGCGGCTGGTCGGTGGGCACGTCGAAGGTGCCCGGGTGGCGGGGCGCCGGGGCGTAGTCGGCGCCGGGTCCGCCCACGACCGGGAGGGCGAAGCTCAGCCGCGGGTCGCGCCGGGCCCACACGCCGAGGCCGGGGCCGAAGCCGAGCCACGCGTCGCCGGCGGGGAACGCCGCGGCCGGCGCGGGGAACGGGTCGGGCTCGGCGCCGGCACGGCGCAGGTCGAGGGCGGCGACCACCAGCTTGCCCAGGCAGTCGAGCGTCATCTGGAGCCGCCGGAACGGCCCCCGGTACCGGAACGGCGCCCGCCGCTTGTGGGCCACCACCAGTCCGCCGTCGAACCAGCGGCCCGCCCCGTCGGCCGCGGCCCGGGCCAGCGCCCACCAGCGCCCGGCGTCGATCACGGCGCCGCCGTTGCCGTCCCGGGCGGCGGAGCGGCGGAGCAGCAGTGCCGACAGCTCGGCGCTGTGGCAGACGGCCAGCGCGCCGATCGAGCGGCCCCAGGGCAGGGCGGCGCCGCCCGGCGAGGCCACCGCCGCCACCAGCCGGGCGGCCGAGGCCAGGCCCCGGTCCCACACCTCGCCCAGCCGGTCGGCGAAGGGCTCGGCGAACAGGTAGGCGTCGACCGTGTACATGTCGACCTGGCCCCGGCCGGTGTTCGAGTCGTCGAGCCAGCCGTCGGGGTGCTCGCCGAGCAGGGCGGCGACCCGCGCCACCAGGCCGTCGACCACCGCGGCGTCGACGTCGAGGCCGAGGGCGGCCCGGGCCAGCTCGCAGCGGGCCAGGACGACCGCGTAATTGCGGGGTAGCACGCCCTGGTCGAGCAGGGGGATCCACTCGCTGCTGTCGGCCGCCGCCACCACCACGTCCCGGGTGGCGGGATCGAGGGCGTCCAGCCCGCCGAGCCGGGCGGCCGTCTCGGCGATGCGGTAGGAGAAGAACGTGTGGGTCCGCTCGGGGTCCGTGGCGGCCAGGCGGTCCCGGAGGACGTCGTCGACGACCAGGCCGCCGACCCGCTCGACGCCGGCCTCCCGCAGCAGCCCGAGCGTGAACACCAGGTCGGCGTGGGCGTCGGCGTCGACCCGGTGGCCGCCCAGCGTCGCCGGCAGCACCATCCCGGGGGCGACGCCCGTCTCGGCGTCGCCCAGGTCGGCGAGCACGGCGGTGACCAGCCCGATCAGGTCGTCCTCGATGCGCCCCACGGCGTCGGCACCGTAGTGGACCTCCTAGCGCGTGCGCGGATAGGCACGTCATCGCGGCCACCGTGGGCAGTGTTTCCCGCTCTTGCTGCTTCGCAGCGGGCCGCTCGGGCCACGGCTACGCCTACCGGCGCAGCCTCTAGAGTCGGGCGGTGGCCGACCCCGTGCCCGACGATCCCGTCCAGGTGCGCACCCTGCGTGACCACGCGCAGCTGACCGCCCGCCTCGCCGCCCTCGGGCTGGCCGGCGACCTGGCCGTCGACCCCGAGGTCGACCCGGGCGGGCCGCTGGCGGCGCCGCTCGGCGTCGCCGGCCGGGAGGCCCCCAACCGGTTCTGCGTGCTGCCCATGGAGGGCTGGGACGGCGAGCCCGACGGGCGCCCGTCCGATCTGGTCCGCCGGCGCTGGCGGCGCTTCGGCGCCGGGGGCGCCGGCATCGTGTGGGCCGAGGCCACCGCGGTGCGGGCCGACGGGCGGGCCAACCCCCGCCAGCTGGTGCTCGACGCCACGACGGCCGACGCCCTGGCCGCCCTGCGCCGCGACCTGGTCGAGGCCCACGCCGAGGCCGGCGGCAGCCGCCACGGGCCGGTCGTCGGCCTCCAGCTCACCCACTCCGGCCGTTGGAGCCGCCCGGCCGGCGACCCCGCGCCCCGGGTCGCCTACCGCCACCCGCTGCTCGACCCCCGCGCCGGCGTCGCCGCGGGCCCGGCGGGCGATGCCGCCGTGCTGTCCGACGCCGAGCTCGACGCCCTGGCCGACGACTACGTGCGGGCCGCGGTGCGGGCGCAGCGGGCCGGGTTCGACTTCGTGGACGTGAAGCACTGCCACGGCTACCTCCTGCACGAGCTGCTGTCCGCCGTCGACCGGCCGGGGCCCTACGGCGGCGACCTGGCCGGCCGCACCCGGTTCCTGCGCCGGGTGGCCGACGGCGTGCGGGCCGAGGCGCCGGGGCTCGGCCTCGCCGTGCGGCTGTCCGCCTTCGACCTCGTGCCCCACGCCGCCCGCCCCGGCGACGGCCGCGGCGTCCCCGAGGACGCCGGCCCTGGCCCCTATCGCTACGCCTTCGGCGGCGACGGCACCGGCCTCGGCGTGGACCTGACCGAGGTGCACGAGCTGGTCCGGATGGCCCGATCCTGGGGCGTCGACCTGATCTCGGTCACCGGCGGCAGCCCCTACTACTGCCCCCACGCCCAGCGCCCGGCCTGGTTCCCGCCGTCCGACGGCTACCTCCCGCCCCGCGATCCGCTGGTCGAGGTGGCCCGGCTGGCGGCCGTCACGGCGGCGATCGCCCGGGCCCATCCCGACGTCACGGTGGTGGCCTCCGGGCTCAGCTACCTCCAACAGTGGCTGCCCCACGCGGCCCAGGCGCTGGTGCGGGCGGGCGGGGCGGCCGCCGCCGGCTACGGGCGCATGGCGCTCAGCTACCCCGACCTACCCCGGGACGTGCTCGCCGGCCGGCCGCCGGCCCGCAACCGGATCTGCCGGACGCTGAGCGACTGCACCACGGCTCCCCGCCAGGGCCTGGTGTCCGGCTGCTATCCCTACGACCCCTTCTACAAGGCCCTGCCCGAGCGGGACGTGCTGGTCGCGGCCAAGCGGCGGGTGGCGGTCACCGCCCGCGTCCCGTCGTGACCCGCCCGGCCGTCGCCCTGTCCATGTACCCGGGGCTCGAGCCCCACGCCCTGCGCGCCGAGCACCGGGCCGCCCTGGCCGAGGTGGCCGACGTGCTCGACCCGGCCGCGGTCCAGGCCCTGCCCGCGGGGCGGGCGGACGAGGTGCTGGCCGCGGCCGACGTGCTGCTCGGCCACTGGGGGTGCGTGGTGGTCGACCAGGCGCTGCTCGACCGGGCGCCCCGTCTGGCCATGCTGGCCTACGCGGCCGGCACCCTGCGCGACACCGTCACCCCGGCGGCGTTCGCCCGGGGCCTGCGCATCACCTCCGGCGCCGCCGCCAACGCCGTGCCGGTGGCCGAGTACACGGTGGCGGCGATCCTGTGGGCCAACAAGGGTGCGTTCGTCGAGCGGGAGCGGCTGCGGGGCGCCGAGCTGCCCGAGCTCCCCCGCCGCCACCCGGTGGGCAACTGGGGCAAGCGGATCGGGCTGGTGGGCGCCTCCCACGTCGGCCGGGCGGTGGTCGGGCTGCTGCGGGCCCACCGGTGCACGGTGGCCATCGCCGACCCCTACCTGAGCGCGGAGGACGCCGCCGCCCTCGGCGTGGCCCGGCTCGACCTGGACGAGCTGCTGGCCACCAGCGACGTGGTCAGCCTGCACGCCCCGGCGCTGCCGTCGACGGAGCGGATGATCGGCGGGCCGCAGCTGGCCCGGATGATGGACGGCGCCACGCTGATCAACACCGCCCGCGGGGTGCTGGTCGACCACGACGCGCTTGTGACCGAGGTCCGCAGCGGGCGGCTGACCGCGGTCCTCGACGTCACCGATCCCGAGCCCCTGCCGCCCGACCACGCGCTGCTCCACCTGCCCACCTGCGTGGTCACGCCCCACCTGGCCGGGTCGCAGGGCAGCGAGCTGTCCCGCCAGGCCGACCTGGTGGTCGAGGAGATCCGGCGCTTCGCCGCCGGCGAGCCGGCGCTGCACCCGGTGGCGGCGGCGGACATGGACCGGGTGGCGTGACCTCCCCCCGTCCGGTCCCGCCGCAGCGGCCGGCCCGGCGCATCACCGGGATGTCGGCCGTCCTGCTCCCCTACACCCCCGACGGGGCGGTCGACTGGGCCGCGTTCGCGGCCGGGGTCGAGCGGACGGCAGTTGCCGGCCTGGTCCCGGCGGTCAACATGGACACCGGCTACGGCCCCGCCCTCGACCCGCCGACCCGCGAGCGGGTGCTGGCGGTCACCGCGTCCGCCCTGGCCGGCGCCGAGCCGGTGCCGGGCTGGTCGTTCGTGGCCGGCGCCCACGTCGACGGCGACGACCCGGCCTTCGACGCCGGCGCCCACCGGGCCGCGCTGGCCGGGGTGGCGGCGGCCGGCGGCGTGCCGATCCTGTTCCCCTCCGCCGGGCTGGCCGCCCTGGCCGAGGGCGAGGTGGCCGGCGCCCACGCCGCGGTGGCCGGGGCCGTGGACCGCCTGCTCGGCTTCGAGCTCGGCCGCCAGTTCCACCCCCGGGGCCGCATCTGGGACCTGGACACGTTCGCCGCCGTCCTGGAGATCCCGCAGGTGGTCGGGGCCAAGCACTCGTCGCTGGCCCGGGAGCCCGAGTGGGAGCGCCTGGCCCTCCGGGACCGGCGCCGGCCCGGGTTCCTGGTGCTCACCGGCAACGACCTGGCCATCGACATGGTGCGGTGGGGCAGCGACTACCTGCTCGGGCTGTCGACCCTGGCGCCCGCCGCCTTCGCCTGCCGTGACCGGCTGTGGGCGGCGGGGGACGCCCGGGCCCTGGCGGTCGACGACGCGCTCCAGGCGCTGGGGGCGGTGGCCTTCCGGGCGCCGGTCCCCGCCTACCGTCACGACGCCGCCCTGGTCTGGCGCCGGCGGGGCTGGGCGGCCACCGCCGCGGTCCACCCGTCGAGCCCGACCCGGCCCGGCGGCGAGGACGAGGTGCTGGCCCCGCTGCTGGACCGGCTCGACGAGGCGGTGGCGGCGGCGTGAGCGACCGGGCCGGCGGCGATCCGGTCTTCGACTTCCCGGCCGGCCGGGGCGGGTGGCGCTACGCCTGGGACCACCGGCGCAAGCCCCACGTCCACCCGCTGGCCACGCCCGCGGGGGTCGTGCTCACCCGGGTCGAGCCCCCCGACCACCCGTGGCAGAGGGGCCTGTGGTTCGTGGTCAAGTTCGTGGACGGCGACAACTTCTGGGAGGAGATGGACCCGCCCGGCTACGGCGTCCAGCGCCACGACGGCCCGCCGGCCCGGACGGGTGACGCCGTCGAGGGCGGGCTCGACTGGATCCGCCCCGATCGCCGGACCGTGGCCGTGCGGGAGCGGCGCCGGCTGACCCACGTGCCGCTCCGCGACGACGCCTACGCCGTCGACTGGGACGTGACCCTGGTGCCGGCCGCGGACGCCGTGCTCGACCGGACGCCGTTCACCGGCACCTGGGGCGGGTACTCGGGCCTGGCCTTCCGGGGCCGGGAGGACTGGCACGACACCCGCCTGCTGCTCGACGACGGCCGCCACCACGACCGGGTGGCGGCCGAGCGGTCGCGGTGGTGCGACCTGTCGGGCACGGCCGACGGGCGGCCGGTGGGCGTGTGCGTCCTCGACCACCCGGCCAACCCGTCGCACCCGGTCCCCTTCTACGCCACCTGCCGGGCCGGCGAGGGCTACGGCGCCGGCTGGGCCAACACGGTCTACCCGGCGTTCCTGTGGGACGGCCCCCTCACGGCCCCCGCGGGCCGGCCCCTGCGCTTCCGCTACCGGGTGATCGCCCACGACGG
>DATFRN010000418.1:0-19542 GCA_035263165.1 Acidimicrobiales bacterium | reverse complement strand
TGGCCGGCCTGCACGTGGTCGTGACCGCCGGCGGCACCCGCGAGCCGATCGACCCCGTGCGCTTCGTGGGCAACCGCTCGTCGGGCAAGCAGGGCCACGCCCTGGCGGCCGAGGCCGCCGCCCGGGGCGCCAAGGTCACGCTGGTCACCACCGTGGGCCTGCCCACGCCGCCCGGCGCCGACGTCGTGCGGGTCGAGACCGCCGCCGAGATGGACGCGGCCGTGCGCGACGCGGCGGCGTCGGCCGACGTGGTCGTGATGGCCGCGGCCGTGGCCGACTTCCGCCCGGCGCAGGTGGCCGAGCGCAAGCTCAAGAAGCAGGACGGCGTCCCCCAGGTCGTCCTCGAGCCCACCGCCGACATCCTGGCGGGGCTGGGCGCGGCCAAGCGCCCGGGGCAGACCCTGGTCGGGTTTGCGGCGGAGACCGACCGCGTGAGGCAGAATGCTTCCTCCAAGCTCGTGGCCAAGGGTGCAGACCTGATCGTCGCCAACGACGTCACGGCCCCGGGCGCTGGGTTCGAGCACGACACCAACCAGGTCGTGATCCTCGATGCCGACGGCACGGAGCGCGAAGTGCCATTGGCCGACAAACGGGCGATCGCCCGTGCTGTGTTCACTGCCGTCCTAGACAGGAGAAAGCAATCGTGAGCCGTTGGACCTTCACGTCCGAGTCCGTGACCGAGGGCCATCCCGACAAGATGGCCGACCAGATCAGCGACTCGATCCTCGACGCGATCCTCACCCAGGACCCGGTGGCCCGGGTCGCCTGCGAGACCATGGTGACGACCGGCCTCGCCATCGTGGCGGGTGAGGTCACGACCTCCGCCTACGTCGAGATCCCCTCGATCGTGCGCGACACGATCAAGAGCATCGGCTACGACCGCGAGTCGGTGGGCTTCGACGGCAACACCTGCGGCGTCGTGACCTCGATCGACCCGCAGTCGCCCGACATCGCCCAGGGCGTCGACACGGCCTACGAGAAGCGGACCGAGGGCGCCGACGCCGACCTGGACAGCCAGGGCGCCGGCGACCAGGGGATGATGTTCGGCTACGCGGTCGACGAGACCGAGGACCTCATGCCCATGCCGATCTGGCTGGCCCACCGGCTGGCCCACCGGCTGAGCGAGGTGCGCAAGGCCGGGATCCTGCCGTACCTGCGCCCCGACGGGAAGACCCAGGTCACCTTCGACTACGCCGACGGCGTGCCGGTGGCCCTGAAGACCGTGCTCATCTCCACCCAGCACCAGCCCGGCCTCGACGCCGAGACGCTGATCAAGCCCGACCTGATCGAGCACGTGATCCGGCCGCTGGTCCCGCCGCAGTTCCAGGACGACGACTTCCGGGTGCTGGTCAACCCCACCGGCAGCTTCGAGCTGGGCGGCCCCCACGCCGACTGCGGCCTGACCGGGCGCAAGATCATCGTCGACACCTACGGCGGCGCGGCCCGCCACGGCGGCGGCGCCTTCTCGGGCAAGGACCCGTCCAAGGTCGACCGCTCGGCCGCCTACGCCGCCCGCTGGGTGGCGAAGAACCTGGTGGCCGCGGGCGCGGCCAAGCGGGCCGAGGTCCAGGTGGCCTACGCCATCGGCGTCGCCCACCCGGTGTCGACCCTGGTCGAGACCTTCGGCACCGAGACCGTCGACCCGGTGCTCATCGCCCGGGCCGTCGGCGAGGTGTTCGACCTGCGCCCGGCCGCCATCCTGCGCGACCTCGACCTGCGCCGGCCGATCTACCGCAAGACGGCCGCCTACGGTCACTTCGGGCGCAACGACAAGGAGTTCTCCTGGGAGCAGACGACGCGGGTCGACGAGCTCAAGAGCGCTCTGGGTCTCTGACGGCGACGGGGCGGGTCGTCCGGGTCCTGCCCGACGAGCCCGCCATCGCCAAGACCTTCGACTACCTGGTCCCCGACTCGCTCGGGGACCAGGTGCGCGTCGGGGACCGGGTGCGGGTGGCGCTGGCCGGGCGCCGGGTCGGGGGCTGGATCGTGGCCACCGACGTGGCGCCGCCGGCCGGCGTGGACCTGCGCGAGCTGGCGCGGTGGTCGGGCCGGGGCCCGGGGCCAGACCTGTTGGAGCTGGCCGAGTGGGCCGCCTGGCGCTGGGCGGGGCGGCCGGCGTCGTTCCTGCGCACCGCCTCGCCCGAGCGGGTGGTGCTGGCGCTGCCCCCGCCCCGGGCGGCCCGGGGCCGGGCCGAGGCGCCGGTGTCGCCGGCCGGGGGCCTGGCCGCGGCCGCGCTGGGCGAGGCGTCGCTGCCGAGCCGGGTCGCGGTGCCCGGCGTGGCCGTGCTGCGGCTGCCGCCGGCCGCCGACCCCGCCGACGTCGCCCTGGCCGCGGCCACCCGGGGCAATGTGCTGGTGCTGTGCCCGACCGGGGCGGGAGCCCGGACCGTGGCCCGTCGCCTGCACCGGGCGGGCGTGGCGGTGGCGCTCCACCCGCGGGACTGGGCCACCGGCGCGGCCGGGGCGACAGTGGTCGGCACCCGGGCCGCGGCCTGGGCGCCGGTGGGCGGGCTGGCCGCGGTGGTGGTCGTCGACGAGCACGACGAGTCGCACCAGCAGTCGCAGTCGCCGACCTGGCACGCCCGGGACGTGGCGATCGAGCGGGCCCGGCGGGCGGGCGTGCCCTGCCTGCTGACCTCGCCGGCCCCCTCGCTCGAGGCACTGGACGCGGCGCGGCTGCTCACGCTGGCCCGCAGCGACGAGCGGGCCGGCTGGCCGATCGTCGACGTGCTCGACATGCGGCGCCAGGATCCCCGCACCGGCCTGCTGCCCGCCCCGCTGGTGCGGCTGCTGCGCAGCGACCGCCGGGTCCTGTGCGTGCTCAACCGCACGGGCCGGGCCCGGCTGCTGGCCTGCGCCGCCTGCGGCGAGCTGGCCCGGTGCGAACGCTGCGGGGCCAACGTGGCCCAGCCGGCGCCGGGGCGGCTGGCCTGCCTGCGCTGCGGGGCCGAGCGGCCACCGGTGTGCGCGGCGTGCGGGGCCACGCGGCTCAAGGCGCTGCGCCCCGGGGTGGCCCGGGTGCGGGAGGAGATCGAGGCGCTGGTGGGCGAGCCGGTCGCCGAGGTGTCCGGGGCGGGGGAGGCCCGCAACGGCGCCGGCGACGCCCCCGGGACCCGGGTCGTGGTCGGCACCGAGGCCGTCCTCCACCAGGCGGGCGGCGCCGACGTGGTGGCCTTCCTCGACTTCGACCAGGAGCTGCTGGCCCCCCGCTACCGGGCCGCCGAGCAGGCGCTGGCGCTGGTCGTCCGGGCGGCCCGGCTGGTGGGGGGCAAGGACGGGGGCGGGCGGGTGGTGCTCCAGTCCCACCAGCCCCGCCACGAGGTCGTGCAGGCGGCCCTGCACGCCGACCCGGCCCGGCTGGTGCCGGCCGAGGCGGACCGGCGCCGGCTGCTCGGCTTCCCGCCCGCGGCGGCGCTGGCCGAGGTGTCGGGCCCGGCGGCCGAGTCGTTCGTGGAGGCGCTGGGGGCGCCACTCGGGGTCGAGGTGCTGGGGCCGGCCGACGGCCGCTGGCTGGTGCGGGCGCCCGACCACGGCACCCTGTGCGACGCGCTGGCCGCCACGGCACGCCCGGCGGGGCGGCTGCGCATCGCCGTCGACCCGCTGCGGATCTAGGGTCCCGAGGCGTGCGGACGATCGAGTGGGACGGCGACGCCGTCGTGATCGTCGACCAGACGGCCCTCCCCGGCGACCTGCGGTTCCTGACCCTGGACACCGTCGACGGGCTGGTCGGCGCCATCCGCCGCCTGGCCGTGCGGGGGGCGCCGGCGCTCGGGGCGGCGGGGGCGCTGGGCGTGCTGCTGGCCGTGCGCCAGGGCGAGCGGGAGGGCTGGGGCGAGGCCGAGGTGGCGGCGGCGGTGGCCGCGCTGCGGGCGGCCCGGCCCACGGCGGTGAACCTGGCCGGCGGCGTCGACCGGGTGGCCGCCCGGCTGGGGGAGGGCCCGGGTGTGATCGAGGCCGAGGCCCGGGCCGTGGTCGAGGAGGACGTGGCCGCCAACCGCGCGCTGGCCGCCCGGGGTGCCGACCTGCTGGCCGAGCTGTGCGCGCCGGCCGAGCGGCTGCGGGTCCACACCCACTGCAACGCCGGGGCGCTGGCCTGCGTGGAGGTGGGCACCGCCCTCGGCGTGGTCGGCGCGCTGCACGTGCGGGGCCGGCTGGACCGGGTGTACGCGGGCGAGACCCGGCCGCTGCTGCAGGGCGCCCGCCTGACGGCCTGGGAGCTCGGCCGGTTGGGCGCCGACTACCGCCTGGTGGTCGACGGCGCAGCCCCGTCGCTCATCGCCCGGGGCCTGGTCGACGCCGTGGTGGTGGGCGCCGACCGGGTGGCCGCCAACGGGGACGTGGCCAACAAGGTCGGCACCTACCCGCTGGCGCTGGCGGCCGCCCGGGCCGGGATCCCGTTCGTGGTGGCGGCCCCGGAGTCGACGCTCGACCCCGCCACGCCGGACGGCACCTCGATCGCCATCGAGGACCGCGCCGAGGACGAGGTGCTGGCGGTGGCCGGCACCCCGGTGACCCCGGCCGGCGCCCGGGCGCTCAACCCGGCGTTCGACGTGACCCCGGCCGACCTGGTGACCGCGGTGGTGACCGAGGCCCGGGTCGTCCGCCCGGCGGCGGGGGAGCGGCTCTAGCCGGTTAGAACGTCATCGCGCACCACGGCGTGCGCGGGGTGGCGAACAGCGCGTCGGCGCGGGCCAGGGCGCCCGGGGTCGCCTCGTCGGCCCAGCCGGCGGCGGCCAGGCGGGCCCAGGACTGGCCGCCCAGGTAGGCGGCGCCCAGCGCCGGCGCCGGGAACGCCAGGTCGGGGGACGCGTCCGTGGGGGCGCACTCGGCGCCGTCGGGGCCGGCGTCGAGCCGGAACCGGCCGGCGGCGAAGCCCTGCGGGTCGGCCACCTCGACCACCAGCGAGCCCCCCACCGCGTAGCGGCGGGCCGCCAGCGCCCGGGGCACGTCGAGCACCCGCACCCACAGGTGGTCGGACCGGTCGTCCAGCCGGGCCGTGCGCCCGTCGACCAGCGCGAGGGGCGCCGGGTCGTCCTGGGGCCGCAGCCCCGAGCGCACGGTCGCCACCCAGTCGATCGACGCCAGATAGCGCAGCAGCTCGTGCTCGGCCCGATCGGTCGCCGCCACCAGCGGGTCGGCCGACAGCACCGACGCCGGGCGGTTGTTCGTCCAGCGCTCCTCGACGATGCGGTACGCGGTGGCGCCCTGCACCTCGCCCGCCTCGTCGCGCCAGACGACCTTGGGCGCCCGGGCCCGGGCGTCGTCCTCGCCGTCGTGGGACTGCAGCACCCCCGCCATCCAGCCCCACCGGGCTGTCTCCCAGCCGAGGTGGCCGGCGTTGGCCCGCCGGGCCCGCTCGTAGAGCTCCTCGGCCACCTTGGCCCAGGTCTCGTTGTCGACCAGCTCGGTCGTGCCGGTGGGGGCGTCGCGCCAGCGGGCGGTGAGCGCGTCGATGACGAGGTTGGCCGGCTCGGTCGCCGGCCCGTAGCCGAAGCGGCCGTAGATCGGGTACTCGGCGGCCACCAGCGCGGCGGTGGGCTCGCCCCGGTCGACGATGTCGGCCAGCTGCGCCCGCATCAGCCGGGTCAGGTGGCCCTGGCGCCGGTGGGTCGGCAGCACGCCCACGGCCGACACCGCGCCGGCGGGCACCTCGCCGCCGGGCACGGTGAGCGGGGCGGGGAAGGCCCGGGCCACCCCGCACATCCGCCCGTCGGCGTCGAAGGCAGCGTGGAACCGCTCGGGGTCGATCAGCGTGCGCCGGGCCGCCAGCTCGCCGGCCCCGATGGGGGGCGACAGGAAGGCGGTGCGCACCGTGTTGAGCGCTTCCTCGACCTCGTCGTCGCGGACCGTGCGTACCGTGGGTTCGCTCACCCTCAGCAGGGTAGGCAGCGCCCCCGGCACCGCCCGTGGTGATTAACGGGCGATAGCCTGATGAGCCATGGCTCCGTATGCGATCCGGGTGGTCGGCGACCCCGTGCTCCGCCAGCGCGCCGCCGAGGTCACCACCATCGACGGGCGCCTGGCCAAGCTGGCCGAGGACATGATCGCCACCATGTACGACGCGCCGGGCGTGGGCCTGGCCGCCCCGCAGGTGGGCGTCGAGAAGCGCATGTTCGTCTACGACGTGGGCGAGGGCCCCTCCACGCTCGTCAACCCCGCCATCGTCGAGAGCGACGGCGAGTGGGTCTACGAGGAGGGGTGCCTGTCGGTGCCCGGGCTGTCGTGGGACATCACCCGGCCCAAGCAGGTGCTGCTGCGGGGCGTCGACCTCGACGGCAACGAGGTCTCGATCGAGGCCGACGAGCTGCTGGCCCGGTGCTTCCAGCACGAGATCGACCACCTCGACGGCGTGCTGCTGCTCGAGCGGCTCGATCCCGACACCCGCCGCCAGGCGCTCAAGCGCATCCGCGAGCTGGGCATCGGCCCGTCGGTCCTGGCCGACGCCGAGCCCCGCCGCTCGGGCCTCACCTTCGGTCGGTGATCCTCCCGGCGCCCGCCCACCCGCGGCGCCTGGTGTTCCTGGGCACCCCCGAGGCCGCCGTCGTGCCCCTGCGCGGGCTGCTCGACGCGGGCCGGGAGGTGGCGCTGGTGGTGTCCCAGCCCGACCGGCGCCGGGGCCGGGGCGGCCGGACGTCGCCGTCGCCGGTCAAGCAGGCGGCGCTCGACGCCGGCGTGCCGGTGAGCGACCGGGTCGACGACGTGCTCGAGGCCGGCGCCGATCTCGGCGTCGTGACCGCGTTCGGCCGGCTGATCAAGCCCCACGTGCTGGGCGAGCTGCCGATGGTCAACCTCCACTTCTCGCTGCTGCCCCGGTGGCGCGGGGCGGCCCCGGTGGAGCGGGCCATCCTGGCCGGGGACGAGCGCACCGGCGTCGACCTGATGGTGGTCGAGGAGGGCCTCGACACCGGCGGCATCTACGACCGCCACGAGACCACCATCGGCCCCGACGAGACGGCGGACGAGCTGCGGGCCCGGCTGGCCGTGGCCGGCACGGAGCTGCTGCTGGCCAGCCTCGACCGCGGCCTCGGCGAGCCTCGCCCCCAAGCGGGCGAGGCGACCTACGCCCACAAGATCGACGCGGCCGAGCTGGTGATCGACTGGACCGCCCCGGCCGCCGCCGTCCACCGCCAGGTGCGGGTGGGCGGCGCCTGGACCACCCACGGCGGGGCCCGGCTCAAGGTGTGGCGCACCGCGCTGGCCCCGGTGCCCGGGGCGGTCGAGGCGGCCGCGGGCGACGGGCCGGTGTGGCTGGTCGAGGTCCAGCCCGAGGGCCGCCGGCGGATGCCGGCCGCGGCCTGGGCCAACGGCCTGGCGGCGGCCCCTACAGTCCCGTCGTGACCGACACGCGGACCTTCCCGACCGAACAGGCCGACGCGGGCGGCGGGCGAACCACAGGCACAGTGCGGTACCCGGCCCGACGGGTGCGCCGATGAGCGACGGCCCCCGGCGCTGGCCGGCCAAGGTGCTCACGGTGTCCGACGGCGTGGTGGCCGGCACCCGGGAGGACCGCTCGGGCGAGGCCTTGGCCGAGCGGCTGGCGGCGGCCGGCTTCGACGTGGTCGAGCGCCGGGTCACCGCCGACGGCACCGAGGCGGTGGCCGCCGCCCTCCGCGAGCTGACCGCCGGGTTCTCCGGCCTGGTCGTCACCACCGGGGGCACCGGCTTCGGGCCCCGCGACCTCACGCCCGAGGGCACCCGGGCGGTCATCGAGCGGGACGCGCCCGGCCTGGCCGAGGCCATGCGGCTGGCCAGCCCGCTCGGCCGCCTGTCGCGGGCGGTGGCCGGGGCGGTGGGGCAGGCGCTCGTGCTCAACACCCCCGGCTCGTCCCGGGGTGCGGTGGAGTGCCTCGACGCGGTCGTCGACGTCGTGCCCCACGCCCTCGACCTCCTGGCCGGCGGCCGTCCCCACTGACCGTGTGACCGACACCACCTGGACAGAAATTAGAACGTGTTCTAATTTCGTGAGATGGCGGTCGCACCTACGCTGCCCCTGATGTCCGAGGAGACCGATCGCCGGCACATGCTGCGGGCGGTGGAGCTGGCCGCGGGGGTGCGGGCCGACACGTCGCCCAACCCGTGGGTCGGCTGTGTGATCGTGACGCCGGCGGGCGACCTGGCCGAGGGGGCCACGCACCCGCCGGGCGGGCCCCACGCCGAGGCCGCGGCGCTGGCCGCCGCCGACGCCGCCGGGCTGGAGGTGGCCGGCGCCACCGCCTACGTCACGCTCGAGCCCTGCAGCCACCAGGGGCGCACGCCGCCGTGCGCCGACGCCCTCGTCGCCGCCGGCGTGGCCCGGGTGGTCGTCGGCGTGCTCGACCCCGACGTCAGGGTGCGGGGCCGGGGCGTGGCCCGCCTGCGGGCCGCCGACGTCGAGGTCGAGGTCGGCGTGGCCGCCGACGTCGTGTCGGGCCAGCTGGCGCCCTACCTCACCCACCGGCGCACCGGCCGGCCCTACGTCGTGCTCAAGCTGGCGGCCAGCCTCGACGGCCGCACCGCCGCGCCCGACGGCACCAGCCGCTGGATCACCGGCGACGAGGCCCGCACCGACGCCCACCGCCTGCGGGCCGAGAGCGACGCCATCCTCGTCGGCGCGGGCACGGTCCGGGCCGACGACCCCACGCTGACCGTGCGCCACGTGCGGGGCCGCGACCCGCTGCGGGTGGTGCTCGGCACCGCGCCGCCCGGCGCCCGCATCCACCCCTGTCTCGAGGTCAGCGGCGACCTCGGCGGCATCCTCGACGACCTGGGGGCGCGCGACGTCCTCCAGCTGCTGGTCGAGGGGGGCGGCGGCGTGGCCGGGGCGTTCCACCGGGCCGGGCTGGTCGACGCCTACGTGCTCTACCTGGCCCCCGTCCTGTTCGGCGGCGGCGACGCCCCCGGGTTGTTTACCGGGGCGGGAGCCGCCACGATGGCCGACGTGTGGCGAGGCCACATCGCCGGCGTCACACCCCTGGGCGACGACATCCGCGTCGACCTGCTTCCCCCGAGGAGTCTGTAGATGTTCACCGGCATCGTCGAAGAGCTCGGTGCGATCGCGGCGGTGGACGCCGACCGCGTGCGGATCGCGGCCCGGAAGGTCACCGAGGACGCCCGGCTGGGCGACTCGATCGCCGTGGACGGCTGCTGCCTCACGGTGGTGGCGACGGGGGACGGGTGGTGGGAGGCCGACGTCTCCGACGAGACCCGCAAGCGCACGACCATCGGCGACCGCCACCCCGGCGACCGGGTCAACCTCGAGCGCCCGGTGCGGGCGCAGGACCGCCTCGGCGGCCACATCGTCCAGGGCCACGTCGACGGCGTGGGCGCGATCGTCGACCCGGCCCCCGACCTGCGGGTGCGCATGCCCCGCGAGCTGCTGCGCTACGTGGTCGAGAAGGGCTCGGTCACGGTCGACGGGGTGAGCCTCACCGTCGTCGACGTGCTCGACGACGGGTTCACCGTGGCCGTCATCCCGCACACCGCGGCGGTCACCACGCTCGGCCACAAGGGCCCGGGCGACGCGGTGAACCTGGAGGTGGACGTCACGGTCAAGTACGTCGAGCGGCTGCTCACGTGGAACGATGGCCGCCCACCGGCCGACCCGGGCCGGGAGGAGGGCTGATGCCGCTCGCCAGGATCGAAGACGCCGTCGCCGCCATCGGGCGGGGCGAGATCGTCATCGTCGTCGACGACGAGGACCGCGAGAACGAGGGCGACCTCATCATGGCGGCCGAGTTCGCCACCCCCGAGGCCATCGCCTTCTTCCTCCACCACACCTCGGGCGTGATCTGCGCCCCGGTCACCCGGGAGCGGGCCCGCGAGCTCGACCTGCCGCTGATGGTCACCCACAACACCGAGTCGATGCGCACCGCCTTCACGGT
Organism: Acidimicrobiales bacterium; assembly: GCA_035263165.1. Lineage (GTDB taxonomy): Bacteria > Actinomycetota > Acidimicrobiia > Acidimicrobiales > VFJN01 > ZC4RG19. The sequence continues at coordinate 9,682 of DATFRN010000418.1, read as the reverse complement.
CAGCGTCGACTACCGCCACGGGACCACCACCGGCATCTCGGCGCACGACCGCTCGACCACCATCCGGGCGCTGGTCGACACCGGCACCCGGGCCACCGACCTGCTGCGCCCCGGCCACATCTTCCCGCTCGAGGCCCGGGAGGGCGGCGTGCTCAAGCGGGCCGGCCACACCGAGGCCGCGCTCGACCTGGCCCGCATGGCCGGGCTCTACCCGGCGGGCGTGCTGTGCGAGCTGGTCAACGAGGCCAAGGACGACATGGCCCGCCTGCCCGAGCTCGAGCGCTTCGCCGACCAGCACGGGCTGCTGCTCATCTCGATCGCCGACCTCATCCGCTACCGGCGCCAGACCGAGAAGCTGGTCAAGCGGGTGGCCGAGGCCCGCATCCCCACCAAGTGGGGCGACTTCACCTGCTACGCCTACGAGTCGGTGCTCGACGGCGAGCAGCACCTGGCGCTGGTGCGGGGCGCGGTCCAGGGTCGCGACAACGTGCTGGTCCGGGTGCACAGCGAGTGCCTCACCGGCGACGCCTTCGGCTCGCTGCGCTGCGACTGCGGACCCCAGCTCGAGGAGTCGATGCGCCGCATCGCCGAGGAGGACCTGGGCGTGATCGTCTACCTCCGGGGCCACGAGGGCCGCGGCATCGGCATCGGCCACAAGCTGCGGGCCTATGCGCTCCAGGAGCAGGGCCACGACACGGTGGACGCCAACCTGGCGCTGGGCATGCCGATCGACAGCCGCGAGTACGGCATCGGCAGCCAGATCCTGGTCGACCTCGGCATCACCACGATGCGGGCGCTGACCAACAACCCGGCCAAGTACGGCGGCCTCGAGGGCTACGGCCTGGAGATCACCGAGCGGGTCCCGCTGCTGACCACGCCCAACCCCGAGAACATCGCCTATCTGCGCACCAAGCGCGAGAGGATGGGCCACCTGCTGGAGGGACTCGACGATGTGCTCTGAGAGCGTGCGCGGACAGGGCACGTCATCACGGCCACCGTGGTCAGTGTCTCCCGCTCTAGCTGCTTCGCAGCGGGCCGCTCGGGCCACGGCTACGCCTCTCGGCGCAGCCTCGGAGCCGACCCGTGCCTGAGGGGAGCGAGCGGGCGGGGACGCCCGAGGGGCTCGACGGCGCCGGCCTGCGCATCGGCGTGGTGCGGTCGCGCTGGAACGCCGGCATCGTCGAGCGGCTGGCCGAGGGCGTCGAGCGGGGGCTGAAGGCCCTCGGCGTCGTGGCCGACGACGTGGTCGAGGTGTCGGTGCCGGGCTCCTTCGAGATCCCCTTCGGGGCCCGGGCGCTGGCCACCTCCGGCGAGGTCGACGCGGTGGTGTGCATCGGCACGGTGATCCGAGGCGAGACGACCCACTACGACATCGTGGCGGGGGAGTGCGCGCGCGGCGTCCAGGAGGTGCAACTGGCCACCGGCGTGCCGGTGGCGTTCGGCGTGCTCACCACCGAGGACGACGTCCAGGCGCTGGCCCGCTCCGAGGGCCCCGGCGGCCACAACGTGGGCGAGGAGGCCGCGATGGTGGCGGTGGAGATGGCGCTGGTGGCCCGGCGCTTCCCCCCGGCGCTGCGGTGACCGCCTTCGCCCGTTCCCCCGGAGCGGCCGTGATCCCCTTCGCCGAGGCCACCGGCGTGGTGGCCGCCTTCGACGAGCCCCGCGGGCTCGGCATGGTCCGGGCCGACGGCGGCGGCGAGGTGCCGTTCCATTGCACCGCCATCGCCGACGGCACCCGCACGATCCCCGTGGGCGAGGCCGTGCGCTTCCGGCTCGTGCCGGGGCACCTCGGCCGCTGGGAGGCCGACGCCCTGGCCCCGGTCGGCGCCGCCTCCTAGCCCTGGCCCAGCGCGGCCATCAGCGCCCGGGCGTAGCGCTCGCCGCCGGCCCGGGTGAGGTGGATGCCGTCGGTGCGGCGCAGCTCGATGGTCCCGTCGGCGCCGCAGTGGGCCTTCTCCCAGCTCTGGCAGGGCAGGGCCGCGTGGAAGCGCTGGTCGGGCCCGAGCTCGCCGCTGACGTCGACCAGGGTGATCTCGGGGTGGTCGGCCGCGAACCGCTCGTACATGGCGCGCATGGCCGCGGCGTTGGCCTCGAACTGGGGCTTGGCCACCGGCGGCGGCACCACCAGGTAGATCCGGGTCTTGGGCGACAGGGACCGGAACCGGCCCACCAGCTCGCCGATGTCGGTGGCGTACTCCTCGGCCGTCTGGTCCGGCGTGGAGGGCGTCGGCGTGCGCAGCATGCACTTGGTCAGGTCGTTGCCGGCGAACGACAGGACCAGGTCGCGGGGCCGCTGGTCGAGGAGCCGGTTGAACTGGGGCCGCCAGTCGCACACGCCGGTGCCGCCCAGCGCCATCACCTCGGCGTTGTCGTGGCGGGCGTCGGCGTGGGCCAGGAACTGGGCGCGGGACTGCTCCATGAACGAGTCGCCCACCACGGCCACGTCGAGGTCGTCGCCCCCGCGCCGCGCCACCACGAACGCGGCGGCCGCGCCCACGACCACGAGGGCCGCCGCCGCGGCCACGAGCGCCCGCCGGCGGGTCACGGGGTGGGCGGGGTGCCCGGCGCGCCGCCGGAGGAGGCAGAGACGAAGGCGAGCTGGAGCTGGTTGAGCGCCTGGCGCAGCGGCGTCTCGGCCTCGCCGAGCCGCGAGCCCAGGGTCTCGACCACCGCGGCCAGGGCGTCGATGCCCAGGCGGGCCTCGTCGAGCCGGGGCTCGGGCTGGCTCAGGTGGAGCACGGCGAGGTCGTAGAACTGGAGCGCCTGCTGGCCGATGACCACGCCGGCGGGCATCTCCAGCAGCTGGCGGCGGGCGTCGTCGAGCTGGCGGGCGTACTCCTCGGCCGCGGCCCGCTGCTCGGGCGTGAGCTCGGGGCCCTCGGCGCCCTCGTCCCCGGGCGGGGGACCGGCGGCCGGGGGCGCGTCGGCGGCGGGCGGCGCGGTCGAACCGGGCCGGTCGACGGGGTGTTCACCCGAGGGCGTCCAGAGGCTGCTCATGGTTCGTGCAACCTTATCCAACCGGTCGTTGTGGACTCGTCGGCGACCGCTGGTAGCCTACGCGGCACAACTGAAGGGGAAGTGGGGCTGTTCGCGGCCCCCACCCGGCCACCGGCCCTCGGGTCGGGTGCGTCCGGGTCGATCGGTCGCAGCGGGCGCAGGCCCGTCGGCGGACGTCGGCTTCCCACCGGCGTCCGTCTCGTCGTTTTGGGCGGGCCCGCTTCAGTCCCAGCCACTTATGCGTACGGAGGTGTCTGCGCATCGATGAGGAGTGATCGGCGATAGCTACGCCGGCGAACAACGAGCCCCGGATCAACGAGCGGATCCGCGCCCGCGAGGTGCGGCTCGTCGGTCCGGACGGTCAACAGATCGGCATCCGACCCCTGCCCGAGGCCTTGTCCATCGCCCGGGAGAACGATCTCGACCTGGTCGAGGTCGCCGCCCAGGCGAACCCGCCCGTCTGCCGGATCATGGATTACGGCAAGTACAAGTACGAGGCGGCCCAGAAGGCCAAGGAATCCCGCCGCAAGGCCAGCAACGTCTCCATCAAGGAGATGAAGTACCGGCCGAAGATCTCCAAGGGTGACTTCGACACGAAGACCCGCAAGGTCGAGCGGTTCCTGCAGGATGGCCACAAGGTCAAGGTGACGCTCACCTTCCGAGGCCGGGAGATGCACCACCCCGAGCTGGGGCGGCGCATCCTGGACGACGTGGTGGGCGCGGTCGAGCACCTGGGGAAGGTCGAGATCTTCCCCCGGCAGGACGGCCGCAACATGACCATGGTGCTCGGTCCCGACCGCAAGGCCCAGGCCGCGTCCGAGCGGGCGAGGCGGCAGGCCGAGACCACCGGCGAGGTCCCGGCGGTGGCCGACGGCCCCGCCGACGGCCCCGCCCGGCCGGCAGCGCCGGCCTCCAACGGCGGCTCGGCCGCCCCGCAGGAGCCGGCGTCCGAGCCGGCGCCCGCGGACCAGGCGAACGACGGCTGACCGGCCCCCCGGTCGCCGCCGTCCACCACGACAAGAGGAACACAGCCATGCCCAAGATGAAGACGCACCGCGGAGCGGCGAAGCGCTTCCAGATCACCGGCACCGGCAAGGTCCGGCGCCGGCAGATCAACATGAACCACATCCTGGAGAAGAAGACCTCCAAGCGGAAGCGGCGCCTCAACCGCGAGGCCTCCCTCGCGCCCGGCGACGAGGCCCGCATGAACCGGCTGCTCGGCCGGCGCTGAACCCCACCCCCCAATCGACGAAAGGAGCTCCCCGATGGCCCGGGTGAAGCGATCCGTCCACTCCAAGAAGAAGCGCCGCGTGACCCTCGAGCGCGCCAAGGGCTACTACGGCAACAAGAGCCGGTCCTACCGCGCCGCCAACGAGCAGGTGATGCACAGCCTGCAGTACGCCTTCCGCGACCGCCGCGCCCGCAAGGGCGACTTCCGGCGCCTGTGGATCCAGCGCATCAACGCCGCCTGCCGCCAGAACGGGACCAGCTACAGCGTGTTCGTGGCCGGCCTGCGCGAGGCGCGCATCGAGGTCGACCGCAAGGTGCTGGCCGACCTGGCCGTCAGCGACGAGGCCGCGTTCGCGGCGCTGGTCACCACCGCCCGGGCCGCCCTCGACGAGGCCCGCGCCGCGGCCGCCAGCTAGGACCCCGATGGCCGGGCCCGTCGGCGCTCGCCATCACAGCATGCAGCGACTGCGGCGCCTCTCCCGGCGCCGCAGTGCGCGTCGGGACGAGGGCTGCTTCGTGATCGACGGGCCCACGCTGCTGGCCGAGGCGCTCGACGCCGGCGTGGCCGTCGAGGTGGTCGTGGCCGAGCCCGGCTGCCCCGACGCCCTCCTCGATCGGGCCGGCGCGGCCGGCGCGGCCGTCCACCGCACGACCCCGGGCACGCTGGCCCGGGTGGTCGACGCGGTGACGCCCCACGGGGTGGCCGCCGTGGCCCGCATCGCCGACCGCCCGCCCGCCGACGCGGTGGCGGCCGCCGGGCCGCTGGCGCTGGTGCTGGTGGGCGTGGCCGACCCCGGCAACGCCGGGACGCTCCTGCGCTCGGCGGAGGCGGCCGGGGGCGGGGCGGTGCTGTTCTGCGACGGCTCGGTCGACCCCTACGGGCCCAAGTGCGTGCGGGCCTCGGCCGGGTCCCTGTTCCGCCTGGCGGTCACCCGGGAGTCGACCAGCGAGGCCGCGCTCGCCGCCCTGGCCGCCGCCGGCGTCCCCACGCTGGCCACCGCGGCCCGGGGCGCACAGGCCTACGACGAGGCCGACCTGGCCGGCCCGGTGGCCCTGGTCCTGGGCAACGAGGCCCACGGCCTCGACCCGGCCGTGGCGGGCGCCGCCACGGGGGCGGTGACGATCCCCATGGCCGGGCGGACGGAGTCGCTCAACGTGGGCATGGCCGGGACCATCCTGTGCTTCGAGGCCCTGCGCCAGCGCCGGGCCGCCAATCGACTGGACGCGACGCCGCCGCGGGCGGCAGGGTGCACGACGAGATGACTGACGACGACCTGGTCGGCGACATCGGCCGCCGCGAGGACGAGGCCCGGGCCCGGGTGAACGCGGCCGCCGACCTCGACGAGCTGCGGGCGGTCGAGACCGAGGTGCTGGGCAAGCGCACCGGCTTCGGCGAGGTGCGCCGGCGCCTGGGCGGGCTCGACCCCGAGAGCCGGCGCACGGTGGGCAAGGTGCTGCACGCCGCCACCGAGTCGGTCCAGGCCGCGGTGGCCGAGCGCCGGGCCGTGCTCGACGCCGCCCAGCGCACCGAGCAGCTGCTGGCCGAGCGGCTCGACCTCACCGAGATCCTGCCGGGGCGGCCCGCCGGCCACCTCCACCTGGTGACCCAGGCGATCGAGCACCTGGAGGACGTGTTCGTGGGCATGGGCTTCACGGTGGCCGAGGGGCCCGAGGTCGAGACCGACTGGCACAACTTCGGCGCCCTCAACTTCCCGCCCGGCCACCCGGCCCGGGACATGTACGACACGCTCTACGTCACCTTCGGCGAGCCGGGCACGACGCTGCTGCGCACCCACACCTCGCCGGTGCAGGTCCGGGTGATGACCGGGGCGCCGCCGCCCTACTACTCGATCATGCCGGGACGGGTGTTCCGCTCCGACACCGCCGACGCCACCCACATGCCGGTGTTCCACCAGATCGAGGGCCTGGTCGTCGACCGCGACATCACCTTCGCCGACCTGGCCGGCACCATCGACGCCTTCACCAAGGCGTACTTCGGCGGCGACTTCAGCTCCCGGCTGCGCCCGTCCTACTTCCCCTTCACCGAGCCCTCCGCCGAGTTCGACATCCAGCGGCCCGACGGCACCTGGCTCGAGCTCGGGGGCTGCGGCATGGTCCACCCCCACGTGCTCGCCAACTGCGGCCTCGACCCCGAGGAGTGGCAGGGCTTCGCGTTCGGGTTCGGCATCGACCGGCTGGCCGCCACCCGCCACGGCGTGGGCGACCTGCGCGACCTGTTCACCAACGACATCCGCTTCCTCACCCAGTTCTAGGGAGCCCCGATGAAGGTCCTGCTGTCCTGGCTCCGTGACTTCGCGCCGATCGACGGCGACCCCGTCGCGCTCGGCGAGCAGATGAGCGACCTCGGCATGGCGGTCGAGGAGATGGAGCTGTTGGGGGAGGGCCTGGGTGGCATCGTCGTCGCCCGGGTGCTGGCCACCCGGCCCCATCCCGACGCCGACCGGGTCCAGCTGGTCGACGTCGACGCCGGCGACGGCGAGCCGCTCCAGATCGTGTGCGGCGCCTTCAACATGGTGGCGGGCGACCTGGTGCCGCTGGCCACCCTCGGGACCGTGATGCCGGGCGGGATGGAGATCGCCCGCCGCAAGATGCGCGGCGAGTGGTCCAACGGGATGCTGTGCTCGGCGCCCGAGCTGGGCCTGGGCGGCGACGGCCGGGGCATCCTCGTCCTCCCGTCGGGCCTGCCGGTCGGCGCCGACCTCCGGGAGGCGATGGGCATCGAGTCCGACGTCCTCTACGACCTGGAGATCAACCCCAACCGGCCCGACGCAATGTCGGTGGCCGGCGTGGCCCGCGACCTGGCCGCCCGCCTGGGCGTGCCCTTCGCCGTGCCCGAGCCGGCTGTCGAGGAGGTCCCGGCGGCCGGCTTCGACCGGGTCACCGTCGAGGTCGAGGCGCCCGACCTGTGCGGTCGGTTCACCGCCCGGGTGCTCAGCGGGGTCACGGTGGGCGAGTCCGACCGGCTCATCGCCAACCGGCTGACCCTGCTCGGCATGCGGCCGATCAACTCGCTGGTCGACGTGTCCAACTACGTCATGCTCGAGCTGGGCCAGCCCAACCACCCCTACGACCTGGCCAAGGTGCCGGGGGCCGGCCTGCGGGTGCGGCGGGCCACGCCCGGCGAGACCCTCGTGACCCTGGACGACGTCGAGCGCACCTTCACCGGCGACGACCTGCTCATCTGCGACGCGAAGGACCGGCCCGTCGGCATCGCCGGGATCATGGGCGGCGCCGACACCGAGATCGACGCCGGCACCACCGACGTGCTGCTGGAGATGGCCTGGTTCCTGCCCATCTCGATCGCCAAGACGTCCCGCCGGCTGCGGCTGCGGTCCGAGGCGTCGGCCCGGTTCGAGAAGGGCACCGACCCCGAGGTCATCGACCTGGCCCACCGCCGCTTCGCCGAGCTGGTGGCAGGCTCCGGCGCCCGGCTGGAGGCCGGCACCGTCGACGTGCGGGGCGAGCTGCCCGACCGGCGGCCGGTCACCGTGCGCACCGCCCGGGTCAACCGGGTGCTCGGCACGGCGCTGACCGGGGGCGACGTCGCCGGGCTGCTGACCCCGATCGGCTTCGGGGCGACCGTGGCCGGTGACCCCGGCGCCGACGACGGCAAGGTCGAGGTGACCGTCCCGCCCTGGCGCTACGACACCGCCAGCGAGATCGACGTGGTCGAGGAGGTGGCCCGCCACCACGGCTACACCCGGATCGGCACCCACCTGCCCCCGAGCGCCCACGCCGGCCGCCTCAGCGAGCGCCAGCAGGAGCGGCGGCGGCTGCGGTCGCTGCTCGTGGGCCGGGGCCTGTCCGAGGCCATGCCGATGCCGTTCCTGGCCCCGGGCGACCTGGAGCGGGCCGGCCTGCCCGACGACGGCATCGCCATCGCCAACCCGCTGGTGGCGGAGGAGTCGATCCTGCGGACGTCGCTGCTGCCGGGGCTGGTGGGGGCGCTGGCCACCAACGCCGCCCGCCGCAACACCGGCGTGGCGCTGTGGGAGATCGGCCACGTGTTCCGGCGCCCGGCCGACGGCGCCGCCGACCTGCCCGACGAGCGCGAGGTGCTCGGCATCGCCCTCGGCGGCCGCGACGCCGCCGAGGCCGTCCACGAGTGGCGGGCGGTGGCCGAGGTCCTGGCGGTGCCGGGCGTCGTCGTGCGCAACGGCGTGGTCCCCGGCCTCCACCCCACGCGCTCGGCCCGGCTGCTCGGCCCCGGCGCCGAGCCGGTCGGCGCGCTGGGCGAGATCGACCCGGCCGTGCTCGAGGCCCATGGCATCGGCGAGCGGGTCGGCTGGGTCGAGGTGGACCTCGACACCGTGGCCGGCCTGCCCCGCGATCCCCGCGTCTACCGCCCGGTGAGCGTGTACCCGTCGAGCGACATCGACCTGGCCTTCGAGGTCGAGGAGGAGGTGCCGGCGGGCGACGTCGAGGCGGCGCTGGCCGAGGCGGCCGGCGACCGGCTGGCCTCGCTGGCCCTGTTCGACGTCTACCGGGGCGCGGGCATCGCCGAGGGTCGCCGTAGCCTGGCCTACACGCTGCGGCTGGAGGCGCCCGACCACACGCTGACCGACGCCGAGGTGGCCGAGGTCCGCCGTCGTTGCATCGACGCGGTCGAAGGGCGGCTGCCCGCCACCCTGCGGGGGTAGTTCCCCGCCGTCCATTGCCCCTTGCGTCGGTAAATGTGCCAGCATTCCGGGCGATGGCTCTGGGGTATGCCACCACGGAGGGGGAGGATCGGGAGGCGCGCCCGGTGGCGTCGCCGCGGCCGGCTCTGCCCCATGTCCCGGCGCTCGATGGGCTTCGGGGCCTGGCGGTCGCGGCGGTGGTCATCTTCCATCTCGGGCACCTGCGGGGCGGGTTCCTCGGGGTGGACCTGTTCTTCGTGCTGTCGGGCTTCCTGATCACGTCGTTGCTGCTGGGGGGGCGCCGGGGCAAGAACGGGGGCGTCGATCTCGGGTTGTTCTGGTCCCGGCGGGCCCGGCGGCTGCTGCCGGCGCTGTTCGTGCTGTTGGCCGGGGTGGCGCTGCTCATCGCCGTGTACACGCCCAAGGCCCAGCGGCCGCTGCTGCGGGGCGACAACCTGGCCACGCTGGGCTACGTCGCCAACTGGCAGGCCATGAGCCACCAGACGACGTACTGGGACCTCTTCACGGTGCCCTCGCCGCTGGACCACATGTGGAGCCTGGCGATCGAGGAGCAGTTCTACCTGGTGTGGCCGCTGGTGGTCGCGGGCCTGCTGCTGGTGACCCGCCGGCGGGGCGGCTCGGCCCCCCACCGGGTGGCGCTGGTGGCGCTGGTCGGGGCGGCGGCGTCGTTCGTGGTGCTCGGCGTGACCTGGTCGGCCATCGCCCCCAACCGGGCCTACTACGGCACCGACACCCGCATCGGCCCCACCCTGCTGGGCGCGGCCCTGGCCGCCCTCTGGGTCGGCCGACCCTGG
>DATFRN010000417.1:0-16803 GCA_035263165.1 Acidimicrobiales bacterium | reverse complement strand
CCCATGTCCTGGGTCACCTCCGCGGCCGTGAGGGCCCGGTTGTAGACGTTGACCTCGTCGATCGTGCCGGCGAACCACTCGCCCCAGATCGAGTTCCCCCCGATGCGGAGGACGCCCGTGCTCGCCGTGAGCGGGCCCGGGGCGGCCGTCGTCCTGACCAGCGTGCCGTTGACGTACAGGCGGACGCTGGCGCCGTCGTAGGTCATGGCCAGGTGGGTCCAGGCGTTCACCGGGGTCGCCGCCGTGGCCGTGGCCGCCTTGTCGTCGCCGTTGTTGACGAAGCCCGCGGCCCGGCCCGTGTTGTCGGCCCCGTAGAGCGACCACGCCAGGCCGGCCGGGCGCTCCTTCATCACCACGCTCGACCAGTCGGCCACGCTCGTCGGGCGCACCCAGGCGTCGATCGACACGGCGCCGGTCAGGTGCAACGACGCCTTGTCCGGCACCGACACCATGTCGTTGACCCCGTCGAACACCAGGGCCTTGCCCCGTTTGCCCGCGGTCGTCCACGTCGCGCCCGAGATCGTGCCGGTGTTGCCCGACCCCGATCTGTCGCCGGCGGCCGTGCCGCTGCCCTCGTCGAATGCGAACGACGCCACCCGCCCCGGCGGCGCCGTCGGGGCCGTGTTGGCCACGGTCACCGTGACCGGGTCGGCGGTGATCGTGTTGCCGGTGGGGTCGCGGGCCACGGCCGTCAGCGTGGCGGGGCCGTTGGCCGTCGACCGGGTGTCCCACGACACCGAGTACGGCGGGCTGGTGTCCTCGGCCCCGAGGTTGGCCCCGCCCAGCCTGAACTGGACCCCCGACACGCTGGCGGTGCTGGACGCGTCGGCCGCCACCGTCACCGTCCCGGACACGGTCGACCCGGCGGTCGGCATCGTCATGTGGCACGACATCGTCGACACGCCCGCGGTCGTGAACACGAAGTCGGGGCTGCGCACCGTGTTGCCGGCCGAGTCCCGCGACACGACCCGGTAGTGGTAGGTCGTCTCGGGGTCGAGCCCGGAGATCGGCGCGCTGTGGGCGGTGACCAGCGCGCTGTCGAGCGTGGTCGACCAGCCGTAGCTCGACGTCGGCCCGTACTCGACCTGGGTGGTCGAGGCCAGGTTGGTCGTCCACACCACCCGCGCCGACGACGAGGTGCGATCGAGGACGGCCACGTCGCTGATCCGCGGGCCGGGCGCGGGCGGCGTGCCCGGCTTGACCTCGACCGCCGCCATGTTCCAGCGGTGGTTGGTCGGCGCGGTGGCGCCCAGCGTCACCGCCACCGCGGTGCCCCGGGAGACGGCCGAGGTGCGCTGCGACCAGAACGTGTCGCCCACGTCGGTGTCGACCCACTGGTGCACCAGCTCCTGGCCCGACCGGGGCGTGCGGGCGACCGCGCCGTCCCAGTCGTTGCCCACCCCGTGGACCCACGACCCGTCGGCCGTGGTCGTCAGCGCCACGCCGGGCGCGCCCGTGGCGGCCGAGCCCGCCGCGGTGGCGCCGATCCCCGCCGCGCCCGCGAACGTCTCCACGGTCAGGGACTCGTCGAAGTTGGCCTGGGACGGCGTCGACGTGACCTGCACGTTGGTGAGCGCGCCGGGGGCGCGCGCGGTCCACACCTCGGCGGTGCCGAGCTGTGCGTTGGCCCGCTTGGCCAGCGTCCAGGTCAGCCCGGCACCCGACACGGTGGCCGTCTGGCCCGGGTTGCCGCCGTCGGAGGCGACGAACGCCACCAGCAGCTCGCCGGGCGTGGCGGTGGTGAAGGCCGGGGTGGTGACCGCGCCCTTGCCGTCGGCGAACCGGGTGACGTCGGCGGCCAGCACCTGGCCGCCGCCGCCGTTGGTCACCACCACCTGCGTGGCCGCGGTCGTGCCCCGGGCGCCCCGGCCGTTGGTCGCCTTGGCCGCCAGCGTGTGGCCGCCGTCGGGCACGGTGGTCGTGTCCCAGGGCAGCGTGTAGGGCGCGGTGGTGTCGGGCGGGCCGAGCGGCGCGCCGTCCAGCAGGAACTGCACCGAGGCGATCCCCGACGAGTCGCCGGCCGTGGCGGACAGCGTGGTCGTCCCGGCCACCGTGCCGGCCGCCGGGGCGGTCAGGCTCACGGTCGGGGGCGCCGACGACGGGTGGACCGGGCCGCCGATCACCGTCACCGTGTTGCCCGTGACCTGCACCTTCACGTCGGTGATGTTGTTGGTCTCGTCCTTCTCCAGCAGGTAGTTGTCGGGGTCGGCCACCGACCGGAACCAGTACGTGCCGTCGGCCAGGCCGCCGGCCGGGATCGACTGGCCGGCGTCGCGGTGGTCGTAGACGTCGCCGTAGCCGACGGAGATCCCGAGCGTGGAGCGGGGGTCGGTGCAGGCGCCGCCCGAGTAGTGGAAGGCGTCGACGTGGGGGAGCGAGCCGTCGAACTTTGCCGAGTCGGCGATGCAGAACCCGACCTTGGGGCTCATCACCACCGGCGTCCCGATCGACCCGTCGGCCTTGACCGAGTACAGCCCGAACTCGGCCAGCGGGTAGTGGTAGTGGCCGTGGACGGCGTGGTAGACGAACCGCCCCACGATCGGGCGCTGCTGGGCGATCGACCACGACCCCGCGTTGTCGTGCGTGTAGATGCGCTGCACGCCGAGCGCCGTGTCGGTGGCCGGGTCGTAGCTGGGCTGGATCTCGAGCGGCCCGTCGCCGAGGTTGGCGATGACGTGGGTGTACTGGAACACCCGCCCGGTCGCGTCCTGCGTGATCGACATCTCGTCCAGCGGGATCAGGCTCTGGAGGTCCGGCAGGTGCAACTGCCCCGCCGGGGCGGCGTCCGCCTTCCGCACCGAGGGCAGCACCGCCGCCACCAGCAAGGTCACGAGGGCGCATGCGCCGAGGACCAGGCCCACCCGTGAGGTCCGCATCTCGCCTGCCCTTCCGCGCCCGTGGGCGCACCGCCATGCCACCCGCTGCGACCGGATCCCTCCGGAGCGCGCGCCCTGTCTAGACCGCGGGGCGCCCCGGGGCAAGGCGCCGCGAGGTCGCGGTCCGGGGGATCAGCTGCGGCCGTGCCCCGGGCAGGCCTTGTCGGCGTAGGGGAACGGGTCGACCGCCGATCCCCCGCCCGGGTGCACCTCGAAGTGGAGGTGGGTGGCGCCGCCGGCGGCGTCGCCGGTGTTGCCGACGTAGCCGATGACCGTGCCCGCCTGCACCCAGCCGTCGCCGCCGGCGTAGCCCGACAGGTGGGCGCCGTAGTACATGTTCCCGTTGTCGGCGTAGAGGTGCCACGACAGCCCGCCCAGCGAGTTGCTGCTGTGCACCACCCGGCCGGCGAACGGGGCCACCGTGGGCGTGCCCCGGGCCGACATCATGTCGACGCCCTGGTGGCCGCGGCCGCCCGAGCGGGCCGCGCCCCAGGTGTCGACGAAGCCCACCGGGCCGTCGACCGGGCAGAACATGAGCCCGGCGGCGATCTGGGCCTGGCGCTTGCGCTCGGCCTCCCGCCGGGCGTCCTCGGCCGCCTTCTCGTTGGAGGCCACGGCCAGCGCGACCCTCAGCTCCTGCTGGCGCTTGATGACGGCGGGGTCGGTCGACCGGGGCCCCTTGGCCCCCGCGTCGAGCTCGCGCTGGACCGCCGCTGCGAACTGGGCCTCCTCGCTCATGGCGCTGCTCAGGTCGGCGAGGGCCTCCTTGGCGTCGGCCTGGGCCGCCGTGGCCCGGGCCTTGGCCTTGTGCTGGGTGGCCCTGGCGGCCCGCAGCTTGCGCAGGGCGTTCTGCGGCGCCTCCAGCGCCTTGGCCGACCGGTCGGCCTCCATGTTGAGCAGGGCGTGGCTGACCGTGGCGTCGAGCGGATCGGTGCCGGTGAGCACGTCGAGGGCGGAGGCCTGCGGCGGGTTGACGAAGGCGTCGATGACGATGGCGTCGCTCTCGGCCGTGCGGTCCTCGATGGCGAACTCGAGCTCGGGGATGGCGTCGTCGGCGGCCGCCAGGTCGCGGGTGGCCTTGTCGACCTTGGCCTGGCTCGCCTTGTACATGTCGAGCTGGTCGGCGACCTTGTCGTGCAGGTCCTGGGCCGTCTGGGAGGCGCCGTTGGACGCGCTGGCCACGTCGACCAGCACCCGGTCGCCCGGGGTGCTCGCCTCGCCGGAGCCCTGCTCCTGCCCGGGCGCGCCGGGGATCGCGCCGACGACGGTCGGCATCCCCAGCAGCAGTGCGGCCGCTATCGCGGTGATCACAGGGCGGCGGTAGTGCACGTTGATCGCAAACGGTAACAAACCGGAATTCGGTGCGGGGAACCTTACAACGTCGATGTTGACGTCGGGTTCAAGTTCGGGGTATCTTGCGGAATCGGTGGTCGACCTGATTCGTGGCGTGGGGGCGGGGACCCCTTCCCGCCCCGCCCCCGCCCACTACACCGCGGACGAGCGTTAGCCTGCTGACGTGGCGATCGAGGTCGATCCGCTCAACGCCGAGCCCGACGACGGCGGGCAGCGTGCCGGTCAGGCGGCCGGCGGGCGTCTGCTGACCGCCCGGGGCCTCCGCACCCGGGCCGCCCTGGTGGCGGCGGCGAAGGAGGTGTTCGAGGAGATCCCCTTCCCGGACAGCCGCATCACCGACATCACGGCGCGCGCCGGGGTGGCGAGCGGCACCTTCTACACCTACTTCGACTCCAAGGAGGAGATCTTCCGGGAGGTGGCGGCCGAGGTGCTCCACGAGATGACCGTGGCGCCCCGCCGCGACCCGGACAACACCGAGGGCGACCTCATCCGGGACATCTTCTACGCCAGCCGGTCCTACTTCCTGGCCTGCGTGCGCAACTCCGGGATCGTCACCTCGATCGAGCAGGTCGCCCCAGGTGACAAGGACGTGGCGGCTGCCCGGCGCTCGACGGTCATCAACAACGTCAAGCGTGGTGAGCGGTGGATCAAGCGCCTGCAGGAGCAGGGCATCTGCGACGACATCGACCCCTGGACCACGGCGATGGCTCTCCACACGATGAACGTGCGCGTCGCCTACGATCACCTCCTACCCCACGCCAGCGGGGCCGAGGCCGACGTCGACGAGCTGGCCCAGGCGGTCACCCGCATCTGGGCCCGCACGGTCGGCCTCGAGCGAGTCGAGCCAGGGAAGGGCCACAGCGAGTGACGACGGGACAATTCGAGCTGGGTGGCATCAACCACCTGGCTCTCGTGTGCCGCGACATGGAGCGCACCGTCGAGTTCTACTCGGGGGTGCTGGGCATGCCGCTGGTCAAGACCATCGAGCTGCCGGCCGGCATGGGCCAGCACTTCTTCTTCGACTGCGGGGGCGGGGACTGCCTGGCGTTCTTCTGGTTCCCTGACGCCCCCGAGCCGGCGCCCGGCGTGTCGGCGCCCAAGGGGCGGCCCGACAAGGCCGAGCTGACCAGCGCCATCGGGTCGATGAACCACGTGGCGTTCGACGTGCCGCCCGAGAGGATCGTCGAGTACCGCGACAGGCTGATCGCCGCCGGCGTCGACTGCACCGAGGTCGCCAACCACGACGACAGCGAGTACGGCATCGCCGAGGAGATGCACCCCGGCGTGTTCGTGCGGTCGATCTACTTCCTCGACCCCGACGGCATCCTGCTCGAGTTCGCGGCCTGGACCCGCACGTTCAGCGCGGACGACGTCCACCACGTGCCGGCCCGGGCCATCAGCCGGAGCTGACCCCGAGGCCCAGGCGGTCCGCCGTCGCCGCCAGCCGGCGGGCGATGGCGTGCGCGCCCTGGCGCGCCGCCAGCTCGCGCCCGCCGGCCAGCGTGGCGGCCACCGCCGCCGGGTCGTCGCCGCGGGACCGGGCCACCAGGGCCCGCGCCTCGGCCACCAGCGGCTCGGCGTAGCGCTCGCCGTAGGTGGCCAGCTCGCGCTCGGTGGCGGCCAGCGCCTCGGCCGCCTCGGCCACCCGACCCGCGGCGGCCAGCCCGGCCGTTCGGGTGGCGAAGAACACGACGCTGTTGGTGCGCACGCCGACCGCCAGGTAGCGGGCCAGGCCGGCGTCGAGCACCGGCAGCCCCTCGTCCAGGTCGCCGGCCAGCACCAGCGCCGCGCCCAGGTAGGCCTGGAGCGACGTGCCCCAGAACAGGAAGGTGGCGTCCGGGTCGGCGGTGAGGCCCCGGCGGGCGGCCCGCTCGGCCCGGCCGCCGTCACCGGCGGCCAGCGCCCCGGCGCAGGCGAACCACATGGCCATGGCGGTGGTGAACCGGTCGGGGTCGCGCCGGGTGAGCCGGTCGTACTCGTCCTCGGCCCCGGGCAGCCCCTGCAGGTCGTGCATGAACACGGCGAACGCCTGGGGCAGCATCAGCTCGTCGAAGTCGTAGACGTGGGGCGCGTCCGCCACCTCGGCCACCGCCGCCACCGCCCGGTCGAGGTGCTCGCCCGCCTCGGTGATGGCGCCGTGGTGCCAGCGGTCGATGCCCCAGGCGCAGTGGCCGATGGTGCGGGTGACCGGGTCGTCGAGCCGCTCGGACAGGGCGAGCAGCTCCCGGGCGATGGGCCGGGCCCGGTCGAACTCGCAGCGCAGGTCGAGGCCGGCCCACTCGGCCCACAGCAGCTTGACGGTCAGCTCGACGTTCTCGGTGCGGTGGGCCAGCTCCTCGGCCCGGGCCAGCTCGGGCGAGTCGGCCACCGCCGCGTAGCCGGCCAGGGCGCCCATCACCGACACCAGCCGGCCGAGGGCGTCGAGCTCGCCGCGGCCGCCGTCGTCCGAGTCGGCCCGGCGCAGCTGGACCGCCCGCGCCAGCAGGCTGCGGGCCGATGTCAGGGCCAGGCGGCGCACGGCGACGTCCGAGGCCCGGACGAGGGCGTCCGCCGCCCGCAGGCCGACCCCGAGTGGCACCGCCGCCCACAGGTGCTCCGCCACGATCTCGGCGTCGTCGTCGCCCGCCGCCGGGGCGAGCGTGTCGGCCACCCGCAGGTGGAGGCGGGCCCGCCGGATCGGCGAGAGGTCGTCGACCGCCACCTCGCGCACCAGCGCATGCGAGAAGCGCACGGTGCCGGCCGCGCCGGGCGCCGGCCCGAGCAGTCGCTGGACCAGGGCGGGCTCGAGGTCGTCGAGCACGGCGTCCAGGCTGCGGCGGGACGCATCCGCCAGGAGGTCGAGGGGCACGTCCCGGCCGACGACGGCGGCCACCTCGACCAGCTCGGCCGTGGCCGGAGGCAGCAGGGCGAGGCGGCGGCGCACGACGTCGCGCACGCCGGAGGGCACGTCGGCGGCGGCGACCGCGGCCTCGTCCAGGGGTCCCTCGGCGTCGAGGTAGCGGGCCAGCTCGGCGGTGAAGTACGGATTGCCCTCCGCCCGGCGGTGGATGGCGGCCGCCACGGCCTCCGGCAGGTCGGTGCGGCCGGTGGCCCGGGCGACCAGGGCGCGGGTGCCGGCCGGGTCGAGGCCCCGCAGCGAGACCCGGCGAGCCGTCGGGTGGCGGCCCACGGCCGCGAGGGCCTCGACCAGGGCGTCGTTGCGGCCCACCTCCAGCTCGCGCAGGGTGACCGCCAGCAGCACGGGTGCCGGCCCCAGGCGACCCGACAGGAACGTGAGCAGCTCGAGCGAGGCGGGATCCGCCCACTGGAGGTCGTCGAGCACGATCACCAGCGGCCGGCGGGCCGCCGCCTCGGCGACCAGGGCGGCGACCGTCTCGACCAGCTGGAACCGGGCCGGGCCGGCGACGGACGGCGCGGCGGCAGGATCGCTTTCGGCGGCCACCAGAGCCTGGAGTTGGGCCAGCTCGCCGCCGCGTCGCTCGGCCAGCAGGGACCGCAGCGGCCCGAGCCAGGGCCACAGGGCCGGGGCGGCGCCACCCTCGAAGGCCCGGCCCCACAGCACCAGGCACCCCCGGGCGGCGGCCGCCGCCGCCAGCTCCTCGACCAGCCGGGTCTTGCCGATCCCCGGCTCGCCCTCCACCACGACGACGCGGGTCCCGGCCGCGGACTCGTCGAGCGCCGCGGTGACCAGCGCCATCTCGCCGGCCCGGCCCACCAGCCCGCTGTCCGCGGGCGGCGCCGGGGCCGGCCCGGCCCCCCGGCGGAGCTCGTCCTCCAGGCGGCGCAGCGCCGGGCCGAGGTCGAGGCCGCTGGCCTCGGCGAGCGCGGCGCGGGCGTCGGCGATGGCGGCCAGGGCGTCGTCGCGCCGCCCGGCCCGGGCCAGCGCTCGGGCCAGGCGGTGGCGCACGACCTCGTCGAGGGGATGGGCTTCGACCAGCGCGGCCGCCTCGTCCACCACCTCGGCGTGGCGGCCGAGGTGGAGGTCGGCGTCGATCCGGTCGGCCAGGGCCAGCGTGCGCCGGTCCTCCAGCCGGGCCCGGGGGCGGGCGGCGAGCGGCAGGTCGGTCAGGTCGGCCAGCGCCTCGCCCCGCCACAGGCCCAGGGCCTCGGCCAGCAGGCGCCGGGCGCCCTCGGCGTCGCCGGCCAGCAGCCGGGACCGACCCTCGTCGGCCAGGGCCACGAAGCGCCCGGCATCCACGGCCTCGGGCGGGACGTCGAGGACGTAGCCACCCGCGGCGCGGGCCAGCACCGAGCGGCCGCCGGCCGTCCGCCCCGGCTCCAGCGCCCGGCGCAAGCGGGACACGTGGCTCTGGAGCGTGCCCGCCGCGCTCGGCGGCGGCGCGTCGCCCCACACGCCCGCCACCAGGTCGTCGACCGCCACGGGGCGGCCCGGGGTCAGGGCCAGGAGCGCCAGCAGCCCGCGCGCCTGCGCCCCGCCCACGTCCACCGGGGCGCCGTCCACCGTCACTGTCAGCGGCCCCAGAAGGGAGATCCGCACCCGCCCGCCTTTCCGCCTCAGGTGCCCGGCAGGCGCACCACCGAGATGAAGAACTCGTCGATCTGCTGGATCACCTCGACGAAGCGGTCGAAGTCGACCGGCTTGGTCACGTAGGCGTTGGCATGGAGGTCGTAGCTGCGCAGCACGTCCTCCTCGGCCTCCGACGTGGTCAGCACCACGACCGGGATGCGCCGCAGGTCGGGGTCCGCCTTGACCTCGGCCAGCACCTGGTGGCCGTCCCGTCTGGGCAGGTTGAGGTCGAGCAGGATCAGGTCGGGGCGCACCGCGCCCTCGTGGCCCGCCTGGGCCCGCAGGTAGTCGAGGGCCTCGACCCCGTCGCCCACCACGTTGAGCCGGTTGAGGACCTTGCCCTCGTCCAGCGCTTCCCGGGTCATGAGCACGTCGCCCTCGTCGTCCTCGACGAGCAGCACCTCGATGGGTCGGACGGCTTCAGCCAGCATGGGCGGGGTCTCTCTCGGTCGGTGGTGGTGCGGATCTGGGCAGCGCCAGCCGGAACGTCGCCCCCGGGGGGGTCGTGGGCTCCAGCCAGATGCGGCCGCCGTGGAACTCGACGATCTTCTTGGACAGGGCGAGGCCGATGCCGGTGCCCGCGTACTCGGTCTTGCTGTGCAGTCGCTTGAAGATGGTGAAGATCTGCTCGCCGTAGTCGGGATCGATACCGATGCCGTTGTCGGCGACCTCGATGACCCACTCGCCATCGCCGTCCCCAGCGGCACCGTCGCAGAGAGTAGCGGTGATCGCGATCCGGGGCGGCGCCTCGGACCGGAACTTGAGGGCGTTGGACACCAGGTTCTGCACCGTGGCGGCCAGCAGGCGCCGGTCGCCGTCGACCGTGGGCAGGTCACCCACGGTGACCGTGGCGCCGGTGTCCTCGATGGCCGGGCCCAGCACCTCGACCACGTCCCGGGTCAGCTCACCGAGGTCGACGGGCTCGAAGGACTCGGTCGTCCGGCCCACCCGGGAGAAGGCCAGCAGGTCGTTGATGAGGTCCTGCATGCGCTTGGCGCCGTCGACCGCGTAGTGGATGTACTCGTTGGCCCGCTCGTCGAGCCGGTCCGCGTAGCGCATCTGGAGCAGCTGGCAGAAGCCCGACACCTTGCGCAGCGGCTCCTGGAGGTCGTGGCTGGCCACGTAGGCGAACTGCTCCAGGTCGTCGTTGGACCGGGCCAGGTCCTCGGCCTGGCGGGCCAGGTCGGCCGAGGCGGCGTTGAGCAGCTCGACCTCGCCCACGATGCGCCGGCGCATGGCGTCGACGTCGGCGCCGAGCCGCGCCAGGTCGGGCGACCCGTCGCCGGCCACCACGTGGTCGAGGTCGCCGGAGGCGACCACGCGGGCGTCGCGGCCCAGGCGCTCGATGGGCCCGACCACGACCCGGGCCAGCGCCACCACGATGATGATCCCCGAGGCGACCAGGCCCACCGCCTGGAGCAGCATGGCGACGGTGGCGTTGCGGGCCGCGTCGTCCAGCTCGCGCAGCGACGACGCCCGCATGGCGGCCAGCCGGGTGTCGACGACGGCGACGCCCTGGCGCACCTCGTCGAACAGCCGCTTGCCCTGGTCCTGGAACGCGTCCGAGCGCGCCCGGGCCCGACCGGCCGCGGTGGTGTCCTGGGAGGGCTCGCCGATCTCGCTGCGCCAGCGGTCGATCCGGCCGGCGAGTGCGTCGATCTCGCGGTTGATGCCCGGCTCGTCGCCGACCAGCCGGCGCACGCGGGCGAGGGCGGCGTCAGCGGCCCGCCCGCCGTCGTCGTAGGGGGCGAGGAAGCTCTCGTCGCCGGTCAGGGCGAAGCCCCGCACCGCGGTCTCCTGGTCGACGGCCGCAGCCCGGAAGTCGGCCGTCGCCACCCGGGCGGGGTCGATGTCGTCGAGGATGTGGTTGCGGACGTCGCGCTGGTGGGCCTGGAGGGCGAGCTGGACGGCA
This sequence comes from Acidimicrobiales bacterium, assembly GCA_035263165.1. GTDB lineage: Bacteria > Actinomycetota > Acidimicrobiia > Acidimicrobiales > VFJN01 > ZC4RG19. Next base: position 6,134 of record DATFRN010000417.1, on the reverse strand, counting down.
GAGGTGGCGACGAGCAGCACGCCGACCGCGGCCAGCAGCGCCATGAGCCGCGCCCGCAGCGGCCAGCCGGACCCGGGGCGGCCGCGCCGCCGGTGCCGGGCCGGCGGGTCAGGGGCCATCCGGCGGGTCCCCGGGGATCGACACGAGGCAGAGGGCCACGTCGTCGGGCAGCGGGCCGCCGTGGCGCCGCTGCACCTCGGCCAGCAGGCCGTCCAGGAGCGCGGTGCCGGCCAGGCCCCTGGCCGCCAGCTCGCACGTCAGCCCGACCAGGCCGTCGATCCCGAACCGCTCGCTGGCACCCGGCTCGACCCGCCCCTCGATCAGGCCGTCCGTGTAGAGCAGGAGCGCCGCCCCGGTGCCGAGCGCGATCGGGACCGGCGTCCAGGTGGGCTCGGGCATGACCCCGAGCAGGTGGCCGTAGCGGCCGTCGCCCAGCACCTCGACCTTCTCGCCCAGCCGGACGGGCGGCGGGTGGCCGGCCAGCAGCAGCGTGGCGCCCTGGCGGTCGGGCGTGATGACCAGCGTCGACAGCGTGGCGAAGGTGAGCGCCTCCGCCTCGGTGCGCAGGAACGTGTCGAGCACGCCCAGCACCCGGTGCTGGGGCAGCCCGGCCAGCGTGAGCGCCCGCCAGGCGCTGCGCAGGCGGGCGCCCAGGGCGGCGGCGTCGGGCCCGTGCCCGGCGACGTCGCCGATGAGCACGGCCACCGTGCGGTCGGGGGCCTCGACGGCGTCGTAGAAGTCGCCGCCCAGCTCGGCACCCTCCCGCCCGGCCCGGTAGCGCACGGCCAGGGCGACGTCGGCCGACCGCAGCAGCAGCGGCGGCGTGAGCGCCCGCTCCATGCGGGTGTTGTCGGCCCGCCGCCGCTCGGCCTCGAACAGCTCGACGGTGAGCCGGGTGGCCCGCTGGCGCTCGACCGCGTAGCGCACCGACCGGGCCAGCAGCTGGTCGTCGACCCGGCCCTTGACCAGGTAGTCCTGGGCGCCGGCCGCCACCGCCGCGGTGCCCAGCCGCTCGCTGGCCGCCCCGGTCAGCACCACGACGGCCGTGCCGGGGGCCTCGGCCACCAGGGCCTCGACCCCGGCCGTGCCCGCGGCATCGGGCAGCCCGACGTCCAGCAGCACGCAGTCGACGAACCGGGCCTCGGCCCGGGCGGCGGCCACGTTGGTCACGCGCTCGACCCGGGCCCCGGGCAGGCCGTCGGCCAGCATCTCCCGCACGAGCAGGGCGTCGCCGTCGTCGTCCTCGACGACCAGCAGGCGCCAGCCCGCGGCCGACTCGGCGTCGCCGCCGAGCCGCGGGAAGACCGGCGTGGCCGGCTCCCGGGGCAGGTCGAGGTCCGGCGCCCGTTCTTCGCTCACGTGCCCCGCCGCCCCCCGCGTCGGGGGATCCGGCCGGCTCCCCAGGGCCGGCAGGTGATGGTGTGCAGCATGTCCTCCTGTGGAGCCGCGCCCTCGTGCCCGGCGCATCCTCTCATGGACGTCGTCAGCTGCGAATACCGCATTGCGCGTAGTGAAGCATCACCCGCTCCCCCGCGTGTGCGAAACGACCGCGCGGGGTAACCGGACGGAGGAGCAGGGAGAGGAGCACCATGGTCGACGACCAGGTGGACGGCCCGACGCGCTCGCCGGTGCGGGTAGTGCTGGCGAACGACGACCACATCATCATCGAGGGCCTGCGGGCCATGCTCACCCCCTACAGCGACCAGATCGAGGTGGTGGGCACGGCCGAGGGCGAGCCCGAGATCCAGCTGGCCGCCGACACCAGGACCGACGCGGACGTGATGCTGCTCGACGCGTTCTCCCGGACGGCCGGGGGCATCGACGCCGCCGCCAAGGTGCTGGCCCAGGACCCGCCGTTCGCGGTGGCCGTGTTCACCGACGCCGACGACATGCGGCTCATGCTCCAGGCGCTGCGTCTGGGGGTGCGGGGCTACCTGCTCAAGTCGTCCCGGCCGACCGACCTGGTCGACATGCTGGTGCGCCTGCGCGACGGCGAGGTGGTCATCGACCCCAAGCTGGCCATCGAGGCGACGCTGCTGGCGGCCCGCACCATCGACCTGGGCGACTGGCCCGGCGCCCACCTGGGCCTGACCCGCCGGGAGGCGGAGCTGCTGGTGCTGCTGGCCCAGGGCCTGGCCCCCCGGACCGCCGCCGACCGCATGGGCCTGTCGACCGAGACGGTGCGCACGCACACCCGCAACCTCTACCGCAAGCTGGACGTGAACGACAGGGCCTCGGCCCTGGCGATCGCCTGGCGCGAGGGCCTCGTCCGCTGAGCACCGCAGGCGTCTAGAGCAGGTCGATCCGCTCGATGAGGTGGATCCGGGGCTGGCCTTCGGGCGGGACGAGCCACGGGTCGTCGTTGCCGCGGGCGCCGGGGTCCGGCCGCCAGTCGCCCCGCTCGACCACCCGGTCGATGCCGATGGCGTAGACGGTGAGGTCGCCGCCCGGGCCGATGTGGAAGCGCAGGAAGTTCTTGGCCCGGGTGATGCGGGCGGCGGCGAAGGCCTCGTTGGCGTGGGCGATCCCCCCGGGGAGGTTGACGGCCACCAGGAGGTAGAGGCCGACGACCAGCGCCGACACCACCCCGCCCAGGAAGAAGACGATCAGGCTGGCGACGACGGCGAACGCCACGCCGTCGAAGGCCGACGCCCACCCGAGCGCCAGCATCAGCACGGTGGCGACGGCGACGACCTGGAGCGCCAGGTGGGCCGCGCCCATCACCGCCTTGGCCACCACCTTGCGGAGGCCGTGGTCGGCCCGGTCCGGCGGGCGGGCGAAGCCCACCAGCGCGGCCAGCAGCACCAGCAGCACCAGCAGCGAGGGGAAGCTGCGGAACAGGCCGCCGGCCAGGTCGCTCCAGCCCCAGTGGGCGGCGGCCGCCGCGAAGGTCCCGCCCCCCTGGAGGCTGCGCAGCCCGAACTGCACCGCCCACAGCAGGGCCACGCACACCGCCCCCGCGGCCGGAACGAAGCTCGGGTTGCGGACCGGCAGCAGCAGCGCCTGCAGCGACAGCGCCCGCGACCGGCCCCGCCCCGGGTAGCTGGCGGCGCGGGCGAAGGTGGTCGGCGGCGGGCCGCCGGGCTCGTCGCCGGTGGAGGCCGGCACGTCGGTGGTCGCCGGCAGCTCGTGGGTGGGGTGGAGGAAGGCGCCGCCGCCGCCCGCCGTCACCAGGTGGCGGGGCACGCCGTTGCCGGCGCCGTCGGGGCCCTGGTAGCGGGCGTAGTAGTGGCGGTCGCCGGACACGATCAGCGCCAGCGTCACGCCCGCCGGCTCCAGCACGGTGCGCTCGAGGTAGGCGAGGTTGGCGTAGGCGCGGGGGTTGCGGGGCAGCTCGGTCCAGGCCGGCGTGGCGGTGGCCAGCACCAGGCGGGGCCGGGCCGGCGCGGCCTTGGCCGCCGCCTCCTCCGCCACCCCGGCGAAGAAGTCGAGCTGGGGCCGGTCGATGAGCGCCTCGGACTGGATGTCGATGCCCCACAGCCACCAGTCGTGGGGCAGCGCCACCGCGAAGTAGCTGCGGGTCTGTTGGGTCTTCCAGCCGCCGATCCAGCCGCCCTGGGCGAACAGGCGGAGGAAGCCGGTGAGGCCGTCCATCCAGTCGTGGTTGCCGGGGATGGCGTAGGCCGCGGGGTGCTCGCCGTCGGTCCAGGGCAGGGCGGCGGTCCACGGGCCCGTCATCCGGTCGTCGTAGCCCTTGCTCTCCGGCATCGGGTAGACCTCGTCGCCGCCGAACACGAGGAGCCGGCCCCGGGGCAGCTCGCCGGCGCCCGGCACCGTCAGGGTCGGCCGGCCCAGGGCGTGGGCGACGGTGGCGGTGGCGGCGAAGCCGTCGCCCGTGTCGGCGACGTAGTCGAACCACATCTCGCCGGACTCGCGGTAGCGGCGGTCGGGCGTGCACGGCTCGGGCGACTGGAGCTCGCGCTTGTCGAGGAACGACCCGAACACGGAGGTGATCCCCACGTGCAGGGCCGAGACGGCCAGAACCTGGGGGCTGAACCACCGCACGGCGTCGCGCGGCACGAACCCCAGCTCCGCGGGCGCCAGGGACCGCGGGCGGTGCGGCGGGGACTCCATGCGTCCGATGATGTCAGCCGGCGTTAGCGGGCCGTTCCGCCAGCGCCCCCCGGGTGCCCCGGGCGATCTCCACCTCCTCGCGGGCGGCGATCACCAGCACCCGCGCCTGCGAGCCCCGGCCCGTGACGTCGACGTCGGGGCGGGCGGCCGCGTTGTCCGCAGGGTCGAGCACCACCCCGAGGAACCCGAGCCCGCCGGCGGCCGCCGCCCGCACCGCCGCCGAGTTCTCGCCGACCCCGCCGGTGAACACCAGCGCGTCGAGGCCGCCGAGGGCGGCCACCATCGCCGCGATCGCGGCCCGCAGCCGGTGCACGTAGACCTCGAGCGCCAGGGTGGCGTCGCCGTCGCCGGCGGCCGCCCGCTCGGTGACCTCGCGCATGTCGGCGGTCCCGGCCAGCCCGACCAGGCCCGACGCCCGCTCCAGCGCGGCGGCGACGTGGCGGGGGTCGAGGTGGGCCTCGGTGACCAGCCACAGCACCGCCCCCGGGTCGAGGGCGCCCGAGCGGGTGGCCATGACCAGCCCGTCGAGCGGCGTGAAGCCCATGGTGGTGTCGACCGAGCGCCCGTCCCGCACGGCGGCCAGCGAGGCGCCCGCCCCGAGGTGGCAGGTCACGACGCGGTGGGCCCGGGGCGCCATCTCGCCGGCCCGCCGGGCGGCGTAGGCGTGGGACAGCCCGTGGAAGCCGTAGCGGCGCAGGCCGAGGTCGTGGCGCCACTCGGCCGGCACCGGGAAGGTGGCCGCCGCCGGCGGCAGCGTGGCGTGGAAGGCGGTGTCGAAGCACGCCACCGCGGGCACGCCGGGCAGGGCCCCGCTGACCGCGTCCAGCGCGGCCAGCGAGTGGGGCTGGTGCAGCGGCGCCAGCGCGGCCAGGGCCCCGAGGCGGTCCCGCACGTCGCGGTCCACCACCACCGGCGCCCGGAACTCCTCCCCGCCGTGCACCACCCGGTGGCCGGCGGCGTCGCAGGGCCCGAGGGCGGCGATCCGCTCGCCCAGGTCGCCGTCCGCGAGGTCGTGGACCGGCGGCAGGTCGGCGGCCGCCACGGTGGCGTCGCGCTCGTCGACGACGCGCAGCTTCAGGCTGGACGAGCCGGCGTTGACGACGAGGACGCGCACCGGCCGCGACGGGCCCTCAGTAGGGCCAGGCCCAGTTCCGCACCGCAGGCAGGTCGTCGCCGTGGCTGCGGGTGTAGTCGCGGGCCTCGCGCCGGCGGGCCTCCATCTCGTCGCGCACCTCGGCCACGGCCACGCCCAGCGACGGCACCCGGTCGACCACGTCCATGACCAGGTGGAAGCGGTCGAGGTCGTTGAGCATCACCATGTCGAAGGGCGTCGTGGTGGTGCCGTGCTCCTTGAACCCCCGCACGTGCATGTTGTGATGGTTGGTGCGCCGGTAGGTCAGCTGGTGGATCAGCGACGGATAGCCGTGGAAGGCGAAGACGATCGGCCGGTCGGGCGTGAACAGCGCGTCGAAGTCGCCGTCGGTCATCCCGTGGGGGTGCTCGGACGAGGGCTGGAGCCGCATGAGGTCGACGACGTTCACGACCCGCACCCGCAGGTCGGGCAGCATCCGCCGCAGGATGTCCACCGCCGCCATGGTCTCCAGGGTGGGCACGTCGCCGCAGCAGGCCATCACCACGTCGGGCACCGACGAGGGGCCGAGCGTGGGCGACGACGCCCACGTCCACTCGCCGGCGCCGGCGGTGCAGTGGGCGATGGCCGCGTCCATGTGCAGCCAGTCGGGCAGCGGGTTCTTCCCGGCCACGATCACGTTCACGTAGTCGCGGCTGCGGAGGCAGTGGTCGGTCACCGACAGCAGCGTGTTGGCGTCGGGCGGCAGGTAGACGCGCACCACCTCGGCCTTCTTGTTCACCACCACGTCGATGAACCCGGGGTCCTGGTGGGAGAAGCCGTTGTGGTCCTGGCGCCACACGTGCGAGCTGAGGAGGTAGTTGAGCGAAGCGACCGGGCGGCGCCACGGAATCGCGCGCGCTGCCTCGATCCACTTCGCATGCTGGTTGAACATCGAGTCGACCACATGGACGAACGCCTCGTACGAGTT
>DATFRN010000416.1:0-15999 GCA_035263165.1 Acidimicrobiales bacterium | reverse complement strand
GATGCCGCGTGCCCGCAGCACGGCCAGGCCCGACTCCGTGTAGGGGACGTTGGCGGCCGGCACGACCGCGGCGGCGCCCAGCGTGCGGGCCCGCGCCTCGTCGACCGCGCCCGTGCGTGCGCCGGGGACCAGCACGTCGGCGTCCACGTCGAACAGCGCGGCCGGTGGCGCCACCGGCAGGCCGACGTGGTGCACGAGGTCGTCGCCGTGCGCGGCCCGGGCCTGCCACAGCGCGTCTACGTCGATGCCGCGGGGGTCGTGGACGCAGCCGGCGATGGTCGACACCGCCACCACCCGGCCGCCGCGGCGCACCACCTCGCGGGCGACCGCACCGCCGACCTTGCCGAAGCCCTCGACGGCCACGCCGCGGCCGTCGAGCGACCCGATCGCCGCCTCGGCGGCGACGGCGACGCCGAAGCCGGTCACGACGTCCTCGAAGACCACGCCGTCCACCCGCTGCAGGATGGGATGCGTGGCGCCGTCCCCGCCCCGCAGCGGCGCGAAGTCGGCCTCCGACGTCCCGAGGTCGGCGCCCGTGAGGAACCGGCCCGCCTCGACCAGCGGGCGGATCTCGTCGCAGTACCGGCGCATCGCAGCGGCGCGCTGGCCGGCCGTCGCCCGCACGCCGGCCTTGGCTCCCGCGATGCGCCGTCCCAGCACGGCGAACTTGTAGGTCATCGCCCGGGCCAGCAGTGCGACCTCGGCCTCGGTGACGTCGGGCGCCAGGCGCGTGCCGCCGGCGCTGACCGGGGCGCCGTCGAGGTCGAACACGATGAGGCCGTCGACGGTGGCCAGCCGCTGCACCCGCACGGTCGCCGGCCCTACCCGAGGCGGGACGTGTCGAGGACCCGCCGCTCGTGGGTGCCCTCGCTGATCACGCCGGCCGGGGCCGTGACCCGGACGCCGAAGGTCAGCCGGCGGCGCTCGATGCCCGTGAGCTCGCAGGCCACTGTCACCTCGTCCCCGGGCGCGGCCATGCCGACGTGGCTCACGCACACGTGGGTGCCGACGGTGACCTCGCCGGCGTCGAGGTGCTCCTGGGCTGCGGCCAGGCACGTGCCCTCGATCAGCTGGATCATGGACGGCGTCGACAGCACCTTCACGGGCAGGTGCGGCGGCGCCATGTCCTCGGTCACCCGATAGGTCCGCTCCGTCCCGATGCCGATCGCGAGTGTCTCCTGCATGGCGCGACTCTCTCAGGTCCGCGTGCCCGCCACCACGACCGACGCGGTCTGCACGGGGATCGACCCTAGGGGAGTGCGATTTGTCGACTGGTGACGTCCTCGGTCGACGTTCGGCGGCCTGATACCACGCCTCGCGCGACCGATTGCACGTCGCGGGGTCCCGGCGTACCGTCCACGCACGCTCGAACTCCGGGCGTGCACAAACGGGGGGTGCCCCATGAGGGTGCGGATTGGCTTGGCCGTCGCCACGACGGCGTTACTGGTCGGCGGCGTCGCTCCGGCAGCGTCGGCCGACACCGGGGGGACCGATGCGGCGGTCGACGCCGCCACGGCCGCGGCGAGCTGTGAGGCGTTCTTCGGCGTCGGTCCGGGCGTCGAACCACTGTCGCCCTGCCAGTGGGGCATGCGGGCGGTCCAGGCCGGCCCGGCGTCCTACGCCCGGGCGACCGGGGCCGGCGTGCGCGTCGGCGTGATCGACAGCGGCGTCGACATGACGCACGCCGACGTGGTGCCCAACCTCGACGTGGCCCACTCGTGCTCGTTCATCTTCTCGGGCACGCCGACCGCCCTGCCGGTCGAGGTGGGGAACGGCGACTGCTCGAACAAGGCCGCGGTCCAGGACATGCAGGGCCACGGCACGCACGTCGCGACGATCATCGCGGGCGCGGACAACGGCATCGGCGTCGCCGGCGTGGCCCCGCAGGCCACCCTCGTGGCGTTGAAGGCCTGCACCGTCGAGGGCTTCTGCTTCGCCGACTCGGTGGCCGCCGCCCTGCGCTACGCCGGCGACCAGCGCCTCGACGTGGTGAACCTCAGCCTGTTCGCCGACCCGTTCCTCTATTTCTGCAAGAGCGACGCCGAGCAGAAGGCGATCCTCAAGGACCTGGAGAGCGCGGCGCGCTACGCCCAGCAGCGCGGCGTGGTGATCGTGGCGTCGGCCGGCAACGAGTTCGCCGACCTCAGCCATCCCACGACCGACGACATCAGCCCGGACTGGCCGCCGGACACGGCGGTGGAGCGCCGGGTCCGCAACGACTGCCGCGTGGCCCCGGCTGAGCTGCCGGGCGTGGTCACCGTCTCGGCCGTCGGCCCGTCGACCCTGGCGAGCTACTCGAACACCGGCTCGCCCGTCGACGTCACGGCGCCGGGTGGCGACGCGGTGCAGACGCCGGGCACCACCTTCGGGCGGGTCCTCTCCGGCTGGTCGAGCACCGACATGTCCGGCCAGTGGGAGGCGCTCTCCGCGGCGAACCGTGCGGTGCTCGACGGCGGCAACCGGTACGTGTGGGTCAGCGGCACCTCGATGTCGTCGCCCCACGCCACCGGCGTGGCCGCGCTGATCCGCCAGCGCCACCCTGGCTGGAGCCAGGGGGCGGTCGCCTCGGCGGTCCGCCGTTCCGCCACGCCGGTCGCGTGCCCGGCGGTGTGGCCCGCGGACGACGTGCGCCAGTGCACCGGCGGTGCGGGCAACACGTCGTTCTTCGGCTCGGGGATGGTGAACGCGCTCGCGGCGTCCTCCTTGTGACGTCACGACCGGCCGGCGGCCCCGCGCCGCCGGCCGGTCATGCGCCGCCTAGGCGGGCGGTGCGCAGTCCAGTTCGGTGAAGAGGCGGCGTGCCCGGCCGGCCTGACGGGGGAGCAGGCCGAGCGTGCACGCCACCTCGAAGCGGGCGTCGATGTCGGCGAAGGCGTCCGCGGCCCTCTCGAGGAGGGCGTCGTCGCCGGCGAGGCGCCCGCGGGCCCGGTCGAGGCACGCCGCGGCCCAGCGGTTCTCGGCCGCCGCCGGCGCGGCGCGCTCGATCAGGGCCGGCGCCCCGGGCGAGGCGGCCGCGGCCGCGACGTCGGCGGCGAGCGCCGAGGGGTACGCGGCGAAGTACGACGGCGGGCCCGCCGCCAGGGCGGGCGGGTGGTCGAGATAGCGGGCCAGCACCGATCCGGCCGCCTCCGCGTCGCCCGTGTGCGCCGCCACGCGGGCGACCGTGAAGGCCGCGACGGTGCCCGCGTTGGGCGCCTGCCACAGGTCCCCGGCGGGGAAGAGGCGGCCGGCTCGACGCAGCCACTCGTCGTAGGCCTCGGTGTGGCCCCGCAGGCCATGGGCGAGGGCGGCGGCGAGCAGGCTCGAGCCCATCCACCCAGCGAAAGGGCTTCCGGCGGCGAGCCAGGCGGACCACATGCCCTCGGCGGTGATCGCGGCCTCGTCGAAGCGACCGGTGAGCGCGAGGCTGAGGGGGAACCTCACCGCGCAGCGGACGGGGCGGTGGGGTCGCTCCGCGTCGTAGACGGCGAGCGCCGCGCCCTGCGCCGCGAGCGCTCCCCGCAGCTCGCCAGCCGCGCAGCCGGCGTGACCCGCCACCTCGATCGCGTCGTCGATCTCGTAGGCGGCGTGGGGATCGTGGCCGTGCATGCGGCCGATGACGTCCAGCCGTGCGTGGTCGACGTCGTAGGCCTCGCGGTACCGCCTCGTGTTCAGGAGCGCGGCGCTCACCGCGTCGGTGGCGGCGCAGATCAGCGTCGGCTCGTCGAGCGACCGGGCCTCGGCCAGCGCGGCCTCGGCGAGCACGAGGTCGGGGTCGCTGGCGTGCTCGCTCGCCATCCAGGCCTCGGCCTGGGCCCGCCACGCCGACACGAGCGGATCCGCCGGGGGCGCCACGCGACGCACGTCGTCGAGGAGATCTCGCAGCCGCTGGGCCGGGATCGTCTGGTCGAGCCCGCCGGTGAACCTCCGGGCGATCATGATCGCCTGCGCCAGGCACGTGGCGCGCAGGGCGTCGTCGCAGCCGGCGGCGGTGCCGGCGGCCTCGGCCAGGAGCCCGACCGCGTCGGCGGTCCGCACGTCGTTCATCACGACGTGCGCCGCCGTCTGGAGTGCGGTCGCGGCATCGGCCGGCGTCGTGGCGTGCGCGGCCGCGACCCGGAGGTGGCGTCCGGCCTCGGCGATGAGCCCGCGCGCGAACGCGAGGGCACCCGTCGCGCGCGCCAGGTCGTGGCACGTCCGGTCCGGACCGTCGGGCGCGAGCTCGAGCGCGATGCGGAGGTCGTCGACGACGAGGTCGAAGTCGTCGACCCACGGGTCCCGCTCGTCGAGGCGCCGGGCGAGGTCGGCCGCGACCGACGCGGCCCACGCCCGGTGCCGCTCCTGCATCTCGCCGGCCTCGCCGCTGGCTCGGAGCCGGTCGAGGGCGTAGCTGCGGACGGTCTCGAGCAGCCGCCACCGGGTGGGACCGTGCGCGGTGGGTCGCCGCATGACGAGGTTCTTGTCGACCAGATGGCCGAGCGCGTCGATCACCGCGGCCGGGTCGCCGCCGCCGACGTCGCCGTCGTCGCCGTCGTCGCCGGCGACGGCGACCACCGCGGCCAGATCGAAGCCGTTGGCGAACACGCCGAGCCGGCGCAGCAGCCGCTGCTCGGGCTCGCCGAGCAGGTCGTGGCTCCAGTCCAGGACGGCCCGCAGCGAGCGGTGCCTGCCCTGCCCGCCGGCCAGCACCCGCAGCCGGTCGGTGGTGGCGTCCAGCAGGGCCCGAGCGCCGACGGAGCCCACCCGAGCGGCGGCCAGCTCGATCGCCAGCGGCAGCCCGTCGAGGCGGACGCACAGCCGGGCGACGGCGTCGTCCTCGTCGGCGTAGGACGGGTCCTGCGACCGCGCCCGCTCCACGAACAGGCGTGCCGCATCCGAGCCCGTGGCGCCTTCGGTGGACAGCGGGTTGACCGCGACCACCCGCTCGCCGGCCACACCCAGGCGCTCCCGGCTCGTCGCCAGGACGCTCACCTGGGGACACGCGGCCAGCAGGTTCCCGACGAAGGCGGCCGCCGCGCCCAGCACGTGCTCGCAGTTGTCGAGCACGACGAGCACGCGCCGGCGCGCCAGGTGGCCGTGCACGCTCTCCTCGACCGTGCACCCTGGTTGGCTGATCACGCCGAGGGTGGTCGCCACGGCCTGGACCACGAAGTCGGCCTGGACGGGCACCAGCTCGACGTAGCCGCCGCCGAAGGGGAAGGACGGCCCGACCGAGCGCGCCACCTCCACGGCCAGCCGGGTCTTGCCCACCCCACCCGGTCCGACCAGCGTGACCACCCGGGCCTCGCCCAGCGTGGCCGCCACGTCGGCCACCTCGCCCTGCCGCCCGACCAGGCTCGTCCACGTCTCCGGCAGCCCCGCGATCCCGGCGCCCAGCACCGGGCCTCCGCCCACCGCGGGGGCGAGCTCGGCCAGCGCCCGGCGATCGGCGACCCCGAGCTTGCGCAGCAGCGACGCGACGTGCGAGTCCACGGTCCGCACGGAGAGGTGCAGCCGGCCGGCGATCTGCGCGTTCGTCAGGTGCGAGCCGACCGCGGCCAGCACCTCTGCCTCCCGGGGTGTGACTCCCTGTCCAGCGCCCATGGACACCCACCATGATGCCAAGTCCGCGAGGGTTCGGTAGCGCGTCGGTAGCCGATCGGTGACCGCGACGGAGGCGCCGCCGGCCGGTGGTCGTCAGGCTCGATCGCACACGCCCGTCACTCCCGAGGAGGAGAGCACCGTGCTGACCCACGACTTCCGCTACGACACCTGCCTGGACGGCTCGATCACCAACGCGTGGACGGTCGAGGACTGCTTCCAGGGCCGCGACTTCGACTTCTCCAAGCCCTTCCTCCCCGACCGCATCGCCGGGGTGGACGGCATCGCCTGCCTGAGCGGCGACGAGAAGCGGATGCTCAACCAGATCCGCGGCAACAGCTACTGCCACATCTTCGCCTTCGTCGAGGAGTACATCGTCCCCCTGGTGATGGACCGGGCCCGGGCCGACGTGTACGGCGACGAGACCCGGCTGTGGTCCCTGCTGCGCTTCGCCGAGGAGGAGACCAAGCACCAGCAGATGCTGCGCCGGGCGTGCGAGCAGTTCGCCGCCGGGTTCGGCGTCGAGTGCGGCCTGGTCGCGGGCCGCGAGAGCGTCGCCGAGGCCGTCCTGGCCACCTCGCCGCTGACCGCGTTGCTGCTGACCAGCATGATCGAGTGGTTCACCCAGCTGCACTACGTCGAGCACGTCCGCGACCGCGGCGAGCTGGACGAGCTGTTCCGGGACATCCTGCGCTTCCACTGGATCGACGAGTCCCGCCACGCCCGCCTGGACAGCCTGCTCATCGACGAGGTCGCCTCCGAGCTGCCGGCGGACCGGCGCGAGGGGGCGATCGACGAGCTGCTGGCGCTGGGCGGCGCCGTCGACGGGCTGCTCGCCCAGCAGATCGAGCTGGACATCGACGCCCTGGCGAGCGCCGCGGGCCGCACGTTCACCGACGACGAGCGGGACGAGATCCGCGGCCACCAGCAGCGCGCCTACCGGTGGACGTTCCTGGTCTCCGGGCTCCGGCACCCCCGGTTCGTCGACATCGTCGGCCAGCTCACGGCCACCGGCGGCGACAAGATCGCGGCGGCCGCCGAGGCGCTGTCGGCGTGAGGACGCCCGATTAACGCGTCGGTTCGCGGGCGTGGAGATCCTGGTCAGGCGCACCTCGCGCCCAACGACCAAGGAGACGACCATGATCATCGTCGACAGTGACACCCCGCGTATCGTCGGCACGAACGTCGACTTCGGCAGCCTCGTCCTCGACCCGATCGCGCTATTGGACGGGATCTTCCAGCCCGCCAGCCCGGGCACCCTCGACTGGGAGTCCGAGGACGGCGTCATCACGCCCCACCTGAAGGGGTGGATGTACACCAAGGACCTCGCCGGCACCGCGGCCAAGATGCGGATGACCTACTACGCCGAGGGCGACAACGGCGACTACGTGCACCTCGCCACCCGCGGGAGCGACCAGCACCTGCCCGACAACGACGACTTCGAGCTCACGGAGATCGACATGGCGCCCTACGGCGACCCGGCCGTGGTCCGGGTGGTCGTCGCCACGACGGTGAAGAACGCCAACGGGCACTTCATCGTCAACGACTCGCAGACCTTCAACCTCAACTGACGGCCCGAGGCCAACGCCGCTGGACCGGGCGGTTCGGCGGCGTAGCCTCGGGTCGTGAGCGCGGTGGGGCCCGGGCGGCCGGGCGGTGACGACGATGCCGACGCGGTGGGCGAGCAGCTGCTGGACGCCGCCGCCCGGGTGTTCGCGTCGGAGGGGTACGCGGGCGCCCGGATCATGGACATCGTCAAGGCCGCCGGCCTGTCGTGCGGGGCCGTGTACGTCCGGTTCGACTCGAAGGACGACCTGCTCCTGGCGGCCGTGCTCCGGCAGGTGGAGCGCTACGCCCAGCGGTTCCCCGGCAGCACCGTCGAGCAGATCATGGCGGAGACGAGCCGGGCCGAGGGCGACCTGACCGACGTCGAGGCGATGCAGCTCGAGGCGTTCATCGCCGCCCGCCGCCAGCCGCACATCGCCGAGGCGATCGCCGACGCCCGCCGGCGGTGGCGGGGCCCCACCACCGACGAGCTCGTGCGCCGGGGCATCGCCGACGGCCTGGCCAGCCCCGACGCCGACTTCGACCTGATCGCCTACTTCGTGGAGACCCTGCACCTCGGCCTCCTCGTGCAGCGCGGCGCCGGGCAGCCGGCGCCCGACAGCGAGGCCTGGGGCCGGATGATGGCGCGGGTGCTCCACTTCATGGCCAACCCGCGCACGCCCGGCGGCGATATGGAAGAATGAAATTTCTTCGCCGCGTCGGAAGGCGGCGGAGCAGCAACGGGAAGGGGGGCCGGATGCTCACGCGCAGGTCGACAGCACGCGCGCCGCTGGCGGCGATCCTCGTGGTCGCCTGCCTGGTCGCGGCATGCTCGAGCAAGGACGAGGGAACGCAGGCGGGTGGCGGAGGGACGGCGACGCCGAAGACGAACCCCGACTGCAAGGGCGAGCCGCTGAAGTTCACCTCGATCGCCAGCACCAGCGGCCCGCTGACGGTGCCGAGCCTGGTGCGGGAGGGCCGCAACGCCAGCATCGCCGCCGTGAACGCGGTGAACGCGGAGTGCGCGCTCGGCCGGCCCCTGGAGATCGACATCTGCGACGACAAGTCCGACCCCAACCAGGCCGCGGCCTGCGGTCGCAAGGCCAACTCCGACGGATCGCTGGCGCTGTTCGGTTCCAGCGGCGGCTTCGACACCGGGACCACGGCCGCCAAGCTGCCCGGCGTGATGACCGCCGGCGGCACGGTGTTCGACCTCACCGATCCGCGGTCGTTCTCCTCGAACTCGGGCCTCACGCTCGTCGTCGGCTCGGGGAGCGTGGCGACCACCCTCAAGGTGAAGGACAACCTCACCGTGGCCGTCGACACCGCGGCGACCCGGTCGTTCATCGAGACCGCCAAGCAGCTGGCCAACGCGAACGGCATCAAGCTGGACACCCTGTTCGTGCCGCCGGACACGACCGACTGGGCGCCGGTCGCCGCCCAGGTCAGCCAGCGCAAGCCGTCCTCGATCGGCCTCATCCTCCCGTCCCCCGTCCCGTTCATCAACGCCCTCGACGCGGAGGGGATCACGCCGAAGGACGTCCCCGTGTTCACGGCCGTGACGCTCGTGTCGCCCGAGGTGCTGGACAAGCTCGGGACCAAGGCCGACGGGATGTACCTGCTCACCCAGCAGGCCCCGCCGTCCGACTCGAGCAACCCGGGCGTCGAGCAGATGCTGAAGGAGCTGAAGGACGCCGGGGTCGACGCCAACGGCGCCGACCTCAGCCCGGCGAGCACCGGCGCATGGGCGAACGTGCACGCCCTGGTCGACATCCTGAAGAAGCTGCCCCGCTCCGAGATCGCGTCGCTGGACCAGGCCAAGCTGGTCGACGCCATGAAGGACGCGGGCCCGGTCGACCGGCCGGAGATCGCGCCGTTCGACTTCAGCAAGCCGGCGTTCCCGGACATCCCGGCCCTGGCCAGCCTCCGCATCTACTCCCGGGACGCCATGCTCGTGCAGGTCAAGGACGGCAAGTACGTGCGGGCGTCCGACTTCAGCGACGCCACACAGCCGTTCAAGCTCGACCAGTGACCGTGATCGTCGGCACGGCGCTGTTCAGCCAGGCGACGGTCCGCTTCGCGCTGCTCGGGTTCGCCACCGGGTCGCTCACCGCCCTGGTGGCGCTGTCGATCGTCATCGTCTACCGGGCGTCGGGGGTGCTCAACTTCGCGGCGGCCGCCCTCGGCGCCGTCGGCGCCTTCGTCTGCTACGGGCTGCGGGACGACCGGGGCGTGGCCACCCCGGTGGCGGTGGCCGCCGGCCTGGCGGTGGGCGTGCTGCTCGGGATCGTGACGTACGCGGTCATGGCCGCGCTGCGGCGCTCGTCGCTTCTGGTGCGGCTGATCGCGACGCTGGCGCTGCTCAGCTCGGCCCAGAGCGCCATGATCCTGATCTGGCCCGACCAGCTCAACCAGCCGGCGTCGCTCCTCCCGGACCGCACGCTCGTGCTGGCCGGCGACATCCGCATCGGCGAGGACCGGCTGATCCTCATCGGCGCGGTGCTGGTGCTGGCGGTGGTGCTGTGGGCGGTCTACAGCAAGACGCTGTTCGGGCTGGCCACCTCGGCCGTGTCCGAGGACCGGCGGGTGGCGTCGATCGCCGGGTGGGGGGCCGCCCGGATCGAGTTCGTCAACTTCGTCGTCGCCGGCCTCCTGTCGGCACTGGCGGCGATCCTCCTGGCCCCGATCGTGACGCTCAACGCCGCGGTCCTGTCGGTCGCCGTGCTGCCGGCGCTGGCCGCCGCGCTCGTCGGGCGCTTCTCGTCGTTCGCCGCCACCGTCGCCGCCGCCCTCGCCATCGGCGCGCTGCAGAGCGAGCTCGCCCTGTTCCAGCCGGACATCGCCCACGCCCTGGGGGTGAGCGACGCGTCGCTGACCGGGCTCCCGCACGCCGTGCCGCTGCTGATCATCCTCCTCGTCGCCGTCATGTCGGGGCGGGTGCGCCCGGCCCGGGGCGAGAACGCGGCCCGGCTGCCCCTGCCGGGGAGCGGCCGGGTGGCCCGCATCCCGCTGGCGCTGGCGCTCGTGGTCGCGGCGGTGCTGATCCTCTCGGCGCAGAGCTACGCCGACGCGCTCATCACCACCCTCGGCACCGGGATCATCATCGCCTCCGTGGTCGTCGTGTCCGGCTACGCGGGGCAGCTGTCGCTGTGCCAGTACGCGCTGGCGGGCTTCGGTGCCTGGGCGGCGGCACGATCGGCCAACAGCCTCGACCTGCCGTTCCCGGCGGCGGTGCTGCTCGGCATCGCGGTGGCGACGGCGGTCGGCGTGCTGGTGGCGCTCCCGGCGCTGCGGACCCGGGGCGTCACCCTGGCGATCGTCACGCTGGCGCTGTCGCTCGTGTTCACCTCGCTGATCTTCCAGAACGGGAGCATGACCGGCGGCTTCGAGGGGATCGTCGTCCGCAGCCCCGAGATCCTCGGCTACGAGCTCGATCCGGCGGTCCACCCGCAGCGTTATGCGGGGCTGATGGTGATCGCACTGGTCGCCGTCAGCCTCATGGTCGCCAACCTGCGGCGGGGCGCCACGGGCCGCAAGCTGATCGCGGTCCGGAGCAACGAGCGGGCGGCCGCCGCCCTCGGCATCAGCGTGGTCGGGGTCAAGCTGTATGCCTTCGCCGTCGGTGCGGGGGTCGCCGCGCTCGGCGGCATCCTGCTGGCGTTCCGCCAGACCAACGTGCAGTTCGCCGCGTTCGACGTCTTCGGCTCCATCCTCCTGGTCCAGTACGCGGTCATCGGCGGGATCGGGTGGATCTCCGGCGTCCTCGCCGGGGCGGCCGCCGCGCCGGGCGCGATCGCCGCCCAAGTCACGAACGACCTGTTCCCCGGCCTCACCAACGTGGCGGCCTGGCTCACGATCTTCGCCGCCGTCGGCGTGGTCCAGCTGTTCCGGCGGGCGCCCGACGGCGTGGCGTCGATCTGGGCGGAGAGCGCCCTCCGCTTCCGGGAGCGCCTCGGCCGGGCCCGTGGCGCCGCCACCGCGCCCGCGACGGCGGCGCCCGCGGCGTCCGAGGGGGCGGTGGGCGACGGTGGCGCGACGGAGCGGCCCCGGCTCTCGGGGCCGCGCTACGAGCTCGAGGTCCGGGACATCACCGTCCGCTTCGGCGGGGTCACCGCCGTCGACGAGGTGTCGTTCGCGATGTCGCCGGGGGAGGTCGTCGGCCTGATCGGCCCGAACGGCGCCGGCAAGACGACGCTCCTCGACGTGATCAGCGGCTTCACCCGCCAGCAGAGCGGCGTCGTGCTGCTCGACGGGGTCGACGTGTCCCGGTGGACGCCGGAGCGGCGGGCGCGGGGCGGCATCGCCCGCTCGTGGCAGTCGGTCGAGCTGTTCGAGGAGCTGACGGTGCGGGACAACCTCCGCGTGGCGGAGGACACCCGGGCCCGCCGCCAGTACCTGCGGGACCTCGTCGTCCCGGATCGCCGGTCGCTGTCCGCGTTCGCCGAGTCTGTCGTCGACGACCTCGGCCTGCGGGACGTGATCGACGAGCGCCCGGCGACGTTGCCGCACGGCGTCATCAAGCTGGTCGGCATCGCCCGGACGATCATCTCCGGGCCCGCGGTCGTGCTGCTCGACGAGCCGGCCGCCGGGCTCGACGACAGGGAGCGCAAGGAGGTGGCCGCGCTGATCCGCCAGATCGCGGACCACCACGGGATCGGGGTGGTCGTCGTCGAGCACGACATGGCGCTGATCCTCAACACCTGCGACCGGATCGTGGTGCTCGACTTCGGCGGCAAGATCGCCGACGGGACGCCGGGCGAGGTCCGGTCAGACGACCGGGTGGTCAAGGCCTACCTCGGCGAGCCGACCGACGCCGCCGCCCCGACGGGGTCCGCCGCCGTGGGGTCCCCGGCGTCATGAGCGCGCCGCTCCGGGCCGAGGGGCTCGTCGCCGGGTACGGCAAGGTCACCGTCGTGCGGGACGTCGACCTCGAGGTCCGCGCCGGCGAGGTCGCGGCGCTGCTGGGGCCGAACGGCGCCGGCAAGACGACGACGATCCTCACGCTGGCCGGCGAGCTGGCGCCGCTCGGCGGCACCGTCTCCTTCCGGGACCTCGGGGGCCGGCTGCCGCTCCACAAGCGGGCCCGGGCCGGGCTGGCGCTGGTCACCGACGCCCGCGCCGTGTTCACCCGCATGACGGTGGCGGAGAACATCCGCGCCTTCCGCACGACGACCGACGCGGTGCTGGCGCTGTTCCCCGAGCTCGAGGCCCACCTCGGGCGGCGGGTGGCGCTGCTCTCGGGCGGCCAGCAGCAGATGCTGGCCCTGGGCCTGGCGCTGTCGCGGCGGCCGGCGGTCATCCTGGCCGACGAGCTCTCGATGGGCCTCGCCCCGCTGATCGTCGACCGCCTGTTCGCGGTGCTGCGCACGGCGGCCGACGAGGGCGTCGGGGTTCTCCTCGTCGAGCAGCACGTCCACAAGGCCATGACGATCGCCGACCGCGTCTATGTGATGGACCGCGGCCGCATCGCCATCTCCGGCACGGCCGAGGAGTTGGGCAAGCGGGTCGACGAGATCCAGGCGTCCTACCTCACGGGCACGCCGACGTAGCGATCACGAACGCCTGGCGGGTCGTCTCGTGATCGAGCGCGGGCGCCCGGCAGGCGACGGCGTCCACCTGGAAGCCACCGGCGTCCAGGCGCCGGGAGACGTCGTCGACCCCGTGTCGGTAGCTGGTGAGCGGCAGGGCCGTCCCCTGGGCGCCGGCCCGGTGCACGGCTTCGCCGTCGCCGGACTGGAAGCCCAGCAGCAGGCGTCCGCCGGGCACGAGGACCCGCCCGAGCTCGGCGACCACCTCGCCGAGCCCCGCCGGGGGCGTGTGGATGATCGAGTACCAGCACACGGCGCCGGCGAGCGACCCGGTGCGGACGGGGATGCCGTCGAGCCGCCCCTGCGCGAGCTCGATGCCGGGATGAGCCCGGCGCGCCGCCTCGATCATCGCCCGCGACACGTCGATCCCGATGACATCGACGCCCTGCCGGGCGAGGGCGGCGGCCACCCGGCCGGGCCCACAGCCGAGGTCCGCCACCCGACCACGCGGACCGCCGGCGAGGATCTCGCCGAACGCGCCGAGCACGGCCCGGTCGACCGGGCCCTCCGTCACCGGGCTGACCTCGGTCCCGACGAACTCGACGTACCGCTCGACCGCCGCGTCGTAGACCGCCCGCGCCTGCGCCACGTGGTCGTCCTGGGCCATCTCGCCACCATTATGAGCCGGCACCCGGCGCCGATTCCCGCTAGAACGCCGGTGCATCCAGCCGTCGCAGAGGAGGCCGATCCCGATGGACCACAGCCGGCTGTCGCTGCCGCTCGGCGAGGCGATCTTCACCCAGCGATCGATCCGGCGGTTCCGGCCGGAGCCGATCCCGGTGGAGGACATCCGCCTCGTCCTGGAGGCCGCCGTGCGGGCGCCCAACGGCGGGAACCAGCAGATCGCCCGGTTCCTGGTCGTGACCGACCGCGACACCATCCGCGAGTTCGGCGCGCTCTACCGGGAGGCGTGGTGGGCGAAGCGCCGGGACGAGGGGTTCCACGGGCCCGACGACCTGCCGCCGCGCTACCACCCCGCGGCCGGCCTGGCCGACGCGATGGGGGACGCACCGTGCGTCGTGCTGGCGCTGGCGCTGCACGACGGGCCGGCCAACTCGGTCATCCCGGCGGTGCAGAACCTGATGCTCGCCGCCCGCGCGCTCGGGATCGGCTCGGTCCCGACGACGCTGCACCCGAGCGTCATGGACCGCGTCCACCAGCTGTTCGGCATCCCGGACGACGTGGGCTTCCACCTCTGCGTGCCGCTCGGCTACCCCCAGGGCAACTTCGGCCCGACGGTCCGCAAGCCCACGTCGGAGACGACATACCTCGACCGCTGGGACGCCCCGGTCCCGTGGGAGTGAGACGACTACGAGAGGGCCTGGATCCGGCCCTCTCGTAGCCTCGGAGCCCTGGCGATCCCTCAGGCCGTCGCCGGCAACACCGTGATGGTGCCCTCGAATCCCAGCGTCGCCGCGTTCACCAGTTGCCCTTCCTCGTGGACCTGGGCGCCCCGTAGGAACCCGGCGACCACCGTTCCGTTCATGACGACCTTCCCCGTCCGGGTGTTGAGGATCCCGGCGAGATGGGCGGTGAACGACTCCGCCCCGGCATCGATGATCCAGTCGAACTCGACGTGCCAGATCTGCCCCGAGCAGCCCGTGCACGATGTCAGGCGCGTCGTCAGGTCGCCATTGACGTCTCCGGCCACGGTTCCCTGCCACACTCCGGGCGCGACCGCCTCCTTCTCGAACGCCATGGTGACAGGCGCACTGGCGCTCACCGGCGCCGCGAGAGCGAGGCCGCCGGACAGCAGGCCCGCCAGCACGAGCAGGACGAGGATCGCAAGCGGTCGTCGTGTCGAACAGTGCTCCCTCATGATCGGTCTCCCTTCCGTCGTGACCGCCGGGGGAGGCCGGCAGTCCGTCGTCGGGAGCGTGCACACGTCACCGCGCTGATGGCTTCCGTACTGGTACGGACATCGGTACGGATCCTGCCGGCGGGCCGGTCGCGGGTCGGATGTCACTAACCGCTCGGGGATCGCCACACCTCGCGCGATGATTGTGAGGTGGCGGAGAGGCGACTGCCCTCCGGGGTGGTCACGTTCGTGTTGACCGACGTCGTCGGGTCGACCCGGTTGTGGGAGGACGCGCCCACGGCGATGGCGACCGCCCTGGCCCGCCACGAGGAGATCCTGACCCGGATGATCGCGGATCATGGAGGTGTCCTGCTCAAGGGCCGGGGCGAGGGCGATTCCACCTTCTCCGTGTTCGCGCTGGCGACCGATGCGCTGGCGGCCGCCTGTGGAGCACAGGTGGCGCTGAGCGCGTCGCCGTGGCCGGCGGCCGCACCGGTCAGGGTGAGGATCGCCGTGCACACCGGAGAGTCGGTCGAGCGCGACGGCGACTTCTTCGGTCCGGCGGTCAACCGGGCGGCCCGGCTACGGGCGGTCGCCGATGGGGGCGAGGTGCTGGTGAGCGAGTCGACCGCTCGACTGGTGGCCGATCGGATGCCACCGGGCGTGAGACTCGTCGAGCTCGGACCACTGCGGTTGCGCGACATGGACAGGCCCGAGGTCGCCTTCGCCCTGGCAGGTCCAGGGCTCTCCGAACCTCGAGCAGAGCGGGATCGCCGGGCGGCTGCCAGGACGCGGGCGTGGTCCGAGCGCGGAGTGACCAGGAAGGAAGGCGAGGTGCTCGACCTGCTCGGCGAGCACCTCACCAACGCCGAGATCGCAGCACGCCTGTATGTGTCGGAGCGCACGGTCGAGAGCCACGTGTCCTCGCTGCTCCGGAAGTTCCAGGCGGCGAATCGCCACGAGCTGGCGCGCCTGGTGGAACCCGGCGAGACCCGGGAGCGACCGAGCCCGTCCCCGCCGGCGGGCGCCACGGGGATCCCGTCGGCCGTGACACCGCTGGTCGACCGCGAGGAGGAGTCGTCCAAGGTCGCGTCCCTGCTCGCTCGCCATCGCCTGGTGACCCTGGTCGGTGCCGGCGGCACCGGCAAGACCCGCCTCGCCACCCATGTGGCCTCGACGATGGCGGGCAGCGAGCCGCGGGAGTCCTGGTGCGCCGAGCTCACGTCGGTCAGCGGTGCCAACGACGTCGCCGAGGTGCTCCTGGGGACGCTCGGCGTTCGGTCGGGCGCCGACATCGATGTGGCGGCTCAGGTGGCTCGCTCGCTGGCGGCTCGCACGGGCCTGCTTCTCCTGGACAACTGCGAGCACGTCAGGGCCCCGGTCGCCTCGCTGTGCGAGCGGATCCTCCAGCAGGCGCCGAACGTCCGGATCCTCGCGACCAGCAGGGAGGCGCTCGGGATCGACGGTGAGGTCCTGCTGCGTGTCCCCCCGTTGGCGACGCCCGGGGAC
>DATFRN010000415.1:0-13719 GCA_035263165.1 Acidimicrobiales bacterium | reverse complement strand
TGCTCGTTCGCCGTGGGCGGGCCGCGCACCTCCTCGAAGCTCCACGCCCACGACGTCGGCTGGCCCGAGGACTGGTCCATGAAGTTGACCTGATCGCCGGCATGCACGGGCGTGGGGCCGAAGCCGAACTGGGCCGCGAGCGGCTCGATGGCGGGCGGCGTCACCTGGATGCCGACCGAGCGCCGGGCGGTGCCCGAGGCGAAGGTGCCGGCGGCGGTCACCGTGTGGCCGCCGGGCTGGCTCCAGGTGTGGGTGACCGAGATACCGCTGCCGGTGGTCCGGTCGCCGAAGTCCCAGGCGACCGAGAGCAGCGGGTTGGCGGGGTCGCCCGCAGCAGCCGTGAGGGTCAGGCTGTGGCCCACCTCGACCGCGCCCGCCGGGGACCGGATGTCGAGCACGGCGGGCGGGAGCGTCGTGGTGGTGTCGTCGGGCGGCGGAGTCGTGGTCGTCTCGCCGGTCGGGGTCGTGCCATCCGTCGGAACGCTGCCGTCGGCGGGCGTGGTGTCGCTCGCGGTGTCGCCGGTGTGATCCGGGGCGCGGGGGTGTGCATCGGGCTCGGACGCGGCCGGGGCCGGGGCCGGGGCGGTAGCGGTGGCGCCGGCGGCGCCGTCCTCACCCCCCGTGCTCCCCGTGTCGGGCACGCCCGCGCCCGGGCCCCCGTGCCGGTCGAGCCCCTCGCCGGGGCGGTCCGGGTCGTACTTCTCCACCGCCGAGAACGTGCCGTCGACCGCCACGACCCCGGCCCGCTCGCTGCCCGGGTCGTTGTAGAACACGATGCCGTCCTCGGGGAACAGCTCGAAGCGGGTCCCCGGCGCCACCAGCGGGCGGGTGTGCACGACCCGGCGGGCGTCGAGGTCGACCACCGCCACCGTGCCCCGGGTGTAGTCGGGCACGAACACCCGGCCCTGCGCCTCCTGGGGCGCGCCCAGGCGGGAGCGGGGCGCCGCCACCGCCAGGGCCACG
This sequence comes from Acidimicrobiales bacterium, assembly GCA_035263165.1. GTDB lineage: Bacteria > Actinomycetota > Acidimicrobiia > Acidimicrobiales > VFJN01 > ZC4RG19. The sequence goes on along the minus strand of DATFRN010000415.1, from coordinate 12,756 downwards.
TCGCCGCAACGCCCCGAGCCCAGGCTGCTGACCCGCAGCATGCCGTCGTCGCCCGAGACCAGGAACAGCCGGTCGCCCTGGACCGAGCCGCCGACCTCCACCGAGCGGTCGTCGGGGTCGATGTCGAGGCAGGCCTGGTCGCGGCCGTCGCCGTGGGCGTCGAGCGTGCGCACCACGCGGGCGCCCCGCTCGACCACCGCCGCCCGACCGGCGACGACGGTCAGCGAGGCGGACGCCGGGTCGGGCACCGCCCGGCGGCGGCTGCCCCGGTGGTCGCCGTCGAACCAGGTCAGGTCGCCGCTGTGGGCGCCGAGGGCCCACAGCCGCCCGGCCCCGTCGACCACGCTGTCGGCGGCCGGCTCGGCCAGCGACCGCAGCGCACCGCGCCGGGCCAGCGTGGCCGCATCGGCCACCGCCACCCGGCCCCGGGTGTGGTCGACGACGTAGAGCCGGTCGCCGTGGGGGTGGACCGACAGGTCGCCCCGCGCGCCCGGCATCACCCGGACGGGCAGGCCTGGCTCCTGGGTGGCGGGGTCGACCCGCACGATCGCCCCCTCGTCGCGGTCGAGGCCGAAGCCCGCCGCGCCGTCCTGGGCCGAGGCGAGGTCGTCGCCGGGACGGGCCGCCGCGGCCCGGGCCACGACCTCGGCCGTGCTCCCGTCGATGAGCGTGAGCTGGCCGACGGTCGACGACGCCACCCAGGCGGCGCCCCCGTGCAGCCGGAGCCGGGCCGGCGGCGTGGCCTCGGCCCGGGCCACGACCGCGCCCACCGACGCGCACGCCACCAGGGCCGCACCGACCCGCAGCCCGGCGCGCCGGGCCCGCGAAACCATCTAGTGCCCCGTCCAGCGGCCGATCTGGCCGGCGTGGCGGGGCGCAGGCGTCCGTGGACGGGGCACTAGTGCCGGCCCCGCGGGCCCGCGGCGACCGCGGCGCCCCGCCGGCGCCGGGACCGGCCCGGACCGCGGGTCCGCCGCACCAACGGCCGGGGATCGACGGCGGCCCGCACCCGGCGGACCGGGCCGCTGCCCCGCCGCAGGTCCGACCGGGCCACGCCCGCGAGGTGCCAGGCGCGGTCGGCTGCGGCCGCCTCGGGCTCGAACGGGGCGCACACGGCCACGCCGACCAGCGGCACCAGCTGGCCGACGGCGCCGGCCCGCTGCGGGAACCGGGTGTGGGCCTCGACCGCCACCTCGTGCGCCGTGAGCGCGGGCGACACGGCCATGCCCGACTCGACCAGCCGGTCGACCGTCTCCCGCCAGGCACCGACCACCCGGTCGGCCGGCGAGGCGGCCCGGCGGCGGCGCCGGCGGCGCCAGGCCTTGGCGGCCGCCGGGGAGCAGACGGCCGCCAGCGCCAGCAGCACCAGCCCGAGGCCGCCGGCCGAAGCGGCGACCACCACGGTGGTCCCGCCCGATCCCCCGCCGTCGAGGTCGGGCTCGATGATCGAGGGCGGCACCGGCGGGCTGGCCTGGGCCGCGTCGTTGGGCTGGTCGGTGCGCTTGCCGGGGGGCGCCTCGGCGTCGTCGGGCTCGGGCGCCGGGGTGTGGCGGGTGCCCGTGGCCTCGATCGCCACCCAGCCCCGCCCGTCGAGGTGGACCTCGGGCCAGGCGTGGGCATTGGCCTCGGTGACCGTGATGACACCGTCGTCGTCGGGGTCGGGCAGCAGGTAGCCGGTGGCCACACGGGCGGTGAACCCGCGGGCCCGGGCCAGCACCACGTAGGCGGCGGCGAACTGCTCGGCGTAGCCCTCCCGCTCGGACGCGGCCCCCAGCAGCACCCGGGTCAGCGCGGCGTAGGAGTGGCCGGGCTGGGCGTCGGCAGAGTCGTCGTAGCGGATGTCGCGCACGTGGTCGCGCAGCGCCACCAGCTCGCCGGCCCGGGTGGTGGCGTCGGCCGTCCACGACTGGGCCAGGGCGGCGAGCGGCGGCGGCAGGCGGGGCGGCGCGCTCGCCAGGCCGGCCAGCCCCGGCTCGCCGGGGTCGCTCGGCCGGGAGCGGGCCAGCTCGCGGTCGCTCGGGGCGCTCATCGCGCTGGTGACCTCGTAGGAGACCCCGCTCAGGTCGCTGCGGGCCGAGACCAGCGTGCCGGCGTCGGCGTCGAAGCCGATCTCGGCGCCCGCCAGGTCGCCGTCCACGCGGAGCGGGCGGCCCGGGGCCGGCAGGAACGGGCCCCGCAGCCCGAGGATCGTGATGCGCATCCGCACCCGGCTGCCCGGCGACCGGCCGCCGAGCGCGGGGTCGCCGGCCAGCACGTGGCCGGCCCGGCGGTAGTCGCCGTCGCTGGTGAACAGGGCGCCGTCGTAGGCCTCGAGCGCGCCGGTGCGCACCCGGTCGGGCCGGGCGCCGCTGCCGCCCTGCAGGCGGACGCGGAACAGCGCCGCCGGCGGGTCGGCCTTGAGCTGGGACTTGAGCTCGACGAGCGGGCTCAGCGCGTCATCGATCTGGAGGCGCTCGTCGCGGAGATCGCGGGGGTCGAAGCGGTCGCGGCCGGAGGGGGCCAGCGCGCCCGCGATCAGGGGGCTGACCACCGCGATCCCCACGACGAGGGGAAAGCCGAACGCGACCCGGCCGGCCGGGGTGAGGAGCCGGGTCGCGTCCGACGAGGGGCGAGCGACCGCGGGGGAGAACGCGATCGACTCGATCCGGTTGGCCCGTAGCAGCACCAGCGCCAGGGCCACGACGAGGAAGGCGCCCGCCGGAGCCGCCCGGCGGGTGCCGGTGTCGCCGGTGAGGGCCAGCGCCGCCACCAGGGCCAGCGCCGGGGGCGCCACGGGGACGAGCGGTCCCCGGCGGTGGACGGCCAGCAGGCAGGCGCCGGCGCTGGCCAGCCAGGTCACCGCCAGCGGGGTGACGAGCAGGTCGCCGGTCGGGTCGGCGGGGCGGGCGGCCGCCAGCATGGCGTCCCACCCGCTGGCCAGCCCCCGGCCGGTGACGGCCAGAGCGTCGGCCGGGCTGCTGACGCCGGTCCCGGGGAAGACCCGCAGCGTCACCGCCACGAACAACGGCAGCAGCCCGACCAGCACCGCGCACCCGACCCACCCCCCGGTCCTCGCCGGCCGGTCGCCAGGGCGGGCGGCAACCAGCACGGCGGGCACGACGGCCGCCGCAGCCAGCGGGGCTGCGAAGGACCAGCCCGCGAAGAAACCGGCGTAGGTCGCCGCGCCCACCGCGGCCAGGAGGGCGCAGAGCAGGACATCTGTCGCTCGCTCACTCCTCGCCTGCATCGGGCCGTTCCTCGCGGGTCTCGGGGGGGTCGGACGGGCTTGCGGTGCGGCCGGTGTGAGCGCCAGCGGGGTATCGTCCGGTGCTCGCACCAGCCGTCGGAGGGCATGGTGCGACGGGCCCCGAGGGCGCGCACCGGGTGATTACCCGGTTGGCGCGGGCGCACTGTTACACGGTGTTGCAGTGGCGTACGATGGCCGCCGGCGGCGCGAGGTTTTCCGGCGGACCGCGCGGGACGCGCGGTGGGGGTCATCACATGCTCGACCACATGACGGCACCGCCGCCCGCTCCCGTAGGGCGGGACGACGAGCTGCTGTCGCTCGGCCACCTGCTCGACCGGGTCGCCGCCGCCTCCTCGACCGTGCGCATCCTGACGGGCGACGCCGGGGTCGGGAAGTCGGCGCTGGTCGACTGGACGGTGGCCGAGGCCCGCGCCCGGGGATTCACCGTCCTGCGGGCCACCGGCATCGAGTTCGAGCAGGTGCTGTCGTTCAGCGGGCTGACCGCGGTGCTGCGCACGCTGCTCGACGGGCTCGACCGGCTGGAGCCCGGGCACGCCCGGGCGCTGCGGGGCGCGCTGGGCCACGACGAGGTCTCCTCGGGCCGGCTGGCCGTCCACGGCGCCACGCTGGCGCTGGTGGCGGCCGCCGCCGAAGAGGCGCCCGTGCTGGTGGCGGTCGACGACGCCCAGTGGATCGACCAGTCGAGCCTGGAGTCGCTGGTGTTCGCCGCCCACCGGTGCGAGGCCGACCGGGTGGGCTTCCTGTTCGCCCAGCGCAGCGGCCTCGGGTGCCTGCTCGACCGCACGGCGTTCGAGCGCACGACGCTCGGCGGCATCGCCCGGGGCGCGGCCGTCGAGCTGCTGGCCGGCGAGGGCGTGGCCGAGCCCGTCGCCTCCCGGTGCTGGGAGATGACCCGGGGCAACCCGCTGGCCCTGGTCGAGGCCGGCCGGGGGCTGAGCGCCGGCCAGCGCGCCGGCGAGGAGCCGCTGCCGCCGGCGCTGCCGATCGGCGACCGGCTGCTGGAGGCGTTCCGGTCCCAGCTGGCCAGCCTGCCGCCGGCCACGATGCTGGCGCTGGCCGCGGCCGCCTACGAGGCCGACGACGACACGGTGGCCGTGGCCGCCGCGCTGGCCCGGCTGGGCGGCACGCTCGAGGACCTCTACCCGGCCGAGAGCGTCGGCGTCATCACCCTGGCCGACGGCCGGGTGCGGTGGCGGCACCCGCTGGTGCGGGCGGCGGTCGTCCGCCAGCTCGACGGTGGGCGCCGGCGCCAGCTGCACCGGGCGGTGGCCGAGGCGGCCAGCGAGGCCGGCGAGCACGAGCGGGCGCTGTGGCACCTGTCCGAGAGCGTGGTGGGGCCCGACGACGCGGTGGCCGCCCGCATGGCCGCGCTGGGCGAGGCGGCCAAGCGCCGGGGCCAGTACCTGGCGGCCACACGGGCCTACGAGCAGGGTGCCCGGCTCACCACCGACAGCCGGATCCGGTCCGAGTACGTGGCCGAGGGGGCGCTGTCGGCGTTCATGGCCGGCGACCACGCTGGGGCGGTGGCGGTGCTGACACCGGCGCTCGAGGAGACGACCGATCCTCGCTGCCGGGCGATCATGGCCGGCGTCCTCGGCCAGGCCGAGATGTGGATCGACGGCCCCGGGGTGGCGCTGCCCCGGTTCGAGATCACGGCCGAGGCGGTCAAGGACACGCACCCCGACCTGGCGGCGCTGCTGCTGCTGAACGCGGCGATGGCCCACGTCATGGCGCTCGACCTGCGGGGGGGCCAGGAGTCGGCCCGGGTGGCCGAGAAGCTGGCGACCGACGCCGGCGACCCTGCGCTCCAGATGTCGACGGCCGCCGCCCGGGCGCTGCTCGACATGTTCGCCGGTGAGGGCGACGACGCCGCCTACACGACGTTCGCGCCGCTCGGCCGGCAGGCCATGGCGAACTACCTGCCGGGGGTGACGTCGCTCGACGACATCGAGGGCGTCGTCCACGCCACGTCGTCGATCTACCTGGTGCACGGCGAGGCGACGGTGGCCGTCGACCTGGTGCGCCAGCTCATCCACATCAGCAGCAGCGTGGGCCTGGCCGGGCGGTCGCTGTACTCGCGGCTGGTGCTGGTCGAGGCGCTCTACCGGCTGGGGTGGTGGGCGGAGGCGGTGGCCGAGGCCAGCCATCTCATCTCCCTCCAGGAGGCGCTGGGCGTGCAGCACCTGATCCCGCTCAGCCACGCGGTGCTGTCGCGGGTGGAGGCGGGCCTGGGCCACGAGGACGCCTGCCGGGAGCACGCCGCCTCGGGCATGGAGTACGCCACCCGGCTGGGCGTGCCCCAGATCGCCGCCTTCGCCGTGAGCGGGTTGGGGCTGCTGGAGCTGGGCGCCGGGCAGTACGCCGACGCCGCCGCCACGTTCGACCAGATCGCCCTGGCCGCCGAGGCGGCCGAGCCGGGGTGGCTGTGGTGGCACGGCGACGCCGTCGAGGCGCTGGCCCGGGCCGGGCGGACCGACGACGCCCACCGGTCGCTCGACCGGCTGGAGGCGCGGGCGGCCGCCACCGGGCGGGCGTGGGCGGTGGCCGTGGTGGAGCGGTCCGGCGCGCTGCTGGGCCGGGGCGGGCCGGCGGAGGACCGGTTCGCGGCGGCGCTGGCGGGGTTCCGGTCGATCGGGGCGGGGTTCGAGGAGGCCCGGACGTTGCTGGTGCGGGGCGAGCACCGGCTGCGGGAGGGGGCGGACGCCGAGGGGGCCAAGGACCTGGCGACGGCCCGGTCGGTGTTCGACCGCATGGGCGCCCGGCCGTGGAGCGACCGGGCGTCGGCGGCCCGGGGCGAGGTGGCGGGGGCCGAGCGCTCGCTGGCGTCCCGGCTCACCGAGGCCGAGCTGCGGGTGGCGCTGACGGTGGGCCAGGGGCTGTCCAACCGCCAGGCCGCCGAGGCGCTGTACCTGAGCGTGAAGACGGTGGACTTCCACCTCCAGGGCATCTACCGCAAGCTCGGCGTCCGCAACCGCACGCAGCTGGCGGCGATCGTCCACTCCAGCGCCGGCGGCAAGGGCGTCCTCGGCTAGCCCCGGGGGGCGACCTCGCGGTTCCAGGTGTAGGCGAAGTCGTCGCTGGTGCGGCAGTTGACGACGAACGCGCCCGGGATCGGCACCGGGGGACGGTCGTACTGCTCGCCCACCTGGACCACGCTCACCATGTCGTAGCGGCCGCGGACCGCCGAGACGGCGTCGAGGACGCGGGGGTCGGGTTGGCCCGTGACCACGCCGAGGGACACGCCCTCCTGGTCGGCGGCCAGGCCGACCAGGGCCGCCAGGCCCGGGTTCGCGCGCTCGGGCCGGACCGCCGCCAGCAGGTCCAGGATCGCCGCCGCGCCGCCGTCGCCGCGGTCGGCCGCCGCCACGCCGCCGCCGGTCGTCACCAGGCGTAGCGGGAAGTTGGCCCGGCAGGCCGCCACCGCCCACGACGCCGCCACCCGGACCGCGTCCTCGAACGAGTCGTCCGGGTAGGCCGCCGCCGACACGTCCAGCACCACCTGGAGCCGGGGCTCGTTGGGCACCACGTTGTGCCGCACCATCAGCTGCCCGGTCCGGGCCGACGACCGCCAGTGGACCAGGCGCAGGTCGTCGCCCGGCACGTACTCCCGCAGGCTGTGGAACGCGATCCCACCCAGCGGGGCGGCGGTCGAGGTCGGGCCGTCCATGTCCCGGGCCCGCCCGGCCGGCACCGGCGCCACGTCGTGGACCCGGGGGTGCACCATCAGCGTCGACGTCGACCCGTGCTGGCGGGCCACCAACACCAGCCGCAGCGGGTCGGACCGGGCGATCGTCAGCGGGCCGACCTCGTAGAGCCCCCGCCGGTCGGTCGGCAGCGCGTAGCTCACCGATGTCGACGCGTCGGGCGCCAGGCTGGGCAGCCGCACGCCGACCCGCCGCCGGCCCACCGCCTCGGACGCCAGCAGCGGCGGGCTGCGCCGGCGCCCGGCGTTGCGCAGCACCAGGCTGGCGGCCGCGGGCTCGCCCTCGTTCACCCGGGCCGGCGCGATCGTCCGGCTGGCCACCAGCTCGGGCCGCCGCAGCAGCCACCAGAGGGCCGCCACCAGCGCCAGCAGGCACGCCACCCCCAGCGCCAGCAACTCGGTCCACCCGGTCGCCACGCCCAGCGCCACCAAGCCGGGGCCCACCAGGGCCACGGCCCGGCCGGTGCCGGTGAGCACCCGGCGGTGGCCGGGCGCGTCGGTCATCTGCCCGTTCTCACGCCAGCGCCCGCTCCTGGGGCACCGGTACCGACGACAGGATCTGGTCGAGCAGCGACTCGGCCGCGTGGCCCTGGAGCTGGGCCTCGGGCCGCAGGATCATCCGGTGGGCCAGCACGTTCGGCGCCACCTGTTTGACGTCCTGGGGGGTGACGAACGGCCGGCCGGCCGCGGCGGCCAGCGCCTGGGCGGCGACGGCGACGCCGAGGCCGCCGCGGGGGCTGACGCCCAGGCGCAGCTCGGGCAGCCGCCGGGTGGCCGACACCACGGCCACGATGTACTCCTGCAGCACCGGGGCGATGTACACCTGGTGGGCGATGTTGACCATGGCCCGCAGGTCCTCGACCGACAGCACGGAGTTGAGCTGCTCGGGGGCCTGGCCCCGGATGCGGTTCTCGATGATCTCCCGCTCGGCCGCCGCCGCCGGGTAGCCCACCTCGATCCGCATGAGGAACCGGTCGAGCTGGGCCTCGGGCAGCCGGTAGACGCCCTCGTGCTCGATGGGGTTGGACGTCGCCATCACCACGAACGGCTGGGCCACCGGGTAGGTGGTGCCGTCCATCGTGACCTGGCGCTCGTCCATGACCTCGAGCAGCGCCGACTGCGTCTTGGGCGAGGCCCGGTTGATCTCGTCGGCCAGCACCACGTTGGCGAACACCGGGCCGGGCCGGAACTCGAACTCCCGGCTGCGGTCGTTGTACACCTGCACGCCGGTCACGTCGGTGGGGAGGAGGTCGGGGGTGAACTGGATGCGGCGCATGGTGGCGCCGATCGAGCTGGCCACCGCCTTGGCCAGGGACGTCTTGCCGACGCCGGGCACGTCCTCGATGAGCAGGTGGCCCTCCGAGAACATGCACACCAGGGCGGCCCGCACGACCTCGGGCTTGCCCCGGATGAACGACTCGACGTTGCGGGCCAGCGCCTCGTACCGCCCCGCGAACCATTCGACCTGGGTGGCCACGCCGTTGCCAGATGGGTCCGTCACGATGGCAGAGCATGCACCGGGGAGCGGCGCCGGACCCCAGGAGGATTCCCGGTTCGGAACCGGGAGATCTCCCGGGGCCGCAGTGGCACGTCGACAGGCACATTTGGTGGTGGGATGCGAGACCACTGCTGCGACGAGATGTACGCCCACCTCGAGGTGGGCGACGTGCCGGCCGCCGCGGCCGCGCCCGGGCGCCACGTGGTCTACGACGCCGTGTTCGACGAGTACTGCCTGGTGCGGGAGGGCGGCCTCGACGCGTCGCCCATCACCCACTGCCCCTGGTGCGGCTCGGGGCTGCCGGCGTCAAAGCGCGACCGCTGGTTCGCCGAGCTGGCCCGGCGGGGCCTGAGCCCCGACGACCCGGCGCTCGACGAGGCCTTCCGCACCGACGCCTGGTGGTCGTCGCCGGTGCCGGACAACCCGGCCTCGCCGGTCCGGCCGCTGCTGCCGCCGGACGCGCCCGACCCCGCCGCGCTGTGACCTACGCCGCCGGCATCGACGTCGGCACGACGTACTCCGCCGCCGCCACCTGGCGCGACGGCCGGGCCACGACCGTCGTGCTCGGCGACCGGGCCGCCACCGTCCCCTCCGTGCTGTTCCTGCGGGAGGACGGCGTGGTGCTGGTGGGCGAGGCCGCGGTGCGGCGGGCGGTCGCCGAGCCCCGCCGGGTCGTCCGGGAGTTCAAGCGGCGGGTGGGCGACACCGTGCCCATCGTCCTCGGCGACCAGCGGTTCGGCGCCGCCGACCTGACCGCCCGGGTGGTGCGGTGGCTGGCCGACAAGGTGGCCGAGCGGGAGGGCGGCCCGCCCGACTACACGGTGCTCACCCACCCGGCGAGCTGGGGCGAGCACCGCCGGGCCGTGCTGGCCGACGCGGCGGCGACCGCGGGGCTGCCCAGCGCCGGCCTGGTGCCCGAGCCGGTCGCCGCCGGCCTCTACTACGCCGCCCAGCAGCGGGTGCCGGCCGGCGCCCTGCTCGGCGTGTACGACCTGGGCGGCGGCACCTTCGACGCCACCATCCTCCGCAAGACCGCCACCGGGTTCGAGGTGCTCGGCACGCCCCGGGGCGACGACCGCCTCGGCGGGCTCGACGTCGACCAGATCGTGCTCGACCACGTGGTGCGGGCGGTCGGGCCGTCGTGGCCCCAGGTGGACGACGACGACCGGATCGGGCTGGCCGCCCTGGCCCAGGTGCGGCAGGCGGCGGTCGAGGCCAAGGAGGCGCTGTCGGCCGACACGCAGGCCGTCGTCCCGCTGATGCTGCCGGGCTGCGCCGACGAGGTGCGGATCACCCGGACCGAGCTGGAGCGCCAGGTCCGCCCGCTGGTGGCCCACACCGTCGACCTGATGCGCCAGACCTGCTCGTCGGCCGGCGTCGCCGCCCGCGAGCTCGACGCCGTGCTGCTGGTGGGCGGGTCGAGCCGCATGCCGGTGGTGGCCCAGGTCGTGACCGCCGAGCTGGGGGTGCCGGTCGTCGTCGACGCCCATCCCAAGTACGCGGTGTGCCTGGGGGCGTCGATCGCGGCGGCCGCCCGCCTCGGCGCCGTGATCGAGCCCCCGGCACCCGCTCCCCCGCCGCTCCCGCCGGCGCCCGTGCCGGGCCCCGCGCCGGCGATCGAGGCCGACCTGGAGGAGGCCGGCCTCACCGGGCCGAGCGACCGCCAGCTGCCCCGGTCCCGCCGCCCGCCGCCGGCCATGCCGATGACCGATGTGGACGACCGGCTGGTCGTCCACATCGGCGGCGCCGGGGCCGACGAGGGCGCGGAGCGGCGGGAGCGGCGCCGGGTCGCCGCCCTGGCCGGCGCCTCGCTGGCGGTGGTGGTGGCCCTGGTGGCCGGGCTGGTCTGGCTCCCGGGCGTGGGCGGCGGGGAGGACCCCGGTCCCCCGCCCGGCACGGCGCCGGCCGGCACCGGGGCGGCGCTGGGCGCGGCGGCGGGGAAGGACGAGGTGCGGGGCACGGCGAGGGTGGCCGGCGGGCCGCTGGCGGGCGACCGCGGCCCCGGCGCCATGCTCGGCGTGGCCTCGCTGGGCGGGTCCCGGCTGGTGGCCGTCGGGCGGCGGAACGACCCCGCAGCTCGCCCGGCGGCGACCAGCGAGGACACCGCCGGCATCCCCGACGGCGCGTCCGGGCCCGACCTCGGCGGCCGGCCGGCGGCCTGGCGCTCGGACGACGGCGGCGCCACCTGGACGGCCGCCTGGACGGCGCCGGCCGGGGCCCACGGTGCGGCGGACGGCGTGGCCGCCGCACCGGGCGGGGGGCTGGTGGCCGTGGGGTGGAGCGCCGCAGCAGCGCCCGCCGGCAGCGGGGGCGGCGACAGGGTGGTCAGCCACGCCACGGTCTGGCGGTCGGCGGGCGACGCGGCGGCCTGGACGGCGGTGGCGGCCACCGGGCTCGACGGCGCCGCCGCCCTCCACGACGTCGCCGCCGACGGCGCCGGCGGCCTGGTCGCCGTGGGCTGGGACACGGCCGACGACCCCCGCGACGGCGACGCCGGCGTGTGGCGCTCGGCGGACGGCGTGGCCTGGCGCCGGACCGCGGCCGCGGCCCTGGGCGGCGCCGGCCGCCAGGAGCTGCACCGCATCGTCCGGCTGCCCGACGGGCGCTGGCTGGCGCTCGGCCGCCAGCTGCGGGGGGCGTCGCTGGTGCCGACCGTGTGGACGTCGCCCGACCTGTCGTCCTGGTCCGAGGTGGCGGGCCGCCCGGCCAGCCCCGACGGGGTGCCGAGCCTGTGGGGCGTCACCGTGCTGGCCGACGGCACGGTGGTGCTGGCCGGGTCGCGGCCGGGGCTCCCGGGCGCCGAGGGCGGCTCGGAGCCGGCCCTGTGGTGGGCCACCCCGTCGACCCTGGGCCGCTGGCGCCGCTTCGACCCGGGTTCCGCCGCCGCCCGCAAGGGCGACCAGCAGATCCGCGCCCTCGTCCCCGCCGGGGCCCCGGGCCTGCGCGCGGTGGGCGACGACGCCGACCACGCCGCCACCTGGACCGTCGACCTGCACACCGGCTGAGCCGCCGGGGCGCCCGATCGGGCTGCCCGATGGCGCACCCGTGCCCCATGTCACCCGTGACCGTCGCCCCGGCCGCTCACCGGGCCGCAGCACGCCTTCGACCTGGGCCGACGCGCCAGGGAGCGCGGCCCGGGGACCCGATGGGGCTGCCCCATGGGGCGCCCCGGCGCCCGGGCGAGGCGCCCGTTGAGCGGGCGTTGAGTGCCCGTGAAGGCACGCATGGGAACCTCGCCCCGTGTCCACTCGCATCCCCGTCCTGGTCCACGCCGACGATCCCGTCTCCCGCTCGGGGGTCGAGGCGCAGCTCCGCGGGCAGCCCGGCATCGAGGTGCGGCTGTACGCCGCCGCCGACGGCGGCGGCGACGGCCCCGCCGATGCGGTGGCGGTCGTGGTCGTCGACGAGGTCGACGAGCGGGCCTCCCAGTCGATCCGGGCGCTGGCCCGGGCCGGCGCCCGCGGCGTGCTGGTCGTGGCCGGCCGGCTCGACGACGGCGCCGTGCTGGCCGTGACCGAGGCCGGCGCCTGCGGCCTGGTCCGCCGGTCCGACGCCGTGCCCGAGCGGCTGGTCCCCGCCATCCGGGCCGCGGCCGCCGGCGACGGCACCGTGCCCCCCGACCTCCTCGGCCGGCTGCTCGAGCAGATCGGCCGCCTGCAGCGCCAGGTCCTGTCCCCCCGGGGCCTCACCTTCGGCGGGCTGACCGACCGCGAGGTCAAGGTGCTCAAGCTGGTGGCCGACGGCTGGGACACGTCGGAGATCGCCGACGACCTCTCCTACTCCGAGCGCACGGTCAAGAACATCATCCACGACGTGACGTCGCGGCTGCAGTTGCGCAACCGCTCGCACGCGGTCGCCTACGCGCTACGCCAGGGCCTGATCTGACGCCGCGGCCAGGGCGGCCTCGTCATTGGCGGTGATGCCCAGCTCGCGCAGCACCTCCTGATAGCGCTCCTGGGTGCGGGACGCGGCGGCCACGTCGCCACCCCGCTCCTGGGCGTCGATGAGCAGGCGCCACAGCCCGTCGTCGTAGCGATCGATGTCGAGGCCGCGGGCGCAGGCGATGGCGGCCACGTCGTGGTAGCCGAGCCCGACCGCCGCCTCGGCGACCAGCCCGGCCACCTCGGTGGCGTCGGCCGCCAGCTGGCGGCGGCGCTCGACGGCCCAGTCGGCCGGGCCCTCCTCGGGCAGCAGGTCGCCGCCGTAGGCGACCAGCGCCCGGTCGCCGGCGTCGAGCACCCGCTCGGACTCGCCGGCCCGGGACGCGTCGCGGGCCTCGCCGCAGGCGGCGGCGAACACGGCCACGTC
>DATFRN010000414.1:0-4463 GCA_035263165.1 Acidimicrobiales bacterium | reverse complement strand
TGGAGGCCGCCGGGCGGCGGGCCACGATCGAGGGCCGCTCGCCCCAGCGGGTGGCGCCCGAGGTGGCGCTGGGCCACGGCGGCTTCGCCGACGACACGGCGCCTCCCGGCGCACTGGTGGCCGTGCCCGACGGCGCCGGCGGCTGGGCCGTGGGCGAGACGGTGGCCGGGGCCCGGGCCGCGGCGGGCAAGGTCCAGGGCCGGCGGACGACGGCCGACCTGCGCCACCCGCTGGACGTGCCGCCGGGCGACTGGGCGGCCACGCTGCGCACGACGTGGGTCGAGCCGGCCTACCTGGAGCTGGACGCGTCGTGGTGCGCCCCCGGCGGCGAGCCGGCGACCCCGCTGGCCAACGGCGGCGCGTTCGGGGGCAAGCGCACGTCCCCGGTGACGGCCGCCGCCCGCCGCCTGGCCGACGAGCACGGCCGGCCGGTCCGGGTCGTCCTCACCCGGGAGGACTCGGTGCGCCTCGGCCCCAAGCGGCCCCCGGTGGCCGGCGGGCTGCGCCCCGACGGCACCGGCGTCCTGCGGGTGGCGCTGCCCCCGGGTAGCCCCGAGGCCGCCGCGTACGGCGCCGCGGTCCGGGCCGTGCTGCCCGGCCTGGAGATCGACCCGATGGCGGTGCCGGGCCCGCCCACGTCCCTCGACCTGCGGGCCGTGGGCTGGGCCGAGGCGGTCGCGCTGGCCGCCGCGGCCGGCGTCGTCGCCGCCGACGGCACCCCGGGCGTGGTGGTCGCCGCCCGCGACGAGCCGGCGGGGGCGGCCACGGTCACCGTTCGCTCGCCCGAGGGCGCGGTGGCGACGGCCACGGTCGCCCTCGGCGCCGAACCCCGGGTGGCGGTGGAGGTGGCCTGCGGGCCGCCGCTCGACGAGGTCGTCGCCCGGTCCTACGCGGTGGGCGCCGCCCACATGGCCCTCGGCTGGGTCACCCACGAGGGCCTGGCCGTCGACGAGGCGGGCGAGGTCCACGACCTCACGATCCGCAGCTTCGGCGTCCTGCGGGCGGTCGACACGCCCCCGATCGAGGTCACGGTCGACGACGCCGGCCCGGCCGAGCCGGTGAACGGCTCCGACGCGGTGTTCGCCGCCGTTGCGGCCGCAGCGTGGCTGGCCGGCCACTCCACGCCCACGTGGCCTACACGGAGCGTTTAGCCTGCCCCACCGATGGCGGCGCGGCGGGCGTCCATTGTCGGCAACGACTACAGGGCAGGGTTCTTCGAGGGCCAGCTCGACGGGTCCCTGCGGTCGGCGCAGGCCGTCGTGCCGGCGCTGATCGACCTGGCGTCGCCGGCCTCGGTGCTCGACGTGGGCTGCGGCGTGGGCAGCTGGCTGCGGGCCTTCGCCGACGCCGCCGCTTCGACCCAGGGCGGCACCCACCACGTCAACGAGCGCTGGCCCAGCTTCTGGATCGACAAAGTTCGCCGGGCACGGCTACGGCTGCCTCGACATCCTGCGGCCGACCCTGTGGCACCAGCCCGAGGTCGCCCACGCTGGGAATGATCGACACGGTCCACCCCCGGCTCTACGAGGCCCAGCACCGGCCGGCGGAGCTCGACGGCATGAGCCCCCGGGCCCACGCCCGGCTGCTGCGCGCCAGCCTGGTCGAGGCCGCCCGGGTCGGCGCCCACCTGCCCGTCGCCGCGGCCCACACCCTGCAGGCCCGCCGCGCCGGCCGCTGAGGGCCGCCGCGGGCGCTACGGTCCCGGCGCATGAGTGACGACCCCGCACGTCCGAAGGCCGTCGGCCCCTACACGCCGATCGTGCGCGCCGGCGACTGGCTGGTCGTGTCCGGCCAGGTCGGCATCCTCGACGGGAAGATCGTGAGCGGCGGGGTCACCGGCGAGCTGACCCAGGCCCTGGCCAACCTGGCGGCCCACCTGGCGACCGAGGGCGCCGGCCTGGACGACGTGGTCAAGACCACGGTCTTCCTGCGCCACATGAGCGACTACGTCCAGATGAACGAGGCCTACATCGCCGCCTTCGGCGACCACCGCCCGGCCCGGTCGGCCATCGGCGTGGCCGAGCTGCCCATCGGGGCGCTGGTCGAAGTGGAAGCGTGGGCCTGGGTCGGAGGATGATGGGCCCATGCTCGGCGCCGTGCTGATCGCCCTCGTCCTGGTCGTCGTCCTCCCGGTGGCGGTGATGATGGGGTGCAGCCTCATCGCCGTCGGGCTCGGCTGGTCGCTGAAGTCCGACGCCCAGGCCCGCAACGAGGGCAGCGAGCTGATCGCCCTGAACCGCTAGACGCGCTAGACGCCCCAGCGCGACTGGCCGAAGCGGTAGCCGACCGACCGCACGGTCTGGATCAGGTTGGCGTGCTCCTCGCCCAGCTTGGCCCGGAGCCGGCGGATGTGGACGTCGACCGTGCGCGCCCCGCCGTAGTACTCGTAGCCCCACACCCGGGACAGCAGGGTCTCGCGGGTGAACACGCGCCCGGGGTGGGAGGCCAGGAACTTGAGCAGCTCGTACTCCATGTAGGTGAGATCGAGCGGGTGCCCCTCGATCGCCGCCTGATAGGTCTCCAGGTTGAGCACCAGCGGGCCGTACTCGACCAGCTCGGGCCGGGTGCCCCGGCCGGTGCGCCAGAACAGATGCTTGAGCCGGGCCTCCAGCTCCAGCGGCTGGAACGGGTAGAGGCAGAAGTCGTCGAACAGGTCCTCGCGCAGCTCCAGGTCACCCAGCTGGGCGCCCGACACCAGCAGCAGCATCGGCTCCAGCGGCACGTCCCGCCGCCGCAGGGCCCGGCACAGCGTGAACGCCCCGTCGGCCTCGGCGGCGGCCACGATCACCGCGCCGGCCCAGCCGTCGTCGGGCTCGGTCTTGATGGCGGCGCGCTCGTCGGCCACGGCGGCCCAGGGGTAGCCGGCCAGGTCGAGCGCCTGGGCCAGCTCCGGGGGCACCGGATCGGGGTAGATGAGGAGGGGTTCCATCGCCGTGTCGTCCGCCGCCGCCTGGTCAGAGCCGGGCCAGGTAGCGGTCGAGCTCGAACTGGGTGACCTGGGTCTTGTACTCCATCCACTCGTTGCGCTTGTTGCGGATGAACCACTCGAAGACGTGCTCGCCGAGGGCCTCTGCCACCAGGTTCGACTGCTCCATCACGTCGAGGGCGTCGGACAGCGACTGGGGCAGGGCGTCGATGCCCTCGGCCATGTGCTCCTCGGCCGTGAGCTGGTAGAGGTTGGCCGACACCTCGTCGGGCAGCGGGTAGCCCTTCTCGATGCCCTTGAGCCCGGCGGCCAGGATCACCGAGAAGGCCAGGTAGGGGTTGCAGGCCGGGTCGGGCGCCCGGAACTCGAGCCGGGCGCTCTCGGCCTCGCCCCGCTTGATCGGCGGCACGTTGACGATGACCGATCGGTTGTTGCGGGCCCAGGCCTTGTAGATCGGCGCCTCGTACCCCACGACCAGCCGCTTGTAGGAGTTGACCCACTGGTTGGTGACCGCGGTGATCTCCCGGGCGTGGGTCAGGAGGCCGGCGATGAAGCCCCGGGCGACCGTGGACAGGCCGTAGTCGTCGCCCGGGTCGTAGAAGGCGTTGGTGTCGCCCTCGAACAGCGAGAAGTGGGTGTGCATGCCGGAGCCCTGGACGCCCGACAGCGGCTTGGGCATGAAGGTGGCGTGGACGCCGGCCTCGTGGGCCACGGCCTTCACCACCAGGCGGAACGTCATCACCGAGTCGGCCATCGTGAGCGCGTCGGTGTAGCGCAGGTCGATCTCGTGCTGGCTGGGGGCGTCCTCGTGGTGGCTGTACTCGACCGGGATCCCCATCGACTCCAGCGTGTGGATGGTCCGCTGCCGCAGGTCGGTGGCGACGTCGCTGGTGGTCAGGTCGAAGTACGACGCCTTGTCGAGCGGCTCGGGCGGGCGGGTCGGGTCGTTGTCGGCGAAGTAGAAGAACTCCATCTCGGGGGCCGCGTAGAAGCTGAAGCCCTGGTCGCGGGCCCGGTCGAGGTTGCGCCGCAGCACCTGGCGCGGGTCGCCCTCGAAGGGCGTGCCGTCGAGGTTGACGATGTCGCAGAAGACCCGGGCCGAGGTGCCCACCCCGTCGGCCCAGGGGAGGATCTCGAAGCTGTTGGGGTCGGGCTTGGCCAGCACGTCCGACTCCTGGACGCGGGAGTAGCCGTCGATCGACGAGCCGTCGAAGCGCATGCCCTCCTCGAAGGCGCCCTCGAGCTCGACCGGGGAGATGGCGAACGACTTCAGCTGGCCGAGGACGTCGGTGAACCAGAGGCGGATCATGCGCACGCCCCGCTCCTCGACCGTGCGGAGCACGTACTCCCGTTGCCGCTCAGAGCTGTCCATGGCGGAAATGGTGGGGGCGCAGGGCGTACGCCTGCAAGCTGGGACTTTCCGGTTCACAGTGCGTTCACATTCGAGCAACAGCTCCGAAACGGCCCCCTGACAGCCTCCGCAGCGAACAGTTGGGAACATTCTGCGACGGAGGACCGACTCCCCGATGGCGTACAA
>DATFRN010000413.1:0-15788 GCA_035263165.1 Acidimicrobiales bacterium | reverse complement strand
CGACCAGGGGGACCAGGCCGCTGCCACCCCGACCACCGCCGCCACCACGCCGACGACGGCCGCCGTCACCGTTCCCCCCACGACCGAGTTCGCTCCCCCGGACTCGGTCGTCACCACTCCGCCGACGAACGAGCCACCGCCCACCGCCCCGCCCACGACGGTCGGCGACGGCGGCGCTGCCGCCTAGCCCGAAGTGCGGTCGAGGACGCCCTGGGTGCCGGAGCGGGCCAGGGCGGCGTCGCTGGTGCCGAGGTAGGACGCCACCACCCGGGGGTCGTGGAGCACCACGTCGGGCACGTCCCGGACCACGACCCGGCCGAGGTCGAGGGCGATGATCTCGTCGGCCACGCCGCGGACGAGGGGCATGTCGTGCTCGATGACGATCATGCTGGCCCCGGTGGCGGCCCGGATGCGCGCCAGCATGGGGCCGAGCGCCTCGGCCTCCCGCTGGGCGATGCCCGACGACGGCTCGTCGAACAGCATCACGTCGGGGTCGTGCGCCAGCTGGCAGCACAGGTCGACGATGCGGCGGGTGCCGGTGGACAGCTCGCGCACGAACTTGGACCGGTAGGCCGACAGGCCCACCAGCTCGATCAGCTCGTCGACCCGCGCGGCCACCGCCGCCTCCGACTCCCGCACCATCGGCAGCCCCACCGCGGTGGCGAACGGGTCGCGCACCTCGACGTGGCGCTCGAGCGCCAGAGCGATCGTCTCGTCCACCGCCAGGCCGGGGAACAGCCGGGCGTCCTGGAACGACCGGCCCAGGCCCCGGCGGGCGCGGGCGTCGGCCGACAGGTGGGTGATGTCCTCGCCGGCCAGCAGCAGCCGGCCCCGGTCGGGCGGGATGTAGCCCGACAGCAGGTCGAACAGGGTGGTCTTGCCGGCCCCGTTGGGCCCGATGACGCCGAGGATCTGCCCCCGGGGCAGCTCGAACGACACCTCGCTCACCGCCCGCACGCCGCCGTACGACCGGGTCAGGCCGTCGGCCGCCAGCACGACGTCGGGCTCGTCGCCGTTGGTCCGGGCGGCAGCCGGCTCGGGCTCGGACCGCACGCGTGCGGCCGGCGCGACGGGCTCGCCGGCGGCGGTCATGGTGCCGGCGCCCTCCAGGAAGACCGAGCGCAGCACGTCGGGGCGATCGAGCAGGTCTCGCGTGGGGCCGTGGAACCGGATCTCGCCCTTCTCCATGAAGTAGGCCTCCTCGGCCAGCTCCAGGGCGACGTTCACCGACTGCTCGACGAGGATGATCGTCGTCCCGCGGGCCCGGATGGCCTCCACGATCCGCAGCAGCTGGTCGACCACGATGGGCGCCAATCCGAGCGACAGCTCGTCGATCATCAGCAGCCGGGGCTTGGCGATGAAGGCCATGCCCAGCGTCAGCATCTGCTGCTCGCCGCCCGACAGGTTGCCGGACTCGTCGTGCCAGCGCTCCCGCAGGATGGGGAAGTAGCCGAGCACGGTCTCGGTGGCCTCGGCCACGTACTCGGGCTCGGACAGGTAGGGCCACGCCGCCAGCCGCAGGTTCTCGGCCACGGTCAGCGACGGGAACACGCCCTTGCCCCCGGGCACCTGGATGATGCCCCGGCCGACGATCTCCTCGGCCGGCGTGTAGGTCATGTCGGTGCCGTCGAAGATGATCGCCCCGCCCGACGGGTCGACCAGGCCGGAGATGGCCTTGAGCAGCGTCGACTTGCCGGCCCCGTTGGTGCCGAGCAGGGCCACGATGTCGCCCTCGTCGACCTGGAAGTCGACGTCGAACAGCACCTGAACGCTGTCGTAGTGGACGTCGAGGTGCCGGACCACCAGCAGCTTGGCCTCGCCCCGCTGCCGGGCCGCCCGCACCTCGGCCATCGTCATCGTGGCCGTCCGCACCTTGTCGATGTCCGAGGCGACGAAGCTGCCCGAGGTGGCGATGATGATCGCCCCGACCAGCGTGATCGGCGCCAGCAGCAGCAGCGCCAGGGACAGGCCCCAGTCGTCGGCCAGCCCGCCCAGGATCGGCTGGATGATGAGCGCCGGCAGCACGAACAGGTTGACGACCGAGAACCCGATCGAGCGGATGCGGGGCGGGTTGATCAGCGAGACCGTGGCGAAGAGCACCGGCAGCGTCGACGACAGCGCCATGGCCAGCAGGCAGCGGATGGCGGTGACCAGCACGATGTTCTTGGTCGTGACCAGCAGCACGATGCCGACGATCTGGAGCGAGGCGGCCGCCGCCAGGTACTGCACGATCTTGCCCGGGTTGGTGCGCAGGAACCGGCTGGCCAGCGGGATGCCGGCGAACAGGCCGACGAGCTGGAACGGCTCGGCGATGCCCGAGATCAGGCCCCGCTGGGCGGAGTTGAGGCCGAGCTCGTCCTGGAGGAACAGCTGGAGCAGCGGCTGGAGCGTGTAGAAGGGCACCAGCAGGAAGGGGATGGCGATGCAGATCCGGCGCAGCGACCGGACCTGCCAGATGATCCGCCATGCCTCGGCCAGCGAGGCCGGCGCCTCCTCGGTGCGGGCGGTCTCCTCGTCGCTGCCCATGAGCGCCCGCTCCTGGTAGCCCCGGGTGGGCTCCTTCAGGCGCCAGGCGAACAGGACCAGGATCATCGACGGGATGCCGGCGATGATGAACGCCCACCGCCAGCCGAGCGTGAAGCCGATGACGCCGGCCATGATCGGGCCCACGAAGCGGCCGACGAAGTTGGCGGCGCTGTAGAAGGCGAACACCCCGGGCCGGGCGTCGACCGCGTAGTAGTCGGTGAGCAGCGACGGGTGGGTGCCCTGGTTGACCGAGCGGCCGGTGCTGGCCCCGGCCCGGCACACCGCGTACCACCAGACGCCGGGGGCCAGGCCGGTGAGGGTGGCGAACGCGGCCCAGACGGCCGCCCCGCCGGCCGCGATCGTCGTGCGCTTGCGGCGGTCGGCGAAGTAGGCGACGGGGATCTCGATGAAGAAGAACAGGAACCCGACGACCGAGGTGAGCGTCAGCGCGCCCTCGAAGCTCAGCCCGAACGAGTCGCGGATCTCGGGCAGCAGGATGGTGGCCGCCTCCCGGTCGAGCTCGTTGATGGCGTTGATGCCGAACAGGATCACCAGCGGCGCGATCGCCGCGCCCCGGGTCAGCGTCGAGGGCCGGTAGGACTGGACGATCTGCCCGAGGCTCCGCTTGCGCCGGGCGGGCGGCCCCGCAGCCGGGTCCGGTGCTTCGGCGCGGGTGTCGGTGCTCATGGCGTCGTCCCCCCGGTGGCGGCCCCGCTGGTGGAGGCGTGGGTGTCGGCGTCGGTCGGCTCGGCGTCGGTCTCGTCCTCGTGGCGGTCGTCGACCGGCGCGGCGGGCGCCGGCCCCACGGGTGCCCCGCCGATCAGCGGCATGCCCATGTCGCCCGCCTCGAGGCGCTCGGCCATCTCCCGCAGGAAGGCCAGGCCCCGCTCCCTGGACAGCCCCACCTTGGCCAGGTCGGCGGCGTCGGCGAACAGGCTCGGGACCATGATCTTGCGCCGGGTGGCCACCATGCGCAGGTAGCCGTCGCGGGCCTGGTAGAGCAGCGAGCCGATGCCCCCGGGGAGCGCCAGCAGCACCAGCAGCAGCCCGGCGCCGCTCACGAAGAAGCTGAGCTCGTTGGGCAGGAAGTACTGGGCGCCCTTCACGTACACGGCGCCGAGCACGGCACCGGGCAGCGACCCCAGCCCGCCGATCACCACCATCGTGAACACCACCAGGCTCTCCTGGGGCTGGTAGGGCTGGATGCCGAGGAACTGCTGGTGGTGCACGTAGACCGCCCCGGCGAAGGCGGAGATGAACCCGGCCACCGCGAACGCCGTCAGCTTGGCCCGCACGGGGCTGACGCCGAAGGCCTGGGCGGCCCGGTCGTTCTCCCGCACCCCGATCATGACCCGCCCCACCCGCGATCGTCGCAGCCGCCGGGCGACCAGCAGGGTCAGGGCCAGGCAGACGACGACGAAGTAGTAGTACTGCCGTTCGGTGGCGATGGGGATGATCCCGAACAGCGCCGGCCGCTCCAGCCGGGGCGTCGGCAGCCACCAGTCGAAGTAGTTGCGGTTGAGCACGTAGACCGACACGGCCTGCGCGAAGGCCAGCGTCGTCACCGCCAGCAGCAGCCCCTGGATGCGCAGCGCCGGCAGGCCGATCACGATCGACACGCCCGCCCCGACCAGGCCGGCGACGATCAGCGCCACGGTCAGGTCCCACCCCAGCCGGGACGTGACCGTGCCGCCCACCGCCGCCCCGATGGCGACGAAGGCGACCTGGCCCAGGCTGACCTGCCCGGCCCACCCGGTGAGCACGACCAGCGACACGCCCACCATGGCGAACACGGCCACGACGCCGGCCAGGCTCACCTCGCTGGTCGAGGCGACGAACGGCAGCGCCAGCACGAGCAGGGCCAGGAGCGCGCCGAGGCCCCGGAACACCCAGCGCACCTCGGGCAGCCCGGACAGCTCGGGCGGGACGGGCCGCACGTCGGTCACCACCTGCCAGCTCGACAGTCCCTCGCTGCGGGACAGCTTCTGGCGCCGCTGGAGCAGCAGCACGACCAGGACGACCACGAACAGGATCGGCGCCACCAGCGTCTCCTGGCCCGAGAACACGATGGCCTGCTCGACGACGCCGAGGGCCACGGCGCCGGCGAAGATCAGCGGCAGGCTGGTCATGCCGCCGATCACGCAGGCGGCCAGCGCCCGCACCAGGATCGACGGCCCCAGCACCTGGCCGAGCGGGACGCCCACGACCCCGGCCCGCAGGAACACCGCCAGGTAGGCGAGCACCGAGGCGATGACCCACACCACCATCTGCACCCGCTTGACCGGGATGCCGAGCAGGGCGGCCCGGTCGCTGCTCTCGGCGCTGGCCCGCACGGCCATGCCCATGTTGGTGAACCGGAAGAAGCCGGCCAGCCCGGCGATGCACAGCACGACCGCCACCAGGGCGACGATGTCGTCGCTGCGGAAGATCACCGGGCTGATCTCGAAGCGCCACGGGAACGGCGAGGGGAACCCGGTGGGGGCCGTGTCGACGGTGTAGGTGTGGGGCCAGGCGTTGCGGGCCAGGCCGGGCAGCGCCAGCGAGGTGGCCGCGAACACCTGGGCCAGGCCCAGGGTGGCCACGGTGAGGATGAGTCGGGGCGCGTTCTTGAACCGGCGGATGATGAGGAACTCGACCAGCCCGCCCAGCACGATGGCCACCGCCAGCCCGCCGAACAGCGACACGAAGTAGGGGACGCTCGGGCCCACCATGAGCAGCACGGCGCACATGGTCGGCACCAGGCCCATGTCGCCCTGGGCGAAGTTCACGATGCGGTTGGCCCGGTAGACGAGGGCGATGCCGAAGCTGATGAGCGCGGTCAGCCCACCGATGATCACGCCCCGCATCAGCACCCCGGCCGGCGCCGGCCACAGGATGTGCTGCGCTACGAGGAGTGCGACAATGGTCACAGCGGTCGTCGGCACCATCGAGGTCCGCACCCACGAGCGGAGCGCGCTGGTGCTGGTGGCGGCGGCGTGGGTCATCGTCCCCCCGGTCGAATCTCCGCTGCTATCTTGACCTGAGGTCAAGGTAGCTCGTGAAGCCCGGCGCCGCTCGGCGAACCGGCCGGATCGGGTCACGGAGCAGCGGCGCAGTCCGAGGGGGAGACATGGGCGAATCGCCGAAGAAGCGCACCGGCCTGGCGCGCTATTGGCCGGTCCTGGCCGTCGTCGCGGTGGTGGCCGCGGCGCTGGGCATCGGGGCCGTCGTGGGGGGCGGGGGTGGCGGCGACGACGATGCGGCCGGCAGCGCCGGCACCAGCGGCGAGCCGCCGGCGCTGGCCGCGTTCAAGGGCGAGGACCCGATGAGCGCGCCCGACTGCGACCGCTCGACGGGGCGGCTGATGATCCCCACGCTGCTCGCCCCCAACTGCGTCCCGCTGTGGCCCAAGGACCGCGACAACGGCGGCACCACGTCCCCCGGCGTGACCGAGGACGAGATCGTCGTGGCCGTGTACGTCCCCCAGCTCGACCCCACGGTCGATGCGCTGGCCAACCAGATCCTCGGCCCCGACCGGCCCACGCCCGCGGAGAACACGGAGCTCCGCAAGGAGATCGTCCAGGCCTACAACGCCCTCTACGAGATGTACGGGCGCAAGATCAAGCTGGTCGAGGTGAACGCCTCCGGGTCGGCCAGCGACGACGCCGCCGCCCGCGCCGACGCCATCAAGATCGCCGACGACATCCACGCCTTCGCGGCGATCGACGGGCCGGCCCAGACCAACGCCTACGCCGAGGAGCTGGCGGCCCGCAAGGTCATCTGCATCTGTGTCACCGGCCAGCCCGGCGACATGTACGAGCGCCTGGCGCCCTACGCCTGGGGCCTGACGATGTCGTCGAGCGAGGCCTACGTGCACCGGGCCGACTACATCGTCCACAGGCTGGCCGGGAAGAAGGCCGAGTTCGCCGGCGACCCCTCCTTCCAGACCCAGGACCGCAAGTTCGCCCTCGTCTACTACGAGACGGCTGACAACAGCCGCAAGGCGGGGGTGGACGCCTTCGTCGAGCGGCTGAAGGACAACGGCGTCACGCTGGCCGATCGCATCCCCTACATCCTCGACCTGTCCAAGGCGACCGAGGACGCGGGCACGATCGTGGCCCGGCTCAAGGCCAAGGGCGTGACGTCGGTGGTCTTCTCCGGCGACGGCTTCTTCCCCATCTATCTCACCGGCGCCGCCACCCAGCAGGACTACAACCCCGAGTGGGTGATGACCGGCTCGCTCGGCACCGACATCACCGCCCTGGCCCGGCGCTACGACCAGAAGCAGTGGGCCCACGCCTTCGGCATCTCCCAGCTCGTCGCCCGGGTCGACCCCGACCAGTTGGAGAAGGAGGCCAACCCGGTGTCGTGGTACCTGGGCAAGACGCTCAAGGCCTACCCCCAGATCTTCCAGCTCGGGCTGGTGTCCTCGGGCATCCAGCTGGCCGGGCCCGACCTCACGCCCGACACGTTCCGCGGCGGGCTGTACGCGCTCAAGCCCACCCGGGGCTACACCACCGTGACCGGATCCTCGTTCGGCACCGGCGACGTGTGGCCCGACGCCGACTACACCGGCGTCGACGACGTGACCGAGGTGTGGTGGGATGCCAAGGCCACCGGCAAGGACGAGACGTCGGCGGAGGGCACGGGCATGTACCGCTACATGGACAACGGCAAGCGCTACCTGCCCGGCGAGGTCGGCAAGTCGTCGTCCGTGCCCTTCGACCCCGCCGACACCATCACGATCCTGCCGAAGACCCCGGCGAAGGATCTGCCCAAGCAGTACCCGCACCGCACGTCGCGGACCGGATGACCCTCAGGAGCTGACTCGATGCCCGAACTCAACGACGCCGTGGTCGTGGCCGCCACCCGCAGCCCGATCGGGCGGGCCAACAAGGGCTCGCTGGTCGACAAGCGCGCCGACGAGCTCATGGCCGACGTGCTGGTGGCGCTCATGGACAAGGTGCCCGACGTCGACCGCGGTGACGTGCAGGACATCATCTGCGGCAACGTGGCCCAGCAGGGCGAGACGGGGTTCAACATCGCCCGCACCGCGGGCATCCTGGCCGGGTTCCCGCTCGGCGTGCCGGCCCACACGGTGCAGCGGTTCTGCGCCTCGTCGCTCCAGGCGATCACCGCGGCGGCCAACGCGGTGAAGGTCGGCGAGGGCGACATGTACATCGCCTGCGGCGTGGAGAAGTCGTCGCGCCCGCCCGCCCCCGAGGGCTCCGAGGGCGGCGGTGGTGGCGGTGGTGGCGGTGGTGGCGGCGGCGGCCGGGGCCGCCGGGGGATCGGGCCCGGCGGGCTCAACCCCAAGCTGCTCGGGCGGGAGAGCCCGTTCCCGTTCGTCTACATCCCCATGGGCATGACGGCCGAGAACGTGGCCGAGAAGTTCGACGTGTCCCGGGCGGACATGGACGCCTTCGCCAAGCTGTCCCAGGACCGGGCGGTCGCCGCCCAGGCGGCGGGGGTGTTCGAGCGGGAGATCACGCCGATCACCAAGGACGACGGCACGGTCGTCAGCGCCGACGACGGGCCCCGGCCGGGCACCACGGTCGAGCGGCTGGCCGAGCTGCCCACGCCGTTCAAGGAGGGCGGGTCGGTCACCGCCGGCAACAGCTGCCCGCTCAACGACGGTGCCGCCGCCGTGCTCATCACCAGCCGGCAGAAGGCCGATCAGCTCGGGCTGTCCCCGCTGGCCCGCATCGTGGCCACCGCCTACTCGGGCAACGACCCCGAGATCATGGGCGTGGCCCCCATCGACGCGGTCAACAAGGTGCTGGCCAAGGTGGGCATGACCATCGGCGACATCGACGTGGTCGAGCTCAACGAGGCGTTCGCCGCCCAGGTGCTGCCCGTGTGCGAGAACACCGGCATCGACATCGAGCGCCAGCTCAACCCCCACGGCGGCGCCATCGCCCTCGGCCACCCCTTCGGCATGACCGGGGCCCGGATCATGGGCGCGCTCATCAACGACCTCCGGTCGACCGACGGCCAGTGGGGGCTGGAGACGATGTGCGCGGCCGGCGGCATGGCGATGGCCTGCGTGGTCGAGCGGCTCGGGGACGCGTGACCGAGGACATCGGTTCGCGGGTCCGCGCGCTGTTCGACCTCCACCCGGTCGACGTCGATACCTACCGTCACGTGCCCCACCGGCCGGCCGGGGGCCGGTTCATGGGGCCCGGCCGCCTGTTCGGGGGCCAGATCGCCAGCCAGGCGCTGTACGCGGCGGCCGGCACGGTCAAGGCCGAGCACCGGGTCAACTCGCTGCACGCCTACTTCCTGCGGCCCGGCCGCTACGACGTGCCGGTCGACTACGCCGTCGACCGCATCCGCGACGGCTCGTCGTTCACGACCCGGCGGGTGGTGGCGCTCCAGGAGGGCGACGCCATCCTCAACCTCGACGCCTCCTTCCACGTCGACGAGCCGGGCGAGGAGCACCAGCCCACCTCGCCGGTGGAGCGGGCCGGGGCGCCCGAGGAGGGGGGCGAGGCGCCCGAGCCCCCGTGGGGCCGGATGGGCCGGCCGGTCGAGCGCCGGGCCGCCCGGAGCGCCTCGCCCGGCGGGCGCAGCGTGTGGGTCCGGGTGCCGACCCGGCTGGCCGACGACCCCGTGCTGCACGCCTGCATGATCACCTTCCTGTCCGACATGGGGCCGGTGGGGGTGGTGTCGGGCTCGCTGACGCTGCCGCGCGAGGCGCGGATGATGGCGAGCCTCGACCATTGCATGTGGTTCCACCACCCGGCCCGGGCCGACGAGTGGCTGCTCTACGAGCTGGAGCCGGTCGCCACCGCCCGGGCCCGGGGCGTGGCCCGGGGCACGCTGTGGACCCGGGAGGGGGTGCTGGCCGCGTCCCTGGTCCAGGAGGTGCTGGCCCGGCCCCGCGATCCCCGGCGTGGCTAGCCAATCGGCCTGCGGCGCGCCCCCCGCCCCACTACCGTGACGGGCGTGTCGGAAACCCGCAGCCTGACGCGCCACGGGCAGGATCGGAAGGCGGAGCTGCTGCATCACGCAGAGCAGCTGTTCGCGCAGCGCGGCTACGAGGACACCCGGATGATCGACATCGCCGAGGCGGCCGGTGTCGCGAAGGGCCTCGTCTACTGGTACTTCGCCAACAAGGAGACGCTCTTCTACGAGATCGTCGTCGACATGGGCCGCCGGCTGCGGCGGGCCCAGTGGAAGGCGGTCGAGGGCATCGACGACCCGCTCGGGCGGCTGTTCGTCGGCACGGCCGAGTCGGTGCGGTTCATCGCCGAGAACCACCGGCTCTACGGGATCATCTCCATGCAGCTGCGGGGCGACCAGCGGCTGCGGGAAACCCGCTCGCAGTCGCGCCAGGTGCTGGCCGACGACGTCACCACGCTGATCGCCGAGGGCCAGGAGCTGGGTCAGATCCGCACCGACGAGGACCCGGCCGTGCTGGCCCACACCAACGCGGGCGTCGTCTTCTACTACGTGCTGCTCTACGCCGACGGCGTCTACGGCGACGGCCGCCGCCGGATCGACATCGAGCAGGCGGCCCACAGTGCGGCCCGCTACGTGGTGCGGGCGGTGGGTGCCGACGCCGCCGCCGTCGAGGCCGTCCTGGCCCGCCACGACCCGGCGCGCGCCGACCGCAACTGATCCCCCCGCCCGGCGGCCCCGCCTGTGACCTGGGGCACAATTTTTCCTGACCCGGGGTCAGAGAAAAAGTTATTCTCCAGACCATGGCAGTCGAGCGCTTCCCGGTCGAGGCGGGCCACGTGCTGATGTTCGCCCGCTCGATCGGCGACCCCAACCCCGTCTACAGCGACGCCGAGTACGCGGCGGCCAGCGAGGTCGGCGGCGTCATCGCCCCGCCCACGTTCGTCCAGGCGGGCGCCCAGTTCGATCCCGACTACGGGCTGCGGCCCAAGATCGGCCGGCCCTGGTTCGGCTCGGGCCGCACCCCCTCGGGCCTGCAGAGGCCGGCGGCGCCGGCCGAGCCCGCGGCTGCCGAGTCGCAGCCGTCGCCGGAGTCGTCCTCGTCGTCGGAGCGTCGACCCCGCAGCGGGGGCGGCACCGGCCTCCACGCCGAGCAGCACTACACCTACCACCGGCCCCTCCGGGTCGGCGACGTCCTCACCGCCACCACGACGCCCGGCAAGCGCTGGGAGAAGCAGGGGCGCCGGGCGGGCGTGCTCGTGTTCGCCGAGTCGGTCACCGAGTACCGCGATCAGGACGGCGAGCTGGTGGTCACCGCCCGCAGCGTGGCCGTGCGCACGGAGCGGGCGGTGCAGTCGTGACGCTGAAGCTCGCCGACCTCAGCGTCGGCCAGGCGTTCACGGCCACCGTGGTCGAGAACCTGACCCGCACCCAGATCGTCCAGTACGCCGGGGCCTCCGGCGACTACAACCCGCTCCACACCGACGAGGTGTTCGCCACCCAGGTGGCCGGCTACCCCAGCGTGTTCGCGCACGGCATGCTCACGATGGGCCTGACCGGGCGCATGCTCACCGACCTGGTGGGCGACGGGCGGCTGCTCAGCTTCGGCGGGCGGTTCACGTCCCAGGTGTGGCCGGGCGACGACCTCGCCACCACCGCCACGGTCGAGGCCGTGCACGAGGCCGGCGACGGCGACGGGCCGTCCGTCGACCTGGTGCTGAGCACGGTCAACCAGGACGGCGCCGAGGTGTTCTCCGGCCACGCGTCCGCCCGGGTGGACGGCTGACGTGGCCGAGGTGACGCCGCTGGTCGACGGCACGCCGCTCGACGGCAAGGTGGCGCTGGTGACCGGGGCCAGCCGGGGGATCGGCGAGTGGCTGGCCCGCCGGTTCGCCGCCGCCGGTGCGGCGGTCGCCGTGTCGGCCCGCACCGTCGAGGAGGGCGACCACCCGCTGCCGGGCAGCATCACCGGCACCGTGCTCGAGATCGCCGACGCCGGCGGGCACGCGGTCGCGGTGGCCGCCGACCTGTCCCGCAGCGACCAGCGCCACGCCCTCGTCGAGGAGGTCGAGCGCCGGCTGGGGCCGATCGACGTGCTGGTGAACAACGCGGCGGTCACCTATTTCGAGCCGGTCGAGACGTTCAGCGAGAAGCACTACGCCACCATGTTCGAGGTCCAGGTTCGGGCGCCGTTCGAGCTGTCCCAGCTGGTCATCGGGGGCATGGAGGAGCGGGGCGGCGGCTGGATCCTCAACATCTCCTCTGGCGCCGGCCGCCACCCCCAGGGCCCGCCCTACGGGGCCCGCCGCATGCGGGGCGGCACGGTCTACGGCATGTGCAAGGCCGCGCTGGAGCGGTTCACGACCGGCCTGGCCGCCGAGGTCCACCACGCCGGCATCGCCGTCAACGTCCTGTCGCCCAGTGGCCTGGTGGCCACGCCGGGGGTCGAGATGCACGGTCTGACCCGGGGCGTCCCGCCCGAGCTGATCGAGAGCCCCGAGGACTTCGCCGAGGTCGCGCTGTGGCTCTGCACCGGCGACCCGGCCGAGCG
Organism: Acidimicrobiales bacterium; assembly: GCA_035263165.1. Taxonomy (GTDB): domain Bacteria; phylum Actinomycetota; class Acidimicrobiia; order Acidimicrobiales; family VFJN01; genus ZC4RG19. The sequence goes on along the minus strand of DATFRN010000413.1, from coordinate 3,829 downwards.
CACCGGGCGCATCGACTACTCCCGCCAGCTGCGGGCCGCGGTCGTCGGGAGCGGGGCCGCCGGGTGACCGACCACCCCGCCGACGCCGACGCCGCCGCCGCCGACGGCGACGCCGTCCGGGCCCGGCTGGTGCGGGCGGCGGCCGAGGTGTTCGCCCGCGAGGGCTACGCCGGCACCCGCATCATGGACATCGTCCGCGAGGCGGGGGTGTCGACCGGCACCGTCTACGGGCGGTTCCGGTCCAAGAACGAGCTGCTGCGGGAAGCGGTCGTCAGCGCGTCGGCCCGGGCGGGCGCGCTGGCCAGCGGGGCGCCCAGCCTGGGCGAGCTGCTGCGTTTCGGCGCCCGCCTGGTCGACCGGCCGCTGTACCGGTTCGAGGCGATGCGGCTCGAGGCCTACGTGACGGCCCGGCGCGAGCCCGAGGTCGGCGAGGCGCTCGCCGCCGCCTACGACGGCTGGCGGGCCGGTGTCGAGCCGTTGGTCGCCGCGGCCGAGGCCGACGGCACCATCGACGGCGTCGACCCCGAGGCCGTCCTGTTCCTGTACCGCACGCTCTACCTGGGGCTGCTGCTGCACCGCGGGTCGGGCCTGTCCGGGCCGGACCCCGACGCGTGGGCGGCGCTGGTCGACCGCATCGTCGCCGGCCTGGGCCGCCCGTCCGCACCCGATCACGATTCCGAGTCCTAGCCGAAGGGGGATGGCACGATGCCGATGGAGATCGACCTCGGGCCCGAGGCCGAGAAGTTCCGCGACGAGCTGCGCCAGTGGCTCGAGGCCAACAAGCCCGACGACATCGATCCCGACGCCGCCGAGCGCGGCCCGGGTGCGCCGACGGGGCCCGGCGGTTGGGCCCGGCTGCGGGCGTGGACCGACAAGCTGGGCGAGGCCGGCTACCTGTGCGTGAGCTGGCCCGAGGAGTACGGCGGCCGCGGCCTGAGCGGCATCGAGGTCGCGGTGATGAACGAGGAGTTCGCCCGGGCCGGCGTGCCCCGGGTGACGCGGGGGATGGGCGAGTGGCTGGTCGGCCCGTCGATCATCGTGCACGGCACCGACGAGCAGAAGGCCTCCTTCCTGCCCCGGATCATCAGCGGCAAGGACCGTTACTGCCAGGGCTTCTCCGAGCCCGACGCCGGGTCCGACCTGGCCAGCCTCAAGACCCGGGGCGTGGTCGACGGCGAGGAGATCGTCATCACCGGCCAGAAGGTGTGGACCTCCGGGGCCCAGATGGCGAACATGATGTTCTGCCTGTGCCGGACCGACCCGGACGCGCCCAAGCACCAGGGGATCTCCTACGTGCTGGTGCCGATGAAGACGGCCGAGGGCGCCTCCAACGGGTTCGAGCTGCGGGGGCTTCGGCAGATCACCGGCAACAGCGGCTTCACCGAGACGTTCATCACCGAGGCCCGGGCGCCGCTGTCCAACATCATCGGCGGGCTCAACAACGGCTGGCGGGTGACGATGACCACGCTCGGCAACGAGCGGGGCGGCAACGCCACGACCCAGCACGTGCGCTTCCAGCGGCAGTTCTGGCGGCTGGTCGACGAGGCCCGCAAGCAGGGCCGCAGCGACGACCCGATCGTCCGCCAGAAGCTGGCGTGGGCCTACACCAACACCGAGATCATGCGGTACGCCGGGCTGCGGACGCTGTCCGAGGTGCTCAACCAGCGGGAGCCGGGGCCCGGGGCGTCGATCAACAAGATGTTCTGGTCGGAGTACGCCCGTGACATCGGCGAGTGGGGGATGAACCTGCGGGGCGCCGACGCCATGATCCGCCCCGACGGGGACGGGTACGCCCTCGACCGCTGGCAGTCCGAGTTCCTGGGCAGCCGGTCGGGCACGATCTGGGGCGGCACCGCCCAGGTGCAGCGCAACATCGTCGGCGAGCGGGTCCTGGGCCTGCCCAAGGAGCCCGGTCACAACGACGGGGACCGCTGATGGCGGACGCCTCTGCTGCGCCGGTGTCGGCCGACCCCGACCCCGACCCCGATCCCGAGCGGGAGGCGGCCCGCACCGCCCTGCGCACCGGCATGAGCATCGCCCTCTGGGCCGCCCGCCAGGGCGACCGGCCGGCGCTCGTCGCGCCCGGTCGCCCCGAGGGCGACCGCACCTGGTCGCAGCTGAACGCCGACGTCAACCGGCTGGCCCGGGCCCTGCGGGGCCACGGGCTGCGCCCGGGCGACGGGGTGGCGGCGATGGTGTCGAACCGGGCCGAGTACGTGGCCGCCTGGGCGGCCTGCCTGCGGACCGGGCTGCGGTTCACCGCCGTCAACTGGCACCTGACCGCGGACGAGGCGGGCTACATCGTCGACGACTGCGAGGCCGCGGCGTTCGTGGCCGACGCCCGCTTCGCCTCCGTGGCGGCGGAGGCCGCCGCCGGCGCGCCCCGGGCCGGCCTGCGGCTGGCGGTCGGCGGCGACATCGCCGGGTTCGACCCCTACGACGAGGTCACCGGCGCCGAGTCGGGGACCGACCTCGACGACCCGGTGCTCGGCCGCACCATGCTGTACACGTCGGGGACGACCGGCCGCCCCAAGGGCGTGAACCGCACCGACAACCAGCGCATCTCCCGCCGCGCCATGCCGGTCACCGGCTACCGGCCGGGCGAGTCGCTGCACCTGTGCACGGGCCCGCTGTACCACGCGGCCCCGCTGGCGTTCTCCATGGCGGGGCCGCTGCTGGCCGGCGTCGGGGTGGTGCTCATGGACGGCTGGTCCGAGTCCGAGGCGCTCGATCTGATCGCCGGGCACCGGATCACCCACAGCCACATGGTGCCGACGATGTTCCGCCGGCTGCTGGCCCTGCCCGACGACGTGCGGGAGGCGGCCGACGTGTCGTCGCTGCGGCTGGTGTTCCACGGCGCCGCCCCCTGCCCGGTGGCGGTCAAGCAGGCGATGATCGAGTGGCTGGGCCCGATCCTGCTGGAGTACTACGCCGCCACCGAGGGCGCCGGCACGTTCGTGACCAGCGACGTGTGGCTGACCAAGCCGGGCACGGTCGGCAAGCCCCACCACCCGGAGCACGTGCACATCCTGGGCGAGGGCGGCGACCCGGTGGCCCCGGGCGAGGTCGGCACCATCTACCTCCGGGCGCCCGAGTCCGGCCGCTTCAGCTACTTCAAGGACGACGACAAGACGGCCGGCAGCTACCAGGGCGACTACTTCACGCTGGGCGACGTCGGCTACCTCGACGAGGACGGGTTCCTGTTCCTCACCGACCGCAGCGCCAACCTGGTGATCTCCGGCGGCGTCAACATCTACCCGACCGAGGTCGAGCAGGCGATGTGGCCCCACCCGGCGATCGCCGACGTGGCGGTCATCGGCGTCCCCGACGACGACTGGGGCGAGTCGGTGCTGGCGGTCGTGCAGCTGCGCGACGGGGTGGCCCCGACCGACGACCTGGGGGCGGAGCTGATCGCGTACTGCCGCGAGAGGCTGGCCCACTACAAGTGCCCGCGGCGCGTCGAGTTCGTCGACGAGCTGCCCCGCACCGACGCGGGGAAGCTCTACAAGCGCCGCCTGCGAGACGAGTACCGGGCGGCCCACGCCGCGGCCCGGGGAGAGGACACGGCATGAGTGGACTTTGCCAAGGCCGGGTGGCCATCGTGACCGGAGCCGGCCGCGGCATCGGCCGGGGCCATGCGCTGGAGCTGGCCCGCCAGGGCGCCCACGTGGTGGTCAACGACCTGGGATCGTCGGTCGGCGGCGACGGCACCGACGAGGGCCCGGCCCAGGAGGTCGTCAAGGAGATCGAGGCGCTCGGCGGCGTGGCCGTGGCCAACGGCGACGACGTGGCCGACTGGGACGGCGCCCGCCGCCTGGTCGAGCAGGCC
>DATFRN010000412.1:0-10698 GCA_035263165.1 Acidimicrobiales bacterium | reverse complement strand
ATCCAGTGGATGATCGCCGACTCCACCATGGAGCTCTACCAGGCCAAGCTCATGGTGCTGCACGCCGCCTACCGCATCGACAACAAGCTCGACTTCCGGTCCGAGGTGTCGATGGCCAAGCACTTCGTGGCGGGCGCGCTGGGCCGCATCATCGACCGGTCGATCCAGGTCCACGGGGCGCTCGGCTACTCGACCGACACGCCGCTGGCCAGCATGTACCAGCACGCCCGCTGGGCCCGCTTCGCCGACGGGGCCGACGAGGTCCACCAGATGCGCATCGCCCAGCGGACGATCGCCGCCTACAAGGACACCGGCAGCACCCGCGGCGCCACCGGCGACCTGCCGCTCTAGTCTCCTGCCGCGCCGTTCCCGTCGCCCGGCGGGGCGTCCTCACGGTGCAGGTGGCGGCGCACGAACCCGGTGACCCGGCGCCGGACCGCCTCGGTCTCCTTCTCCGGGTGCACGCCCCGGCTGTCGAGGTAGATCGCCTTCACCGCCCCGAGCAGCGGGGTGGCGACCAGCGCGCCCGGCACGCCGGCGGCGGCCGCGCCCACCAGCGCCGCCATCATCGTGGCCGGCGGCGACAGGTTGACGGCCCGACCCACGATGGCCGGCTGGATCACGTGGTTCTCCAGGTTCTGGTAGGCGAGCACGAACGCCAGCGCCAACACCGCCTGCACGGGCCCCTGGGTCAGCGCCAGCAGCACGAAGAAGCTGCCGCCCAGGAAGCCGCCGATCTGGGGGATGAGGTTGGTGAGCGAGGTCCACAGGCCGGCCACCGGGGCCAGCGGGACGCCGAGGAGCAGGCCGACCGACAGCGTGGCCAGCCCGGCCAGCACCGCGACGAACAGCGACCCCGCGAAGTAGCTGCCGAAGGTCGCATAGACGATCCCCGCCATGCGGGTCGTGCGGGCCCGCTCGCTGGACGGCACCAGCGCCCGCAGCCGCCGCACGAGGATCTCGCCGTCGACCATGACCCCCAGCGCGGTGATCAGCACGACCACCGTGCTCAGCACGCCGCCCAGCAGCCGCTCGCCGGCGTCGGCCAGGGTCTTGTCGTCGATGCGGGCGGGCGCGTTGTCGATCCAGTCCTCGACCGCGCCGGCCGCGTCGGCCTTCTCCAGGCGGTCGCCGACGATGGGCCAGGTGTAGAAGTCCCGCACGGTCTGGGGCAGCTCGTCGCTGAAGTCGCTGGCCTGGCGGATCGCCGCCGGGGCGACCAGCAGCACGACCGCTGCGATGCCCATCGCGAGCCCGGTGCCGACCAGCACCACGGCGCTGCCCCTGGTGGTGTCCCAGCGGCGCTGCACGGCGCTCACCACCGGCGACAGGGCCACGCCCACCAGCACGCCGACGCCGATGCCCGTGATGACGTCCGACGCCGCCGAGCCGATGGCGAACAGCGCCACCGCCAGCAGGGCCGTGACGGCGAAGACGACGTAGGACCAGGGGTCGATGTCGACGACGGTCGTGCCGGACCGCGGGCCGAGCGGCCCGCCGTCGGGCGGCCCCCCGGCGGCCCCGGCCGCCTCGACCGCGGGGGCCGTCCCCGCCGTGTCGGGCCCGGCCGGGTCGTCCGTGTCGCCGGCTGCCGCCGGGGCGGGCGGCTCGGTGTCGACCCCGGGGCGGCCCGCGCCTTGCGGTGCCGCCGCCTCGACCGGGTCGTCCTCGATCACGCCCGTACGGTACGCCCTCGCGGCGGGGCCGGTACCGTACGGCCGTGGCCGCCGCCGACGCCGATCCGCCCCGCCGGGTGCTGCGGATCTCGGCGCGCTCGGCCGTCATCGGCGTGGGCGTGATCGTGCTCGCCATCGTCCTGGGGCGGGTCTTCGTGGCCGCCCACCGGCCGCTGTCGTGGTTCGCCGCCGCCATCGTCGTGGCCGTCCTGATCGACCCCATCGTCGACGTCCTCGACCGCCGCCTGCCCCGGCTCCTGTCGGTGATCATCGCCCTGCTGGCGCTCGGCCTGGCCACGTGGGGCGTCATCTACGTCGCCTTCGACGACCTGTCCCAGGGCGTCGAGCGGGCGGGCGACGCGGCCAAGCAGGCGGTGGCCGAGCTCGAGGACCGTGACGACAGCCTGGGCCAGCGAGCCCGCGACATCGAGGCGTCCCGCCGGGTCGACGAGTTCGTCGACGCCCTCGACAAGCGGGTCACGGGCGGCGGCGACGTCCTGCGGTCGACCGCCGGCACCGCGCCCACCTACTTCCTCGGCGGCATCCTCACCCTCTTCCTCATGTCCTACGGCCCCCGGGTGGCCCGCTCGGCGGTCGAGCAACTGCCCGACGAGCGCGCCCGCGAGGAGGTCTCCGCCATCACCGTCCACGCCCTCCAGCGGTCGCGGCGCGCCGTGCTGCTGACCGTGGCCGAGGGGCTGGGCGTCGGCCTGGTGGTCGGCCTCGTCGCCGAGGTGCTCGACCTGCCGGCGGCCGCCGCCATCGGGCTGGCCGCCGGGGTGATGGCGCTGCTGCCCCACGTCGGCCTCGTCCTCGGCACGCTGCCGCTGGTGCTGCTGGTGCTGGCGCTGCGGTCGGACTGGCAGGCGGTGGCCACCGTGGCGATCGTGCTCGCCTGCCAGCTGCTCGACTCGTACTGGCTGCGGCCCCGCATCAGCGCCCACAGCGTCCACATCGGCCTGCTGGTGCCGTGGACGGTGGCGCTGGTCGGCTACGCGGTCTACGGCGTGGGCGGGGCGGCCTTCGGCGTGATCTTCGCCGTCTTCGGGCTGGCCGTGCTGGACGAGTTGGGCGCCCGCACCGAGCGGGGCGAGCCGCTGGTCCCGGGGGCGCCGCCGCCCCTCCCCCAGCCCGACGACCAGCGGGCGGCGGTCAGCGCCTGACCGCAGCGCCCCGGGCGACACCGCTACCCCCCCCGGCTCCACCGGCGCCGGAGCCGCCGCCCGACCCCCCGGTGCCGCCGGGGCCCGATCCCGCGCCCGGGCCGATCGCCCGCCGGATCGGCCCCGGGCGCGTGACCACCGATGTCGTGTGCGGAACCTGCGCGTCGGTGCTGGCCCCCGAGGACGTGGCCGTCCACCGGTTCCGGCGCCTGGAGGGCGCGTCCGATCCCGACGAGGTCCCCCGGAGCCCCCAGCCCGAGCCTTGACCCGGGTTCAAGGTGGGCGGCGGACCGTTGCTATCGTCGCCCCATGCCCCTGAGCTACGCCGAGGCGGTCGCCGCCGTCACCGCCCCGGGCGAGCGCTACGAGACCACGACGGCCACGGTGCTGGGCGTTCCCACCACGGTGTTCGCCCACGCCCCCGGCAGCCTGCGGGACGTGTTCGCGGCCGCCCGGCGGGAGGGCGACGCCACCTTCCTCGTCTACGAGGACGAGCGCTGGTCGTTCGCCGACGTCATGGCCCGGGTCGACGCCCTCGGCGCCCTGCTGGTCGAGGAGTACGGGGTCGGCCGGGGCGACCGTGTGGCCATCGGCATGCGCAACTACCCGGAGTGGGTCGTGGCGTTCGCCGCCGTGACCTCGATCGGCGCCATCTCCGTGTCGCTCAACGCCTGGTGGACGGCCGACGAGCTGTCCTGGGCGCTGGAGGACTGCGGCGCCGCGGTGCTGATCGCCGACCGCGAGCGGGTCGAACGCACCCGGGACGCGGCGGCCAAGCTCGGCGTCAGGGTGCTGGGCGTGCGCCTGGGCGACGCCGACGAGCCCCAGGCCGACCGGTGGGAGGATGCGCTGCCGCTCGGCCGGCCGCTGCCCGAGGTGGCCGTCGACCCCGACGACGACGCCACCATCCTCTACACCTCCGGCACGACCGGGCGGCCCAAGGGGGCGGTGTCGACCCACCGGGCCGTCGTCAGCGCGCTCATGGGCTTCGGCTGCCGGGCCGCCGTCGAGCGCCTGCGCCGCCCGCCCGGGCCCGACGCACCCCCCTCCCGGCCGGTGTTCATCCTCATCGTCCCGCTGTTCCACGTGACCGGGTCGGTGCCGGTCATGCTGTCGTGCTTCGCCAGCGGGCTGAAGCTGGTGATCATGTACCGCTGGGACCCCGAGCGGGCGCTGGAGCTGATCGAGCGCGAGCGGGTCACCAACTTCGTCGGCGTGCCCACCCAGAGCTGGGACCTGCTCCAGTCGCCCCGGTTCGCCGAGTTCGACACGTCCAGCCTCGTCGCCGTGGGCGGGGGCGGGGCACCGGCGCCGCCCGAGCTGGTGCGGCGCGTCTCGACCAGCTTCGCCAAGGCCAGCCCCAACATCGGCTACGGCATGACCGAGACCAACTCGTACGGCCCCCAGAACAGCGGCGAGGACTACCTGGCCCACCCGACCAGCACCGGCCGCACCACGCCGATCCTCCAGGTCGAGGTGCGCGACCCCGACGGCCGCCCGGTGCCGCTCGGCGAGCTGGGCGAGATCTGGTTCAAGGGGCCCAACCTGATCCGGGGCTACTGGCACCGTCCCGACGCCACGGCCGAGACCATCGTCGACGGCTGGCTGCGGACGGGCGACCTCGGGCGCCTGGACGACGAGGGCTTCGTCTACGTCGAGGACCGGGCCAAGGACATGATCATCCGGGGCGGCGAGAACGTGTACTCGGCCGAGGTCGAGGCGGCCTTCTACGAGCACCCCGCCGTGCACGAGGCCGCGGTCTTCGGCGTGCCCCACGAACGTCTGGGCGAGGAGGTGGCGGCGGTCGTCGTCCCGCTCGCCGACGTCGCCGTCACGCCCGAGGAGCTGCGCGAGTTCGTGGCCGGGCGGCTGGCGTCGTTCAAGGTGCCCTCCCGCATCGCGGTGTGGACCGACCCGCTGCCCCGCAACCCGGCGGGCAAGGTGCTCAAGCGCGACCTGCGCGACCGCTTCGGCGCTTGGCCGCGGCGATCGGACCGTCCGCGAACGCGGACCTGACCCCCGGGCCCCGGCGGGGCTGCCTAGCATCCGCCCGTGGCTGACATGGCGACCAAACGCGTCGGCGATCACGAGTACCGGGTGTACGGGCTGCAGGGCCGGGCGGAACAGATCCGGGGGGCCGCCCGCCAGGTGATCGACGCCACCGGCACCCGGGTCGACGCCGCCCGGGCCGCCCTCGTCGACTGGCACGGCCGCCACGCCGCGACGTTCGTCGAGCGGGTCAACGGGGTGCTGTCCGACCTCGTGACGCTCCAGCTGGAGATGTCCACCCAGGCGTCGCGGTGCGCGGCCTTCCCCGACGAGCCGGTGGGCAACCCCAGCTTCATCGACCAGTACAGCTACAACGGCGCCCGGGTCGAGTTCCACGACCCCGACCCGACCACCGCCGGCGCCGTGCCCGCCAAGCTGCGTGCCTACGTCACCGCCGCCGGCGACCAGGCCGGCACGATCGCCGGGGCCGCCGCCAAGGTCACCACCGACGGGCTCAGCGCCGACGTCTCGGTCCAGCGGGCGCTCACGTCGGCCGAGGCCCGCGAGTACCGGGAGAACGGCTACCCGGCCAACGAGATCCCCACCATCCGGGTCTGGGGCGACCACCACCCGGTGGCGGTGACCCAGGTGTTCGGCGTCCCCGACCTCACGGCCGACGCCTCGACGCTGCGGACCCGGTGCGACGAGCTGTCGGCCTGGGTGACGGCGGTGGCCTACGCCTTCGAGGTGGCCGACCCCGGCCTGCTCCAGCTGCTGCTCGACCACCCCGAGATCGCCGGCTACCTGGCGGGCGGGCTGCTGCCCGGCGGGCGCATGACCGGCGAGGCCGCGCTGGCCCTGGTGCTGGCCAACCTGGGGCTGTTCGACACCGCCGGCCGGGGCGGCGACCCCGACGGCGTCGTCGGCCTGCCCGACCTCGAGGCCATCGCCGACGACCCCAACCAGCCGCAGTACCTGCGCGACGCGGCCCGCTACCTGCTGGACAACCGGCTGCTGCTCAGCATGGCCAGCGTCATCACCGACCCGTCGACGCCCTACGAGATCGAGCCCGACGACGGCCGGCTGACCGCCGACGGCATCACGCTGTTCCTCCAGTTCAACCAGTCGCTCAACGCCATCGGCCGCAACTTCGACCGGCTCGACACGGCGGCCCACGGCGGCGACCCCGACGGCTACGTGTCGGTCAACGACCTCAAGGCGGCGGCCGACGACATGTCGCTGCCGGCCGAGCTGCGCGCCGCGGCCCGGTTCCTGCTCGACCACGGGCAGCTGACCCAGCGCATCCAGCTCTACGAGCAGGCCAACGTCAACCGCATGACCCGCAGCTACCCGCTCAGCGGGTACAACCTGACCGACGCCGCATCCGGCTTCGACCGCAACGGGCTGATCGCGCTGGCCGTCGACCAGCAGGCCTTCCCCGAACCGGCCGAGGCCCGCCAGTTCGTGCTCACGCTGCCGGTGGCCGACGCGTACGGCCACGGCGGCCTGCCGATCACGCTGGTGTCCGACGAGGGGCTGCGGGCGCTGGCCAACAGCTCGCTGCTCGACGCCCGGGGCGACCTCACCGATCAGGTGGCGGTCATCGGCCACCTGCCCGAGACCACCGGCTGGAACGGCTCGCGGGGCGCGGTCGAGCAGCCGGGCGGCACCCGCAACACGCTGATCAACGGCATGTACGACATGCTGGCCAAGCGGGCCGACGCCATCTTCGCCGGCGACCTGGCCGGCCACCCCGACGTGCCCGGCCACCCGGGCGCCAACTGGCTGATGTTCGCCCCGTGGGCGTCCAACGGCGTGCACGGGGTCATCACCGGCGACACCACCGGGCCGCTCGGCTTCACCACCTCGGGGATCATGCAGGGCGCGGCCGACGGCAACCAGTTCATCTTCAGCGACATCGGGTCCCGCTACGCCGCCTTCATCGAGATGTACGAGCACAACCCCCGGCCCGGCGAAGCCACGCTCGAGAGCTTCTTCGCCAACAACTTCCACGACGGGGACGGCACCATCCGCGACGGGTTCGCCGCCTACGTGGCCGCCGTCGAGGAGGACGACCCGGTCCGCAAGCAGCAGCTGCTGTTCCAGGGCAACACGCTGGTCGCCACCCACGAGCAGGCGGGCGTGCAGCACTACCTCGACGAGGTCGCCTTCGGGCCCGACAGCATCGCCACCAACTACGTGCAGCTGCGGGTGGGCGGCGAGACGCTGGCGGTGAAGCACGACGTGCCGCCGGGGCCGACGACCAACAACCTCATCATCCCGTCCGCCCTCGGCTCGCTCGACACCGGGCACCTCGACGCCGGGGCGTTCGTGGGCGACCAGACCCACTTCCACGTGGGCGGCACGCCGTCGGCCGGCGTGGTCGACATGGCGCCGCTGCGGGGCACCGAGGCGTTCCAGCCCGACTTCTCCCGCTCCACCCAGGACTGGTGGCAGGGCGGCACCGGCGACGACCGCACCAGCATCGACAGCCTGCACGGCTCGGGCGCGTCGAGCTGGCCCGACTGGAACGAGCGCATGAACTACATCGTCCACCTGTTCGAGCAGCACCACACCGACCCCAAGGTGTTCGACACCAGCCCCATCAACGTCGGGCTCGACAACGTGGGCTGGCTCGACCCCTCGGCGCGGCCGCATGGGTGACCGCCGGGTCTGGGGAGGGTTGGCTATCGTCGCCGCGGTGGCCATCGGCACCGGTGCAGGCGTGGGGTGTGGCGACGACGGCGGCCGGCCGGCGGCGGCCTCGCACCCCCGCGACGACCAGATCCGCTCGACGATCGACGGCGTGTGGTCGGCCATCGGGCTCGACCGCGACCGGGTGACCGTGGCCGAGTACGCCTACACGTTCGCCCCCGACAACGAGGCCTGCGCCGACCTCTCGCGGGACGACCGCTGGTTCGGCGAGCGGGGCAGCTCCGGGACCGTGACGGGCTCGGCGCCGGCCGAGGTCGAGCGGGCGCTGCTCGACCACCTCGACGAGGCGGGGTTCACGGTCACCCGCTACCGCTCGACGCACCCCGAGTCCGCCCTGCGCCGGGCCATCGCCCGCAAGGGCGACGTGGTGGTCGACAGCACGCTCGACGGCACGGGCTACGCCACCGTCGACGTCCGCTCGGGCCCCTGCGCCCCCGGCTTCGCCCGGGTCGACCCGCAGTTGTTCGAGCCGGTCCGCTAGCGGGGCGCGGGCGCCGCGATCCGGGCCAGCGGCGAGGCCACGGTGCCGAAGCGGTCGGCGCCGGCGTTCCAGTCGGCGGCGTCGCGGGCCATCTCGTCGCGGGTGCGGCCGACGAAGTTCCAGGACATGACGATGTCCTCACCGAAGGGACGGCCGCCGACGAGCAGGGCCCGGGCGCCCTCCTCCAGGACGATGGCCAGGCTGTCCCGGCCCTGGCCCAGGTAGGCAAGGCGGCCGGGCTCGACCCGGGCGTCGCCCACCCCGACCGCGCCGGCCAGGACCACCAGGGCGTGCTCGTGGGCGGGGTCGAGCGGGACCTCGGCCGGCCCCCCGGCGCCGGTCGCCGCCAGCTCGGCGCCGAGCAGCGGCGTGTCGGCCCGGGCGGCGGAGGCCGCGCCGCCGATCGCCCCGACGAGGACCGTCGCCGTGGCGGCCCCGAGGCCGACGGCGGGCAGCTCGGCGTGGTGCTCGAAGGCGGGCGGGCCGTGGCGGGTGGCGTCGGGCTGGGCGACCCACAGCTGGATGCCGTGCTGGCGGCCCTCCCAGCGGGCCGGGGTCTCCTCGGCGTGGGAGACGCCGCCGCCGGCGGTCATGAGGTTGAGCTGGCCCGGCCGGATGAGCTGCTCGCTGCCGAGGCTGTCCCGGTGCAGCAGCTCGCCCTCGACCAGCCAGGTGACCGTGTGGAGGCCGGTGTGGGGGTGGGGGCCGATCTCCATGCCGCGGTCGGCGGCGCCGGCGGCGCGGGCGGCGACCGGGCCGAAGTGGTCGGCGAAGCACCAGGCGCCCACGGTCCGGCGGGTGCGGCGGGGCAGCGCCCGGCGCACGGCCACGCCCCCCACGCTCGCCTCCCGGCTGGGGGTGACCTCGACCTCGGGCTCGTCGGGGTGCCCGCAGCCGGCCTCGCCGGGCGCGGCGTCGTCAGCGGTCACGGGTCCGCTCATGCCCCGAGCCTAGGAGTAGGTTGCGCCGCGATGGACGACCTCCTCCCTGTCCTGCAGGAATCCGCCGACCGGCTGCGCGGCCTGGTCGCGCCGCTCAGCGACGAGCAGCTGTCGGCGCCCGCCTACCCGAGCGAGTGGAGCATCGCCCAGGTGCTGTCGCACATCGGCTCGGGGGCGGTGATCATGCAGCGCCGGCTGGAGGACGGGGTGCGGGGCGAGCCCACGCCCGACGACTTCGCCCCGTCCGTGTGGGACGTGTGGAACGCCAAGTCGCCCCGGTCCATGGCCGACGACGCCCTGGCGGCCGACCGGGCGCTGAACGACCGGCTGGGGGCGCTGACGGGCGAGGAGCGGGGGGCGACGTTCCGGCTGGGGCCGATCGAGCTCGACCTGGCCGGGCTGGTGGGGCTGCGGCTCAACGAGCACGTGCTGCACACGTGGGACGTGGCGGTGGCGGGCGACCCGTCGTCCACGTTGCCGGCCGAGGCGACCGGGGCGGTGGTCGACAACCTCGGCTTCGTCGCCCGGTGGACCGCCCGGCCGACGGGCGCCGACCGGCTGATCGCCGTGGCCACGACCGGCCCGGAGCGGGGGTTCACGGTCACGCTGACGCCGGAGTCGGCCGTCCTGGCGGCCGCCGACCCGCCGGGCACGCCCGACCTCGCGCTGCCGGCCGAGGCGTTCGTCCGCCTGGTCTACGGGCGGCTCGACCCCGACCACACGCCGCCGGTCTCGGCGGCCGACGGCGGCGTGCTGGACGAGCTGCGGCGGGTGTTCCCCGGGCCCTGACCGGGTCCCGTCGGGGCTCCCCAGCACCGCGATCTGACATCTAACATCTCTGCACGTGGCCGAGTGGTTCTCGATCGAGGTCTTCGACGGGGCCTCGTCCGCACGCGCCTGGCGGGAGGCGTACGGCGACGCCATTGTGGCGACCGCGCACACCGAGGGTCTGACCGACTGGGTGTGGCACGAGTTCAGTTGGGGTGTCGTGCTGGAGGTCGAGCTGACCGATGAGCTCGCCTGGGACCGCCTCCTGGCCGCCGCGGCAGTGCGGGCCGCGCTCGACGCGGTGCCCGATCCGATCGGGGGCCTGCTGGTGCACCGTGGACGGGGCGGAAGCGCCGGAGTCCGTTGGCCGCGTCGGCCTCTCCCGCTGGCCGGCGCAGGGGCGGTGGCGCTCCCGGAACCGACCGGACCGGAGATGTCGGTGTTCGCTCCCCACGTGCTCGTCGCTCCCTGACCGGGTCCCGTCGGGGTCGGGTACCCTCCCCCGCCCAGGGGAGGTGCACATGGCCGAGTTCTTCACCGAGGTCAGCGATCGGATCCCGTACGAGGGCCCCGACAGCGACGACCCGCTGGCGTTCCACTGGTACGACGCCGACCGCGTCGTCGCCGGGCGGCGGATGGAGGACCACCTCCGGTTCGCCATGTGCTACTGGCACTCGTTCAACTGGGACGGCTTCGACATCTTCGGGACGGGGACGCTCGATCGCCCCTGGCACCCGACGTTCGCCCCGCAGGCCGACCCGATGGCGGCGGCGCGGCAGAAGATGGACGCCGCCTTCGAGTTCTTCCAGAAGCTCGGTGTGCCGTTCTACTGCTTCCACGACCGCGACATCGCGCCGGAGGGCGGATCGTTCAAGGAGTCGGTGGCGCGGCTCGACGAGATGGTCGACTGCGCCGCCGAGCACCAGGAGCGCACCGGCGTGCGCCTGCTGTGGGGCACGGCGAAC
>DATFRN010000411.1:0-8183 GCA_035263165.1 Acidimicrobiales bacterium | reverse complement strand
CCGTGGCCAACAAGCAGGGCCGGGTGGCCGGCATCAACATGGCCGGGGGCTACGCCGCCTTCCCCGGTGCCCTCGGCACCGCCGTGACCAAGGTGTGCGAGGTCGAGATCGGCCGCACCGGCCTGTCCGCCGCCGAGGCCGCCACCCACGGGTTCGTGACCGTCGAGGCCAGCGTCGAGGGCGAGAGCCGGGCCGGCTACCTGCCCGAGCGGCGCAAGATCACGGTCAAGGCGCTGGCCGAGGCCGGCACCGGCCGCATGCTCGGCGCCCAGATCGTCGGCCAGGAGGGCACGGCCAAGCGCATCGACGTGCTCGCCACCGCCATCCAGGCCGGCCTCACCGCCGAGGAGGTCGTCGAGCTGGACCTCGGCTACGCCCCGCCGTTCGGCCCGGTCTGGGACCCCGTGCACCTCGTGGGCCGCCGGCTCGTCCAGAAATTGACAGAGGCGTAACACACCACCACGCCCCGTCGCCGTTTCTACCCATAACCTTTCGCCCGTCTGACCGATGGGGGAAAGGAACGACGATGGCTGTCTTCGCGGCCGAGATCGACGCGGGCAACACCGCGTGGGTGTTGATGGGCACCGCCCTGGTGCTGTTCATGACGCCCGGGCTGGCCCTCTTCTACGGGGGCATGGTCCGGTCCAAGAACGTGCTCGGCATGCTCATGCAGAACATCTTCGCCATGGGCCTGCTGGCGGTGCTGTGGGCGGCGCTGGTGTTCAGCCTGGCGTTCGGCGCCACCGGCAACGGCGGGTTCATCGGCAACTTCGACTACGTGTGGATGAAGGACGTCGGACCGGCGACGGCCGGGGCGCTCACGATCCCGTTCGTCCTGTTCTGCGCCTTCCAGATGACGTTCGGGATCATCACCCCGGCCCTCATCACCGGCGCCACCGCCGACCGGCTCAAGTTCGGCTCCTACGCGGTGTTCATCGGCGTCTGGCTGGTCATCGTGTACGCCCCGCTGGCCCACATGGTGTTCGCCGGCGGCTGGCTGGCCGAGCGGGGGGCGCTCGACTTCGCCGGCGGTGCGGTGGTGCACATGAACGCCGGGGCCGCGGCCCTGGCCCTGGTCCTGCTGCTCGGCCGGCGGCGGGGGTACCCCGACACGCCCATGCCGCCCCACAACCTGCCGATGACCGTCCTCGGCACCGGCATCCTGTGGTTCGGCTGGGCCGGGTTCAACGCCGGCTCGGCGCTGGCCGCCGACGGCGTCGCCGCCCAGGCGCTGATGAACACCTTCCTGGCGGCGTCGGCCGCCATGCTCGGCTGGCTGGTGGTCGAGCGGTGGCGCGGCGGCCGTGCCACCACCCTGGGCGCCGCCTCGGGGGCCGTGGCCGGCCTCGTCGCCATCACCCCGTGCGCCGGCTTCGTGGGCGGCATGGCCCCGATCTACATCGGCCTCATCACCGGCGCCGTGTGCTACCTGGCGCTCGGCATCAAGCGGCGGTTCGGCTTCGACGACAGCCTCGACGTCATCGCCGTCCACCTGGTGGGCGGCCTGGTGGGGTCGCTGCTGCTCGGCTTTTGGGCCGATGCCGCCATCAACCCGGCCGTCGCCCACGAGGGCATCTTCCTCGGCGGCGGCGCCCGCCTGCTGGGCGCCCAGGCCCTGGCCTCGGTGGTCACGCTCGCCTACTCGTTCGTGGTCAGCCTCGGCCTCGGCAAGGTCATCGACATGACCATGGGCCTGCGGATCAGCGAGGACGACGAGACTACGGGCCTCGACCTGAGCCAGCACGCCGAAGTCGCCTACGCCGACTGACCTCCGGAGGAACCGTTGAAGCTCATCACCGCCATCGTCAAGCCGTTCAAGCTCGACGACGTGAAGTCGGCGCTGAAGGACGCCGGGGTCACCGGCATGACCGTGACCGAGGTCCAGGGCTTCGGCCGCCAGGCCGGCCACACCGAGGTCTACCGGGGCGCCGAGTACACGATCGACTTCGTCCCGAAGGTCCGCATCGAGATCCTGTCGGAGGACGACGACACCGAGCGGCTGGCCGAGGTGATCACCGAGGCCGCCCGCACCGGGAAGATCGGCGACGGCAAGATCTGGGTCGGTCCCGTCGAGCGCGTCATCCGCATCCGCACCGGGGAGATGGACGCCGACGCTCTCTGACCGGCGCCGGGCGGAAATGTGAACCGACTGTGAAGTGTCGCCCCCGGGGCCCTTCGCCCCGGGGGCGACACTCGGCGCGCCGGTACCCTCACGCCCAGCGATGACGATCTCCGAGACCCGGGCCCAGCTGGCGGCCGACAACTCGCTGGTGGGGCGCGAGCTGTGCGACACCTGGACGAGCGAGGTCGACCGCTGGCTGGCCGAGCTGCTGACCATGGCCGTCGAGGGCAGCGATCCCGCGGGCGTCGCGCTGGTGGCGGTGGGGGGCTACGGCCGGGCCGAGCTGTCGCTCCAGTCCGACATCGACGTCCTGCTGCTGCACGCCGGCCGCCCCGACATCGGCGCGCTGGCCGACCGCCTCTGGTACCCGATCTGGGACGCCCGCCTGAAGCTCGGCCACGCCGTGCGCACCCCGAAGGAGGCGCTGGCGCTGGCCGCCGACGACCTCGACACCGCCACCGGGCTGCTCCAGGTCCGCCATCTGGCCGGCGACGCCGCACTGACCGAGGCGCTGGCGGCCAAGGCGTTGGTCCAGTGGCGCAAGCGGGCCAAGCGGTGGCTGGGTGCCATGGCCCAGCGGGTCCGGGAGCGCCACGCCCAGGCCGGCGAGGTCGCCTTCCTGCTCGAGCCCGACCTGAAGGAGGGCCGGGGCGGGCTGCGGGACGTCCACGCCCTGCGCTGGGCCCAGGCCGCCCGGTCGATCCTGTGGGACGAGGACGGCGGCGGGCTCGACGAGGCCTACGAGACCCTGCTGGCCGTGCGGGTCGAGCTCCACCGGCGCACCGGCCGCCCGGGCGACCGGCTGCTGCTCCAGGAGCAGGACGCCGTGGCCGAGGCGCTCGGCCACGGCGCCGACGTGATGATGTGGACGATCGCCCAGGCGGCCCGGCGCATCGCCTGGACCAGCGACGACGCCTGGATCCGCATCGAGAGCTCGCTGTCCGGCCCGCTCGGGCGGGTGCGCCGCGACCGGTCGCTGGGCGACGGGCTCCACCTGCGCGACGGCGAGGTCCACGTGGGCGACGACGCCGACGTGGCCGGCGACCCGGCGCTGGCGTTGCGGGCCGCCTCGGCGGCCGCCCGCCACGGCACGCTGCTGGCCCGGGGGACGCTGGCCCGCCTGGCGGCCGAGGCCCCGGTTCCGCCCGACCCGTGGCCCGACGCCACCCGGGCCGCGCTGGTCGACCTGCTGCTGGCCGGCCCGCCGGCCGTCCCGCTGCTGGAGGCGCTCGACCAGCAGGGCGTGTGGGAGCGCTACGTGCCCGAGTGGCCCGAGGTGCGGTCCAAGCCCCAGCGCAACGCCTACCACCGCTTCACCGTCGACCGGCACCTGTGGGAGGCGGCCGTGCAGGCCGGCGCCCTGGCCGGCCGGGTCGAGCGGCCCGACCTGCTGGTCCTGGCCGGGCTGCTCCACGACATCGGCAAGGGCCGGGGCGGCGACCACACCGACAACGGCGTGCGCATGCTGGCCGAGATCGGGCCCCGGATGGGCCTCCGCGAGCGGGACGCCGGCGTGCTCACCGCCCTGTGCCGCCACCACCTGCTGCTGGCCGACGTGGCCACCCGGCGCGACGTCGACGACCCGGCCACCATCGACATGGTGGCCGCGGCGCTGGGCGACCGCGAGGTGCTGTCCCTGCTGGCCGCGCTCACCGAGGCCGACTCGCTGGCCACCGGGCCGGCCGCCTGGAGCGACTGGAAGGCCGGGCTGGTGCGGGCCCTCGTGGCCCGGGTCGACCACGTGCTGGGCGGGGGCGACGCGACGGAGACGACCGACGAGTTCCCCACCACGGCCCAGCGCGACCTGCTGGCCGCCGGCCGCCAGGCCATCGTCACCGACGGCGAGCGCCTCACCGTGGTCACGCCCGACCGCCACGGGCTGTTCAGCCGGGTGGCCGGCGTGCTCGCCCTCCACGGCCTCGACGTGGTCGAGGCGGCGGTGGCCACCGAGGAGGGCTGGGCCATCGAGGTGTTCCGGGTGGTGTCGAGCTTCGGGCCGACGTTCTCGTGGCGCAAGGCCGAGGCCGACCTGGAGCGGGCGCTGGCCGGCAGGCTGGCCCTCCGGGCCCGCCTGGCCGACCGGGCCCGCACCTACGGCAGCCGCCGCAAGCCGGCCCACGAGGACGTCGAGCCCGAGGTGCGCTTCGACCTCGCCGCCTCGGCCGACGCCACGGTGGTCGAGGTCCACGCCCCTGACGGGCTGGGCGTGCTCTACCGCATCACCAGCGCGCTCGCCGACCTCGACTACGACATCGTCGGGGCCAAGGTCCAGACGCTGGGCCCCCAGGTGGTCGACTCGTTCTTCGTGCGGGACACGACGGGCGCCAAGGTCGTCGACCCGGCCGTGCTGGCCGAGACCGAGCGCGCCCTGCTCCACGCCCTCACGGCGCCCGCCTGACGCTCGGCGCCGCCGGCATCAATGGTCGTGCTCGTGGGGGGTGCACTGGAGGCCGTTCTCGTCCACGCCGGCGAACCGCCCACAGGGGGTGTCGACGATCCAGATGTGGACCATGGGCGGCGTGATGAAGTTGGAGCCCTTGGCGCAGTTGCCGTTCTCGTCGGTCAGGCCCACGACCCGGAAGCTGCCGTCGAAGCACAGGTTCTTGTGGACGTGCCAGCCGGGCAGCCAGGCGATGTTGGCCGGGACCGTGTCGAGCGTGACCCCCGGGGCCAGCATGTACATCGCCGCCTCCAGCTTCGGGCCGCCGCTGGCGTTGCGGAACACCAGGGACTCGGGGAACGCGGGGTCGAGCGTGTGGCCGTCGATGATCCGCTGGGTGTTGATCCAGTGCTGGTACTGGTTGGGGCCGGTGCCGTCGAGGATCCACACGTAGCCGACCAGCGGCAGGATGCCCGGGTTGGCGTACCTCGGCAGCGATGCCGTGGTGTCCTTGATCAGCTTGCGGGCGTAGGCGACCTGGGCCGGCGTCCACGTCGGATCGAAGCCGTCGGTCGACGGGGGCGGCTCGGTGTGGCCGTGGCTGCCGCCGCCGGTGTGGCCGCCGGGCCCGCCGGTGTGGCCGTGGGTCGTGGCCCCGCCGCCGTGGGCGTCGTGGCCGGTGCCGGCCCTGGTGTCGCCGTGGGCGTCGTGGCCGGTGCCGGCCCCGGTGCCGCCGTGGGCGTCGTGGCCGGTGCCCGCCCCGGTGCCGCCGTGGGCGTCGTGGTCGCCGCCGCCGGTCGAGGCGTCGTGGGCGTCATGCCCGGTGCCGGCCCCGGTGCCGCCGTGGGCGTCGTGGTCGCCGCCCCCCGTCGTGCTGTCGTGGTTCATGGGCGTCTTGTCGTGGTCCATGCCCTCCATGGCGCCCATGTCGTGCTCGGTCGTCGGCGGGTCGGAGGTCTCCTCCTCCTTGGGGCCGCCGAGCGACCAGTCGTTGATCGCGCCCCAGGTGCCGACGGCGCCGATCCCGAGCACGGCCACCGCGGCGATGGCGATCAGACCGGTGCCGCCGATGGCGCCGGCGTCGCTGCGCCGGCGGGTCCAGCCCAGGCCGACCAGCACGACGCCCAGCACCGCCAGGGCGACCCCGGTGCGGCCGGACGTGGGCGCCGGCTCCGAGTCGGCGGCCAGGGCGAACCCGGCGCTGCCGGGCGTCGCCGGCCGGGCGGCCGCGGGCACGACCGAACGCTGGATGAAGCCGCGGTCGATCAGCACGCCGCCGGCCAGGAAGCGCGCGGCCCTGCCGGTGATGTCGCGCTGGCGGTTCCTGGCCAGGTCGTCGAAGAAGCCCGAGTAGCCGAACGTCTCGCAGCGCGACCCGACGGCGTGGGCCCGGGTGCAGGCCCACTGGGACAGGTGCAGCGGCGCGGTCTGGTCGTTCACGTCGTGCAGGGCCAGGACGGCCGGCTCGCCCTTGTCCGGCCGGCCGAGGTCGACGCCGGCCACGCCCACGGCGGCGGCCACGACCGACCCCTTGGGCCGGCCCTCCTGGCCGGGCAGATGGGCCAGGTCGAGCGCGGTGGCGCCGCCGCCCTGGCTGCCGCCGGCCACGATGGCCTGGGGGTCGACCCGGTAGTCGCCGGCGTGGGCGCCGAGCCACCGCACCGCGGCGGTGGCGTCGTCGTAGGCGTCGAGCAGCGCGCCCTTGATCCCGACGGCGTCGTCGGTCGGGCAGCACTGGAGGCCGGGCCGGGTGCGCACGTCGGGGGTGATCACGACGTAGCCGCGGCGGGCGAAGGCGTCGGCGTAGCGGGCGGCCAGGTCGCTGCCGGGACCGCCGAACCAGCCGTCGGGCAGCCACACCAGCGCCGGCCGGAGCCCGGCGGTGTCGCCGACCGGCTGGTAGACGTCGAGCGTGAGCTGCACGGGCCGGCCGGCGGCGTCGGTGGTGTTGCGGTAGACGACGTCCCGGGTGACGTCGACCTGGTCGAACACCGGGTCGAGGTAGCGGGTGGGCGTGGGGGCGGGGCCGAAGGCCAGCGGGGCCGTGGCCGTCCGGTTGCGCTCGAAGTCGCGGGCCACGACCTGGCAGCCGGGGTCGGCCCGGCAGTCCACGGCCTGGCCGTCGGGGTCGGTGAAGGTGGCGGCCACGCTCAGGTCGGTGGCGAAGGTGCCGTCGTCCTCGGCCGACACGAACGCCTCGGCCTGGTCGTCGCAGCGCCCGATGTCGCCCGTGCGGCAGACCTGGAGCTGGACGAAGTCGCCCCGCCCGAAGTGGCTGCCGGCGACGTGGACGTCGCCCTCGTTGGGCAGCCCGGTTGCCGGGGTGAGGCTGATCTCGGGGCCGGGGCGCAGCGGCCCGCCGGGCCGGAAGGCCAGCGGTGCGATGGCGGCGCGCGGCGACCGGGTCGAGCCGGTCGTGGCCACCAGGTCGCACGGCGTCGCCGGGTCCCGGCAGTCGACCGGCTCCGCGCCGCCGAAGATCTGGGCGCTCACCTCGACCTGACGGGAGAACGCGCCGTTGGCGGGCTCGTCGACCTCGTCGAGGAAGTCGCAGGGCCGGCCGGCCGACGCCGGGCCGCACACGTAGATGTTGACGAAGGTGAACTCGGCGGTCGGGAAGCCCTTGCCCGCGACGGTCACGTTCTGCCCGTCCACCAGGTCGGTGGCCGGGGTGACCGTCATCGTGGGGACGACGAAGCCGCCCGCGGGATCGAACACGAGCGGCAGGACGCCCGTCTTCTCGGGCGCCTCGCCGTTGCCGAGCGTGGCCACCAGCACGCACTTGCCCGCCTGGGCGCAGTCGACGGTGCCGAGACGGTCGGTGCCGATGCGGGAGGAGAGCGTGTACGGCAGGGTGAAGGAGCCATTGGTGACCGACACGCTGATGGCCGTGTCGAAGTCGCAGTCGCTCTGGTCGACGGGGTCGGCGCTGCACTCGAGGACGGTGGCGAAGGTGCCCCACACCATGCCGGTGACCCGCACGTTCACGGCCTGGCCGTCGCGCAGCGGGGCCGTCGGCGCCGGGGTGATGGCGATGGTGGGGGGCGGGGCCAGGGGGGTGCCGGGGGCGAAGGCGATCGGCACCCGCGGGGTGGTGGTGACGCTGGTGGACGACTCGATCTCGACGTTGACCGCGCAGGTGGCGATGCGGCAGTCGACCGGCGCGTCCTGGCTGAAGAGGTGGAGGACGGCGTCGACCGCCAGGGTCAGGGTCGCGGTGCCACCGGAGCCGGCCTGGGCGAAGGGGAAGTCCTGGAAGTCGCAGTCGTCGACGTTGGCGTCGGTGCCGCCGCACTGGGAGGCGCCGACGAAGGTGCCGGCCGCCAGCCCGGTGACCTTGATCGTCACCTTGGCGCCGTCGGTGAGCCCGGTGGTGGGCGTGACCGTCACCTGGGGCCCGGTCGGCGGCGTGGCCGCGGGCGCGACCGTGGCCGGGGGCCCGGTGGGCGCCGGCGTGGTGGGGGGCGTGGTCGTGGCGGTGACCGTGGCCTGCGGCCCGGTGGGGGTGGGCGTCGCGGTGGCCGCGGGCCCGGTGGTGGGCGTCGCCGTGGCCGGGGGCCCGGTGGGTGGGGGAGCGGTCTGGGCGCCGGCCGGCGCCGCCCCGATCCCGAGCACGCTGGCGGCGACCGCCAGCCCCGCGAGCAGGCGTCCGCGCCGCGTACCCCACATGTCGACCCCCAA